>JAKLKY010000009.1 GCA_023150415.1 Alphaproteobacteria bacterium | reverse complement strand
CTTGTCGCTCAGCATCTGGTTGTAGATCGCGGTGGCGCGGGCCAGGTCGCGCGAGGTGAAGGACATCTTGTCCATCGCCGCGATGATCGGCCGCGCATCGAAGGATGTGATGTCGATATGCTCGACCTCTTTGCTCAAAAGGCGGGCTTTTTCGTTATTGGTGGGTTTCTTTTGTGTTTTCATGGGCGCTTTCTAGCCTATTATGTATGATTTTCCAACCTTTTTTAGGTCACAAAACGGGGACACATTAAATTAATGTGTCCCCGCTTGAAGTTTGCTGATTTCAGGTATCCGTCACCACGACCAGATCCGCCGCGCCGAAGCCGTTGAAGTTCGTGCGCATGCCCTGGCTGTAGGCGCCCATATTCCCGATCTCGATATAATCGCCGAGTTTGATATCGCCGGGCAGGGCAAACGGCCCTTCCATGCGATCCAGACCGTCGCAAGTCGGGCCCACGAAGCGGAAATCGGCCAGCGGCTTTTTAAACTTGCCGCCATTCTTATCGCTCAAGCGATGCGCTGTCACGGGATAGCGCGTACCCAGAAGAGGCCCGGCATCGAACAAGCCGCCGTAGGTGCCGTCATTTATATACAGCGTCTTGTCCTTGCGCAGCTCCACCCGCGTCACCAATGTGCCCGATTCGGCAACCAGGGCGCGTCCCGGTTCGGCCAGCAGCGGCAGGTGCGACAGGCCGTGGGCTGCTAATGCTTCTTGCAGCGTCGCAATACAGGTTTGAATGCTCGGGGCGTCCTCGCCCGGATACGGCACGGGGAAGCCACCGCCAACATCGAGCATATCTATCTTTACGCCGCTATCAGCGATAACGCTGGCCGTGTGCGCTACAGCGCGGGTATAGACTGATGGCTCGGTGGTTTGGGTACCGACATGGAAGCACAAGCCCAAACGCTCAGCCACGCTGCGGCATTTGCGCAGCAGACGTGCGGCCTCGGCCGGGGTGGCACCGAATTTGGCGGAGAAATCAATGGCCGCGTTATGGTTCTTAGGCAGAGCTAACCGGACATACAGATGCAGGTCAGAGGCCAGCCCGGTTTCGCGGATGATCTTATAAAGCTCGTCCAGAGAATCGAGCACGAAATGGCGGATGCCATAGTTGTGATAGGATTCGGCAATGGCCTCAGGCGCCTTGACTGGGTGCATGAAATACATCTTCGCTTTGGGCGCATATTTGCGCACAAGCCGTACTTCATCCATCGAGGCGACGTCGAACGATGTGATTCCGGCCTTATAAAGTGTGCGAATCGCCGTTTCATGCGGATTGGTTTTCACCGCATACATCGTTTCACCCGGAAACGCGGCCGCAAAAGCCTGGGCCGTGCGCGTCAGCTTATCTGTGCGCAAAATATACAAGGGGCGCTGTGGGCGCAGTTGAGCAATCACGCTGGCGCTGTCGCCAAACAGACGTGCGCCGCCGCCGTGATCTATGGCAGGGCGGCGTCGGGCAGCCGCAGCATGCGATTTCAAGGAAACCACTTTGGTCATTATCGTTTCATCCAGTCACATCATAGGGTTAAAGGGTTAAGGAGGCGTTATTCTGATTTAACAGAACAAACGCATGCGCCCGCAACCTCCCAAACGGGAGACGAGCGCAACCCTTACCGAATAACCACCAATGACGTTCCGGAATCACGTAAGGCCGAACACTGGCCGAAAGCGGCCAGTCCTACAAGAAACGATCCTATAGGGGGCGTGTGGCCCCATTCAGCAGCAACTTGACGTTTCATCACGTAAACCCTTTCAAAGCACTGAGAGTTTGGTTGCCGCTTGTTTAAGGCTTGGCCGCCCTCGGTTCAAAAATGTTTACGCCGTTGCATAACCATATCTCGATGAACGAGGGGCCAGAGACACGTGCGTTCTTTTATTATACGTGTTTTTTCTCCAAAGAAAACAAAAATTTTTAACTGTGAAAAAATTTTTCTCAGAGGGCTTGACCCCCCTTTTAACCTTTGAAAAACCTGCTATTTATTCACGTCGGGGGATTTGATGCCTCTGATGTCTTAACCTTAAGGAGAAGAAAATGAAGAAACTGTTTGTACTGGCAGCCGCTGCTGTTGCTTTGGCTGCGCCTGTTGCTGTTTTCGCTGAAGAACATGCTGCTCCGGCTGCTGCCGAGGCTGCTGCTGAAGTGAAAGAGCTGACGCTGAAAGACGGCACGAAAGTGCATGTTAAAGGCGAAGAAGTTTTCGTTGTTGGCGCTGACGGCACCGAAACACCCGCTCCCGATGGCACGCACACACTGTCCGATGACACGACTGTGACGACAGCCGGCGGCAAACTGGTTCACTAATCCGAACCCGTTTCAAAGAATACAAAACCCCGCCTGATTGGGCGGGGTTTTTTTATCCCATTTTTTGTTCGGGCTTCGGCAATGAATCTTTTGATGTGGCTGTGGCTCTCCTGATTTTTTCAATCAGTTGTTCGCCGTAGAAAAGAGGAATATTCTGTTCACACACTGATATGTATAAAAAGTTACAAACAAAATCTGGATGTTGCTTTCCAATTCTAAGGATGATTGCAAAAACTGTACAAGCTTCATGCATTCCCGTATCGTGCGTATAAAGCATCTCGCCAAGCGCAGGCATCGTTTCTTCCGGCCTCATGTCACAAACACTTTCTACAAGCTTTGGCTTGTTCTCAAATAATTTATCGCCATATTTCACGACGGCACGTTGTAGTTTGCGCAGTTTTCTTTTTTGTTTATCTGGAAGATCCTCTATAAGTGCTTCAATCTCGACTTTCATAGAGAGCCTCAATTGTTTGGCAAGCCCAAGAACTAACCAATCATCAGTAAGGTTGATCATATTGTGATAAAATCCCGTGCCATCAGGTTCAACAACTGGAAAGGGGGCTGTTCCGGCAGAATGTAATGTTCTTAAGAGGTCTGGTGTGTTTTCATGAAAGACGCGATAAGGCGTGTCCAATGCGCTTACAACATCATCTTCGCCAGAGGCGGCCCTGTTAAAAGAAGCTACAAGCAAGCAATTTTTTAATTTGCTAAAGCCTCTCTTGCCGGGGCGAACGCCTCCTTTAATCTCGATTGTTGCTCGTTCTACCTCGTCATGAGCATTGGTTAAATCTGGTGCGTTGGCTGTATAACCATGGGGAGGGAGAATAATAACTCTGCGCAGCGTACGATTATTATTCTTTGCTTCGTCCACTTTGCTTACGATGACGCTTGTCAGGGTCCCTTGATCATTTTTCCTTTCGACGCATACAGTGTCCGGTCCACAAACGCTTTGTGTGAAGCTTTTGACAAACTGATAGTCCAGCACAGTGTTGATATCCATCGCCATTTCTTATTGGCCTTTTAGGCTTGGAATTTTGGCAACGTGTTCCCATGCAACGTCGAAAAGAACGCGAAAACTGTCGGCAAATTCGCGCTGACTAAGCACCATGATGTGGACGTTATTATCGCTGAAATCGAGGAAACCTAATTTAGGTCCATAGGCATAGAAAATTTTTTCTTTCCACATATCTTTGGAAAACCAGCGATGTTCTGCTGAATCGAGAATAAAAAAGTCTTCCCCTTCTTGGACTGTTATTTTCACTTTAATTTTAGTGCCAAGTCTTTTCATTCTTTTGGCATGCATTTCATACCATTCTTTACCCAGCCATTCATGCCACATGCTCGGTTTGGAATTAAAAAGGCAAATGTCGCCGCCATATTCTTTGGCTGTTTCATAGACATCATCCATGAAGGCTCGAAATCCTTCTGCGCCGCTATATTGATTCACATAAATTTGACGTTTTCTTACCCCCTCCCCCTCCAGGAACTCCACCCCGCGGCTTTCATAAAAATCTTGTAGTGCCTTCAGGCGAGAGGCCGGCGGGTTCACATCGCCATTTTCGATTTTGGACAGTGTCTGATGCGCCCAGCCCAAAAGGCCAGAAACCTCCTGCTGGGAGAGGCCGGTCATGGTCCGTGCGAGTAAGGCCTGCAGGGATGTAATCATAGGTATAGTTTATAAATGTTCGCATATTCTATTGCAAGAAGAAAATACGAAAAATAGCTTGCAGTGTAAAAATAACTATGTTAGTAATTTCTCACTGTAAGAGAAAAAGCGAGAAAAATTAACCTTTTCCTGTGGGCGCGTCGCCATGACCGTTTCTTCCCACACACGCAAAAATGGCGTG
The DNA here is from genome assembly GCA_023150415.1 of Alphaproteobacteria bacterium. Lineage (GTDB taxonomy): Bacteria > Pseudomonadota > Alphaproteobacteria > Micavibrionales > Micavibrionaceae > JAKLKY01. The sequence continues at coordinate 50,914 of JAKLKY010000009.1, read as the reverse complement.
GTGGCGCTCCCGCAGGAACAGGGTAACTTCCCCCTCTCCCATTTTATGGGAGAGGGTCTTTTTTCTCTTAATCTTGCTCCTAACATCAATCTGCATTATGAAGGGCCTACGCGCCCGTAGCTCAGTGGATAGAGCGTTGGCCTCCGGAGCCAAAGGCCGCAGGTTCGAATCCTGCCGGGCGCGCCATTCTTTTTTAGAGCGCAACGAAGGAAGCTTTCACGCCCGCTCCCCAAACACCGCTGTGCCCAAGCGGATATGTGTGGCACCGAGAGCGAGCGCGGCTTCGTAATCACCACTCATACCCATGCTCAAACAGGGCAATTGATACCGACCAGCCAGTTTCTTAAGAAGCGAAAAATGCAGTGCTGGTGATTCTCAGGTGCGACGCCTGATTTTTGCGGCTCGGCACCTGTATTAACCTGAATGAAACAGGACAGCGTGCGGCCTTGGCGCTTCATCTCATCAGCCAGTGCGCGCGCCAGCTTTTCGCGATCCACGGTTTCGATCACATCGAATAATTCTACAGCCTCATGCACTTTGTTGGTTTGCAGGGGACCAATGAGATGAAGTTGTAAATCAGGATAATCGGGCCTTAGATCTTGCCAGCGGGCCCGCGCCTCCTGCACACGGTTTTCACCAAAGATCCGCTGGCCGTATGCCAGGGCTTCGTGAATTTTTTCTAGTGGTTGTTGTTTACTGACGGCCACCAGCGTCACGGGTTGCGGCGCACGCTGCAGATTTTTTTGTAAAGCGTCAAGATTTTGGGCAATGGTCATCTCCCTGCTTTTATCATAGGGAAGCTTTATGTTACAAAGGGGTTCGTTTCAGCAAAGGATAAAATCATGAAAGTGACCTTCAATATTGATTGCACACCTGAAGAAGCCCGCGCCTTTCTGGGTCTGCCCGATGTGGCGCCCATGCAAGAAGTTTTGATGGCCGAACTGGAGGAGCGTTTGCGTGACAATATTCGCAATCTGGAGCCGGAGACGATGCTTAAAACATGGCTGCCAGCCACGATTGAAGGCTGGGGGCAGGTGCAAAAAATGTTCTGGGAACAGATGGGTCTAACCCCTGAAGAGCAGGCTTCTCCTGCGAAGCCTGCCGCTACGCGGCGCAAATAAAGCTTTAGGTGAGAGACTGGCTCTGTTCAAGCGCATGCTTTGCTGCTTGCGCCGCATGGAGCAAGGAATCCAGAAAGGCCTCGCCGCGGGAGATGAATAAATGCTCCATGCCATGGGCCGCCAGCGATAAAAGAAGGATTTGCACTTCACGGGCAATTTCAAGATCGCGGGCAGGAACACGGCGCGTAAAACCGTGGAAGCTTTGCTTGGCGGTTTGCGAAGCGCGCTGATAGGCTTGGGTGGCTGCATTGTTCACACCATGGAAAACGCTGGTCTGGGCGGTATCAACATACCGGTCGCCCGGTCCTATATCTTCACGAGCCTTACTATTATCTGCTTGATCATGTTCATTGAGAAAATGCTCGATAAACATCTGAAGCGAAGCGATGCTAACATATGTGCCCTCATCCTCATGATCGCGGATCGAAAAATGGGGCAGCTTGCCACGACGGCCGTCGGGGTCTTTGCGACGAAGCATAAAACGGCCTTCGGTCCGTTCGGTCTCACGGCCCTGCGCAGAAGAAGTCGGTGTTAGTGGCGTTGTAAATAATCCAAACATGGCAATATCGCCTATGTCACTTTCTCCGTGCGTTCATTGAACGCACTCTTTACAAATATCTTTTGTGCAAATGTAGTGCCATTTATACTATTTGTTCGAGTTTGGCTATGAAAAAATCATCAGATAGCGATATTACAGAAAATAAAATTTGGGATCTTGCCACAAAAGGGGTAAAACCAATGGCAGGACGCAAAAAAGCAACCCCTGTAGCTGCGCCCGCTTCGAAACCAAAAGCCCGCAAAAAGGCCGGTGAATTCCTTTTGTCGACACCCATAGCGCCCAAAACCGATCCCCGGCCGCGCGGGGGCGTGGATCGCCGCACGGCGCAAAAGTTAAAGCGCGGGCAAATGGCGATTGATGCGCGGCTGGACCTTCATGGTCTGACACAAGCGCAAGCGCATGAGCGCCTGCGCCAGTTCATTCTGCATGCCTACAGAGCTGGACATCGCTGCGTGCTGGTGATCACAGGTAAAGGCGGCATTGAGGGAAAAGGTGTTCTGCGCCGTATGGTGCCGCAATGGCTGGAAGAGGCACCGTTGGCCAAAACAGTTCTCTCCGTTACGGCAGCACGGCCAAAGGACGGTGGCGAAGGTGCACTGTATGTATATGTACGCCGCAGGCGTACTTCAGAAATGTAAGCTTATCCGAGGCCAGGCCGGCGGAGGCTGGATTGCTGATGGATGATGGCTGTTATGGCTTGCGCTGTTTCATCGGGTAGAAAGCCAAACGCAAAGGTTTTGAGAACAGCGCCCTTAGGATCGAGCAGCACCGTAAATGAACTATGGCTCAGAACCGTACCGTCCGGGTTTAAGCTGTAATCGGCATTGTAATATTTGACCACGGCGTCGATCGAGGCCCTGTCACCGGTGATGCCAATTATGCGCCTGTCGAATCTTTGGATAAAGGCAGCTAGGGTTTCAGACGTATCATGCACGGGATCAACCGATAAAAAGACAGGCGTAATCTGTGCTGCGATTTCCGGCGAAAGTTTGCTCATAACACGATTGATGTCGCTTAGGCCGCTGGGGCAAATCAGTGGGCAGCTTGTAAACCCAAAGAACAGAAGCGTGTACCCCTCGCTTTTGATGGTAGGGCCGGATACCTTTTCACCATAATGGTTTATCAAGCCTTGGGGCGGTCGGTTGGAATCATCGCAACCGGAAAGGGCTGTCACAGCACTCAGAAATGACAGTGCCAGGAATGATCGTCGCTTCATGGTGTTCTCCTTAGGGTGTGGGGGTCAGGCAATAGCCGCGCAGATACTCGGCCAGCGTCATCTTCAAATTTACGGCCTTGGCAATGATATCGCCTTGCTGCGCGGCGCTGAAACCGTTGAAGACTGCTTGCATTGTGGGGTTTAATGCCGCATCGGACAGTGCTGTTGCGCCATGAACAGCCAGATCGCCAGCGCTTGCCGTCGTAGTATGCAGCAGGGAAGTCCCGCCGTAATGAATCGTGTGGGAAGACGCCATCGCTGTGGTATTTGCTGCAAAATTTCCCTGCAGCGTGTTGGCGATGATGTCTGCACCGACGGGCAGATTTTTAAGCCCCTCCACAGCCATATTGCTGTACATGCTACCCGTATGCACGGCTAGATCGCCGAGCGTGGCCGCACCGGCCGGAACTGCGGCGGCAATCATGGGAAAGGTCATTAGTACGGCCATAATTGCCAGATGAACCAGCGTGTGTTTGTTGAAGATAAAATTTGCAACGGCGTTGAACGCCTTGCTGAGCGTGTCCATGGTTTGTCCTTCTCAAAATGGAATGAATTTAAAGATCGTCGTCTTTTGTTTAAGAGACGAAGGCTGGCGGACCACGCGGCGCGTGTGCGGTGTGGCGAGCGCTAAATTTTAAGTGCGCGGGCGAAGCAAGAAGAGGTAAACGCGAGACGTCAAATACATGTAACACTGCGACATCGGGCGTGTGCGCCGATGGCGTGGCTGCGAAGCAGAAGCCGCAATCATGATCGGTTTTATGCGACGGGCTGGTTGGGTTCTTTTCAGTGGATGGAACGGCGATGGTCTTGATGCCCATCGCGCCGCAAATTTCAATCAGGTCATACGGTGCTGCGCGTGTCTCACAGGCAGGGGATACCCCGGCACTGACCAGGGCAAGCAAAAGAAGAACGTGAATCCAGAGAGATTTGGTTCTCATTCAAGAAAGTCTAAAAAAATCTAAGCCGGGACGCCATACAAATCGTAATCTTCGGCCTCTTCGATGTTCACCCGCACAATATCGCCGGGTTGGATCGTATCAGGCACGTCGCGCAGATACACCGTGCCGTCAATATCCGGCGCATCAGCTTTGGAGCGCGCATCTGCGCCGCCGCCTGCAACTTCGTCAATGATGCATTCCAGCGTTTTGCCCACCTTGGCAGCTTGTTTCTTAGCGCTGATTTCCTGCTGTTTTTCCATGAAGCGCTGCCAGCGGATTTCCTTGATCTCGTCGGGCACGTGGTTGTCATGTGTATTGCTCGTGGCGCCCTGCACGTTTTCATACTGGAAGGCGCCTGCGCGGTCGATCTGCGCTTCTTCCAGCCATTGCAGCAGGAACTCGAAATCCTCTTCCGTCTCGCCGGGGAAGCCAACGATGAAGCTGGAGCGCAGGGTGAGATCCGGACACATATTGCGCCAAGCCTGAATGCGCGCCAGCGTCTTTTCCTGCGCGGCCGGGCGGCGCATGGCCTTCAGCACATTCGGCGCGGCATGCTGGAAGGGAATATCGAGATAGGGCAGGATCTTGCCATCGGCCATCAGCGGGATCACGCTGTCGACATGCGGGTAGGGGTACACATAGTGCAGGCGTACCCAGATGCCCATCTGGCCCAGCTCCTCGCACAAATTATAAAACTTTGCCGGGACGCGGCGGTTTTTCCACGGGCTTTCCGCATATTTCAAATCAACACCATAGGCGCTGGTATCTTGCGAGATCACCAGCAATTCCTTTACACCTGCTTTGGCCAGCTGTTCGGCCTCATGCAGCACGCGATGCAGCGGGCGCGAGACCAGATCGCCGCGCAGGGAGGGGATAATACAAAATGAGCAGCGGTTGTTGCAGCCCTCGGAAATCTTCAGATAGGCGTAATGGCGCGGGGTTAGTTTAATCCCGGCCTCGTCATAGCTGGGTGGGGTGAGATCGACGAACGGATTATGCGTCATCGGCTGGTGGGTGTGCACGGCGCTGACGACTTGCTCATATTGATGCGGGCCGGTCACGGCCAGGATATTGGGGTATTTAGACGTGATCTGCTCAGCCTCCGCGCCCATGCATCCCGTGACGATGACGCGGCCATTCTCGTTCATCGCCTCGCCGATGGCGTGCAGACTTTCTTCCTTGGCGCTGTCGAGGAAGCCGCAGGTATTGACGATCACCAGATCGGCCCCTTCATGCGTGTCGGTGAAGCCGTAGCCGTCGGCGCGCAGCTGGGTTACGATGCGTTCGGAGTCCACCAGCGCCTTCGGACAGCCCAGCGACACCAGCCCGATGGTCGGGCGGTCCTTGATTTCGGTCGGTGCAGGCGTTCCAGTCATGCGCAGAGGTTATACAGGGGCTTCCGCTGTTTTGGCAAATTTTATGATAGAATAAAATTATGCGGTTTTTGACTCTTATCTTATTGTGTCTTTTCTCTGGGACAGCGGCTCAGGCGCAGGACCCCGTGCTGGTGGAGCTGTTTTATCTGCAAGATTGCGCCGATCTGGCGGTTGTTGAGGCCAATCTGGACAAGATTGCGGTGCAATATGGTCCCCTTATCCGCATGGAAAAATGCGACATGGCGCAGCAAGATTGTCAGGATCGGCTTGATGACTATCGCGATCAGAGGCTTATCCTTACCACACAAACGCCAGTGATTATTATCGGAGGCATTGCCGCGACGGACGGCCTGCATGAGAATGTGCTGCACGCTGGGTTGCGGATGGCGGTGAATATGCCTTCAACCCCTTAATTCTACCACCACCGGCACATGGTCGGACGGGCTGTCCCAGTCGCGCAGGGGCTGCAAAATATCATGCCCTTTCAAAGAATCCTTTAGTGGCTGCGTGGTCCAGATGTGATCGAGGCGCCGGCCGCGGTTCGATTTCTTCCAATCCCTGTTGCGGTACGACCACCAAGTGTAGGCCTTCTGATCCATCGGAATAAAGTGGCGGCTGGTGTCTAGCCAGTTCAGCGTCTTTTTAAAATCCAGCAGCCGCGTGGTTTCCGGCGGCGTGTGCGAAACGACGTTCAAAAGCTGTTTGTGCGACCAGACATCATGCTCGTGCGGCGCGACGTTGAAATCGCCGAGTGCGATGAGCTTTTGATCGGCGCGGTGATTTTTGGTGAAATAATCGGCAATGTCCTCGACGTAATCCAGCTTGTGCCTGAATTTATCGTTCAGATCGGGATCAGGAATATCTCCGCCCGCCGGGATATAAAGATTGTGAAATTCAATACCGTTGATCTGTGCGGCGATGTGGCGGCAGTCGTTGCGCTTGACGCGGTCATGAATTCCTGTCCGCTCAAAAGGAATTTTCGAGAGAATCGCCACGCCGTTATAGCCTTTCATGCCATGGATATGGATGTGCTTGTATCCGGCCTTTTCGATCTCTGCGCGCGGGAAAAATTCATCCGGGCATTTGGTTTCCTGCAGTGCGATGACATCGGCCTGTGTGTCTTTCATCAAGCGCAGCAGCAGCGGCAGCCGAAGCCGCACCGAGTTGATATTCCAGGTGAGGAGCTTCATTAAGTATTCGGCAACTGGAAGCCGGGGGGGAGGCCCATCTCGCGCATCATGGATTCGGTTTCCTGTCGGATGCGCTCATCCTTGTTTTCGCTGGCATTGTTAACAGCAGCGACGATGAGATCTTCGAGTGTTTCTTTATCATCGGCCACGATAATCGATGGATCGATCGTAAGGCCGCGTAGCTCGCCCGCACAGGACATGACCACTTTTACGAGTCCGCCGCCCGATTCACCCTCAACGTCGATTTCTTTCAGGCGTTCTTGCATCTCCTGCAGCTTGAACTGCACTTCCTGCGCCTGTTTCATCATTTTTTGAATGTCGATCATGGTTCTTAATCCTTCTTATCGCGAATATCGACGAGCTTGGTGCCCGGAAACGTGTCCACAATGGCCTGAATAAGAGGCATCTGCAAGATTTTTTCGAATTCTGCTGCGCGAACACCTTGTGCTTGTTGTGCCAAAGTCGCTGCGCCGACCTCGCGCGAGATGCTGACAATCCAGCGTTGGCCGGTCAAAACACTGAGCTTCGCGCCCAGATCCTGCGCCAATTGGGGCGGGGCGTCTTCATGTGGTCTGATTTCCAGCCGCCCTTCTTCCATCTTAATAAGGTGCACGCCATGATAAACCTGACTAGCCAGCAAGGGTTCGCCGCCCTGATCCAGCAGAGCGACAACATCTTCAAGCGTACGGGGAGCCGGTACAGAGCTTTGCAAAGGCTCAGAAATGGCTAAAGCTGTTGCTGATCCATTCGTACGCGTACGGGCCGTACTGCCTCCGGATATCGGCGGCGATACCGTTGAGAGGGGTGCCTGCGCAGTGCTTTCAGGCTGATCTTTCAACCTGCGAAGAAGATCGACCGGATCAGGTAGGTCAGCGGCATAAGCCAAACGAATCAGGATTATTTCGGCGGCATTCTGTGGCTGTGGTGCATGCTGAACCTCGGTAATGCCTTTCAATAAGATCTGCCAGGCTTTGCCCAAAGACGGCATCGACAGGCTGGCGGCGAGCGCCGCGCATCTGTTTTGCATATCTGGTGTCAAGAGCGACGATCCTGACTTTGGCACTGCGCGAAGGCGCGTCAAAAGATGCACGAGATCAAGCAAATCTTGCACCAGCACCAGCGGATCGACGCCGGCCCGGAAGAGGTCGTCGGAGATCTGCAATCCTTCGGCGGTTTTGCCCTTGAGCAGAAATTCAAGCATATCAAGGGTTTGGGCGCGATCACCCAGACCCAGCATGTCCTTGACCTGTTGTGCGCTGACTTGCGCGCCTCCCAATGAAATAGCCTGATCGAGCAGACTGAGACCATCGCGTACGGACCCATCGGCTGCGCGGGCGATCAGGGCCAGTGCATCGGCCTCGGCCTGCACACTCTCAAGATCGCAAATTTTCTGGAAGTGATCATGGAGCGTCGCAGCATCCACGCGGCGCAAATCAAAACGCTGACAGCGCGACAGCACGGTGACGGGAACCTTGCGAATTTCAGTGGTCGCGAAGATGAATTTTACATGCTCGGGGGGCTCTTCCAGGGTCTTCAAAAGCGCGTTGAACGCGTTCTTGGAGAGCATGTGCACTTCGTCGATGATGTAGATTTTATAGCGTGCCTCGCTGGGGGCGTAGCGCATGCCGTCGATAATCTCGCGAATGTCATCCACGCCGGTGCGGCTGGCGGCGTCCATTTCCATGACGTCGGGGTGGCGGTCTTCAGCAATGGCGCGGCACAGCGCGCAATCATCCGTTGGGCCGGTGGTTGGGCCAGATGTCCCATCTGGGCCCTTATAATTCAAGGCTTTGGCGATGATGCGGGCAGTGGTGGTTTTGCCCACGCCGCGCACCCCGGTCAGCATATAGGCATGGGCAATGCGGCCCGAAGTAATGGCGTTCTTCAAGGTACGCACCAGCGCGTCCTGACCGATCAGCTGGTCAAAATTCTGCGGGCGATACTTACGCGCAAGAACGCGGTAGGGGGTTGCTGTGGGCGAATCTGATGTCATGTGTTTATAAGAGCATATATAGTGATCTGAGGTTATGGAAGCAAGCACACCACATTTTCTACATAAATTCCTCAATCCCTATCAAAACCGTCTTCATGTCTTTCCCGCGACATTGGTGCAAAGGCACGGCGCAATGGTTTTAGATATCGGGGTTTTGCTCCTGGGGCTGGCAGCGCTGAGCTTTGTCTATCATCTGGCCTTTGATGTGCCTTTCACGCGGCCGCGCTATACGCCGCCTTCGCCGGATATGGATTGGGGGCGTGTGGGCCGATCATTGGCGATTATCGCGGGATTGTTTGCCCTTTCGGCGATCGGGATCGCCAGCACGGTGCGCGCGACGCCGGGTATGGTTGCATTTTATTTACGTGTGCGCCGTAACAGCAACGGCCAGCGCCTGTCTTTCCTGCGGGCGTGGGGATGGTCATTTACGGGATTTGCGCCGCTGATTTTGGCCAATGAGCTGGTATTAATCAGCGTGAAAATGCAGCTGCCCTTGTTGCATTGGGGGTTGTTAAACAGTTTTGCGTTGTTGCTTTTGCTGCAAGTTGCCATTTACGTGCCTGTGCTCACCCGCCGGGGCAAACGCGCGCTGCACGATATTCTTTGGGATGTGAAGATCGATCATTTTGATGTACATCCGGAGGGGCCGACCTTTCTGCAGAAAATCTTTCATGGGCCATTTCTGGTACTGGTTTTGTTGCAGATGCTGATTGTGGGCGGCTGGGCGGCGCTGAACCTCACGGATCGACCACTGGATACAAGGCTTGTGGCATTGACAGCGCAGGCGCCGCAGGATCTGGCACCCTTGATAGCGACTTGGCGCAACCGTTCGGGGTTCGATATCGCCGTGAAGTTACCAGATTTTCGCTGCGCTTCACGCCACGCGCATTATCGTGCTATCGCCATATGTCCCACGCCGCAGGAGGCGCAGGGTGTTCTATCTGCCTATCGCGGGCTGATTGACGCATACCGGCGCGATATGCTCACCGCTTCGCCGCAGCGGATCGAGAATGTTTATTTAACGCAGGAAAGTGTTGCTTTAACCGATCTGTTCCTGGCCGATCTCATCCTGCAAATCGAAGGGCAAGATCCACAACCTCAAGCGGTTTTTGTGGCTTGGTTGCAGGCGGCATCTTTTTGGCGCACAGCCTTGCTCCAGCCAGGCTTTCTATCCGGAAAAAGTAAAATCATCATCCATTACAACCATATTCTGAGCGCTTTGCCGATTTTGCTGCGCGCTTGGCCGCAAGCCGTGCTGGACTATGGGAAGGAAATCGATCTGGCGGTGGCGGATCTCGTATTCGGGCAGAATGTGATCGATGGCATTATGGCGCATGAATATGTGCTCTACGAGAATTTGCTGCAGCGTTCGCTGGTTGGCTATTTTCCCTTTATCCAGCCTAACGCTACGCGCAATCAATTCACCGCCGCGCTTGAAATTGCTGATGACTTGTTCATACATCCGGATTTGATGGCGCGCCAGCGCGCCGTATTTGCCGTGCTGCAGCCGATGCCTCTCTGGTTGCGGGTTTATAACCCGCTGGGGACGTTGTTGGCAGAATTGTCGTTGACCACTTTCACAACCAATGTTGGCGTTATTAGCACTTTTCATCAGAATAATGCCTTGAAGAAGATGCTGCGCCTGGCAGTGCAAGCGCGCCGCCTGGGTATTCCGCATTCACAAATGAATAATTTCTTGAAAAATATTGCGCCAGAATTTCGCACAGTTTTTTTTACACAAAGCATCGAATGGGATGCGCAGGATCAAGTTTTCTTTTATACTATGCCAGGTCTTAGTGGTTTTCGGCGTGTATTAATATTCTAATCATCAGGATTTACAATGCTGCAGCATCATCGCCCTTATGAACGTGGCAATATTTTCTTCACATTATTCGCGGCTGTGGCATTGATCGGTGTGATCGGTGTGGGGATTGCGTCATTGACGCGCGGACCGTTAACAACTCTCGTCACTGTAAGTCGACGTGCCGAGGCTGAAGCACAGATGCAACTGGCTCATCGTCAAGCGATTGTTGAATCGGCAGAACTGGCCAGCAGCGGCGATTGCGATGCCGATACGTTTGTCGAGCCGTTTGGTTGGAAGACGGGCACGCCGGCACCCACGGGCGGCGGGCAATTGCCAGATCAGTTGGGTGTTTCCAAGCAAGATCCCTGGGGAATCGAGTATGGCTATTGCGTATGGGACAATGGTTCGTCTGTCAACAATGCCGGATGCAACGCTGTTAGCGGCGCAGGCGAAAATGCGCGGCGTCTGGATGGCGGCAACAATGACGGTTATGTTGTGATTGCGATTATCTCTGCCGGTCCCAACCAGACTTTTGAAACCACCTGCAACAACTGGGTTGATGCGAACGCGGATAGCATTCCCGATAACGCCGATGATCTGATCGAAGAGGGCCCGGCCAGTGATGATATCGTCATCGAATTCACCTATGCCGAGGCTGTGGCATCGTCTGGTGGATTGTGGTCGCTTAAGACAGGGGATCCGACAACAGCCACCATTGCAAAAGATCTTGAGGTCACAGGCGGCGCGAGCTTCAGCGGTGATATTGATCTGAGCGCGTCGCCCAGCGCGGCGTTGCGTTTGGGCGCCGCCTCGCTTTTTCTACCTGATGAGACAGAAGCAACGAATGCGATGTGCGATAATGCAGCGGCGGATAGCGCAAATATTGGGATTCTTCGTATCAATCGCACCACTGAGCCTGATTCGATTGAAATCTGCGACGATCCCGCTAATGACGGGGCAGGCGCGGCAAGCTGGGAAGGTGTGGCCTCAGGGTCGAGCTATTGGGTGGCTGGGGATAATGCTGGGCAGATTTACTATGGCGGCGGGAATGTGGGGATTGGAACGGTTCTTTCCGATCCGCAAGAAGCGCTGGATGTGGATGGGAATATCCAATTGACCGGATCCGTGAAGTTGTCGAATACCAATGTTCAATGGGCGAATGGTCAGACAATCACCGGCCTCGACGTTCCCGATGTCGGCCTTCAATTGTATAGCGGTGTGGCAGGGGGACCGCGCGTTACGTTGAATGGCACGGATAAGCAATTAACAATGGAAGATTCCGATGTAATCATAACAGGCACGGTGGCAACCAATGCCACAGCAGCTTTAACCGTGCGCAATAGCGCCAGTAGCAGCATTCTCTTCGCTCGCAATGACCGTAAGGTTGGCATTTTAAATGAAATGCCGTCCTATGAGCTGGATGTGACCGGTTCCGCTAATACAACAGGGGGTTATCGCGTTGAAGGAGACTTGTTACTTGATACACCCGCAGCGGCAAGTGGCACAATTTTGCTCGGTCGTAATGCGGGCACAACAGGACCTGTTTCCGGAGGAAATAATACACTGCTTGGACCAAATACGGGTGCTACTCTCACTACGGGGACAACAAATATTCTAATCGGCAGCTTGGCAGATGTGCCTGCAGCCGCAACTTCGCGATATTTAAATATCGGCAATGTGATTCACGGGGACTTACAAAATAAGCGTATCGGTTTGGGTCATGCTAACGATTCAGCTGTGAGTGGTTATGACGCCACATTAGAAGTGAGTGGCGATGTGGATATTTCGGAGTCGCTCGATGTGCTTGAAGAGATTGATACCAATATTTCCGTAAGTTCGCCCATTTATTTATTGGATGGTTTGTCGCAGGAATTCAGCGATGTTCCAGATTGTGATGATACGACGGAAAAAATTGTTTTTACAGCGAGCGCAGGATGGGGTTGCGGTACGGATGAGGATGGCTTTACCTCGGATGGCGGCGGTGTGCCCAGTCCATTTGAACGCGATTCGGGCACCGGTTCCGTCAGGCCTGTCTCTACCGTTGTGACCATCGCCAGCGATGATTTCTTGTTCGGTGGCACGACCTTGGACAATGCTGCCGGTACGGATGACGACAACCGCATGTTCTTCGACAAGTCAAAAGGAGCGTTCCGCGCGGGCTATACACTTGGCACACAATGGGATGACGCGGGTATTGGAACGGCTAGCGTTGCGTTTGGCACGAGCTCGATTGCTTCTGGATCGAACAGCTTTACTGCTGGTGTGAGTACGGCTGCGACGGGTACAGCCTCCGTTGCCCTTGGTTCGGCAACATGGGCATCGAACACAGGTTCAATAGCGTTAGGTCAGGAAGTGAACGCGACAGGCGTCAATGCCATTGCCTTTGGAGCAGGAAACATGACATCTAATCCTGTCGTGAGCGGCGACGGAGCCATAGCATTTTTTATGGGTGATCATAACGGTGCCAACGTCACCGCTGCGCGTACCTTTGGCATTTTCGGAGGGCGCGTGGTCATTGATAATCGTCTGCCTGCAACACAATTAGTACCGCGTGGGATTATCGACGCGGGCTCGGGCACGGATGCGATTATTGTGCCTAACGGTACATCGATTCAACGCCCCTTAGCGGCTGTGACAGGGATGATCCGCTACAATACCACGACACCGGGTTTTGAAGTGCGCGAAGGTGCTGCGTGGGTGGCGATGGGCGCTTCAGTCTCTGATCGGCGCGTGAAAGAGGATATCAAACCTCTGGATAGCGAGGCGATTATGGATCGCCTGATGAAGGTGAAAACGCATAGCTTCGTGATGAAGGATAATGCGGACAAGCGGAAACGTTACGGCGTCATCGCGCAAGAGCTGGAATCTGTTTTCCCCGAAATGATCATTCAACCTGATCGCACCGAAGATATGCGCACGATTGATTATCGGGATTTTATTGCGCCCCTGATCAGTGCGGTGCAGGTGCTGAACAAGGAAAATAAAGAACTTGAAACCCAGATACAGGATCTCAAAAACGCGCACGATGAACTTAAAGAGCAAGTTGAGTTGCTCAGCGCCGCCGCAAAAGAAAAGACCCCCAAGGGCTCATTCTTGCCTACGCAGGCCTTGCCGATGTTGTGGCTGGTGATGGGAGCAGGTCTTGCCCTTGCCGGATTTTTGCTTTGGCGGCAGTGCAGGCGTTTATGAGCGGCAGGGATCGAACTAAATGTTCTCTCCCGCCTTTTTCGCCTGTTTCTTGGCAATCTCGCGCTCCTGCGGCGTCAGCAGTTTCTTGCGAAGGCGCAGGGATTGCGGCGTGACTTCTACGAGCTCATCATCATTGATGTAGGACATCATGTCCTCGAGGCTCATGCGGCGCGGCGGGACGAGCACGACGGCCTCATCGGCGCCCGACGCGCGCACGTTTGTGAGCTGCTTGCCCTTGAGCACGTTGATTTCAAGATCATTATCGCGCGAATGTTCGCCTACCACCATGCCGCCATAGACTTTATCGCCGTGGCCGATGAACATTACGCCGCGGTCTTGCAGCTTCCAGATTGCGTAGGCCACCGCGTCGCCCCTATCGGTGGAGATGAGCGCGCCGTTGCGCCGACCGCCGATATCGCCCTTATAAGGACCGTAGGAATCGAACAAGCGGTTCATCACGCCGGTGCCGCGCGTGTCGGTCAGGAATTGCGATTGATAGCCAATCAGCCCGCGCGAGGGCGCGCGGAAGATCAGGCGCGTTTTACCAGCACCCGAGGGACGCATATCCGTCATCTCCGCCTTGCGCTGTGTGAGCTTTTCCATGACGGAGCCGGTGAATTCATCATCCACGTCGATGATGACCTCTTCATAGGGCTCGGTCAGATTGCCTTGCGCGTCCTTTTGGAACAGTACGCGCGGGCGGGAAACGGAAAGCTCAAAACCCTCGCGTCGCATGGTTTCAATCAGAACGCCCAGCTGTAATTCGCCGCGCCCGGCGAGTTCGAACGAATCGCGTCCGGCACTTTCGGTGACGCGGATGGCAACGTTGGTCTCAGCCTCGGCCATTAAACGGTCGCGGATCATGGTGGAGGTGAGCTTGCGCCCTTCTGTCCCCGCCAGCGGTGAGTCATTCACCGTGATCGTCACTGCCATGGTGGGCGGGTCGACAGGCTGTGACGCGATGGGTGTGGTCAAGGACGGATCGGCGATTGTATCCGCCACCGATACGTTTTTCATGCCCGCCACGCAGATGATATCGCCCGCTTCGACGATGTCGGTATTGACGCGCTCGATGCCTGAAAACGTGTGCAGCTTGGTCAGGCGGAAACTCTCCACAACCTCGCCTTTTAGATTGAGGGCGCGCACGGCCTGGTTTACTTTTGCTGTGCCGCTGTAGACTTTGCCCGTCAAGACGCGGCCCAGATACGGGTCGGATTCCAGCAGCGTCGCCAGCATCGAAAACGGTGCGTTCATATCCACCTGCGGTGGCGGCACGTGGCGCAGCACAAGTTCCAGCAGTGGATGCAAATTCTCGCGCGGACCGTCAAGGGTCTCGCAGCACCAGCCATCGCGGCCCGATGCGTACAGCACAGGGAAATCGAGTTGTTCTTCAGTGGCATCCAGCGCGGCGAACAGGTCGAACGCCTCGTTCAAAACTTCCTGCGGGCGGGCGTCAGAACGGTCAATTTTATTGATCATGACGATCGGGCGAATGCCCAGCGCCAGCGCCTTTCCGAGGACAAATTTTGTCTGCGGCAGTGGCCCTTCCGCGGCATCGACCAGCAAAATCACGCCATCCGCCATGGTCAAAACGCGCTCCACCTCGCCGCCAAAATCGGCGTGGCCGGGCGTGTCGATGATATTGATCTTGGTGCCTTCCCAGTGAATGGCCGTGCATTTGGCCAGGATGGTGATGCCACGCTCCTTTTCAAGGTCGTTGCTGTCCATTACCCGCTCGCCGAGTTGCTGATTGTCTCGAACCATGCCCGATTGCTTGAAAATCGAGTCGATCAGGGTGGTTTTCCCATGGTCAACGTGGGCGATAATAGCGATATTGCGAATGTCTTTGGCGTTCATGGGCTAGGGCTTTAGCCGATTGGAAGAAAATTAGCAATGAAAAAGGCGTGTCTCAGGGTTCTTCAGGGCGTGGGGGTTTGGGGGGCTCCGAACCGGGCGGATTCAGAGTATCCATCTGCGTGAAGAAATATTGCCGATCGAAATTGCCGCCCCGGATGTTGCTGTGGTAATCCGCCACATGGGCAACCACCATGCCCATGAGAATGATATGCACCCTTACTTCTGCATATTTATCCAGTTGTTCTTTGACTTTGCGTATAAGCGCATCTTCAATTTTTCTTGGCTCCGCTGGTTCTTGTTTTGCAACGGCATAAAATATTTCAAAGATAGTGTCGCTGAGACGCGGTGTTAAAGTCGTGTCTTGATCTGCCGCCCTCTCGAAGTCGCGTTGAAAGCTCAATCTTTCCTGGAGTTTTCTTGTCCCTATCTGAATAACAGGGTTTTCGGCGGCAAACGCATCACAAAAGCAGAGTGCAAGCAGACGATCATGTTCCTCATCACCTGTTAATTCCGCGCGAATGATGTCGAGGCCTTCTTCTTTGCCCGATAAAAAATTTAAAACCAATGTTTTCGCGAGGCGGTCAGCGGTTTTGCGTATTTCATCTTGCCAAGCGATAATTGCCATGTCTTCTGGGTTAAGACGTCTTTCCGGCTCTGTAATCAATCTATGATGTGCCAGGAAACATGCGTGGATTTGGAGATGGATGGTCAGGGGATTGAAAGGATTTCCCATTACAATATCGGCCTTGTAATTGGATTGTCCCGCTTCCCATTGCTTTTGACGATTTACAAGCTGCGTTTCTATTTCGGTCAGCTCTGCCATATTCAGGTTCAAAATATTCGGCCTTGTTTGTTCTTGCCCGTTGTAAAATTCCATCAGGGCGTTTATGCCCGCATTCAATATCGTCTTTTTCCTGCTTTGATAAACTTCATCAAGATCCTTCTGGTCGATATTCGGATTGGTACGCACATCACGAGAAAAACACGCGTTCAGTACGGGCAGGAGCATATTCGCAACCATCACGCGCACGCTCATATTGAAACGGTCATCATCGCGACGCATCAAAGGCGCAACGTGTTTTGCTATGGAGAGACTGTAACTTGATTTTTGGTACAGCTCATTTTCAATTCTTTCGAAAACGGATACTGCAATAGTATGCAAGGCCGCATGTATATCAGAAGGGTTTGTCACGGGGATCATATTGCCATAATATTAAATTTTTGGCAAGGAGAGATTTTCTAAATTATACCCCCGGAAATAGAAAACTTTGTTATTTCAAGCGCTTCTGGGCCTCGTCTGAGACCACCCGCACCGTGCGCTGCGGGTAGGGGATAGAGATCCCGCGCGCGTCGAATTCCTTTTTCATGCGGCGGTTGAATTCGCGCCCGACCTCCCACTGCTTTCCGGGCAGAGTTTTGATGCGGGCTTTGATGATGACCGCGTTATCGGCGAACTGGTCCACGCCCATGATCTGCAGTGCATCGAGAATAGTGCTTTTGAACGCAGGATCAGCGCGCAAATTCTCATCCACGCTTTTGAGTGCGTCGATCACCTCATCCGTGTCATGCGCGTAATCGACGCTCACATTAAAGGGGTAGTAACTGAAATCCTTCGTCAGATTTTCGACGATGGTGATTTCACTGAATGGGATGGTATAGACCGCGCCGTCGACATCGCGCAGTTGAATCTTGCGGATCGAGATATGCTCCACCACGCCGGATTTTCCCGCCAGCCGCACCACGTCGCCGACCTGGATCAAGTCCTCAAGAATAATCGTGAACCCCGTAATGAAATCCTTCACCATCGTCTGTGCGCCAAAGCCCACAGCAATGCCCAAAACCCCCGCCCCGGCCAGCAAAGGCATGATGTTAATGCCCAGCTCAGCCAGGAGGATCAGCGTAAATAGCCCACCCAGAATGATCGCGAGCACATTGCGCAGCATCGGCAATAACGTGCCGAGCCGCCGGTGACTGGGTGATTTTTGAAGTGTGTATTCAATCGTGCTGTTGATGGCTTCCCACAGGATCAAGCCGATCATGATGATAAACAGTAGATTAAAGGCTTTGCCAGCAATGTGCGCGGCCAGAGGGTGTTGAAACAAAGAGGGATCGCCACCCCAGATCAAAACGAGAGTATAGACAAACAGCGCCAACACCAAACCCTGCGCCAGCAAGCGCAGGAATGTGATATATTGCGTAAAGCGGTGATGGCGCAAATAAAGCCGCGGCTGTAGAAGTTCAATCCGTGTCGCCGCCCATCGCGCCAAGCGTGCCAAAGCCCATAAGAAGGACAACGCAAAGATACAAGATAAGATAGTGAGCGTCAGCTGTCCGGCCAATGTGCCGTTGAAAGGCGCGCTCCAGCTGGTGAAAAAATCCGTGTAGGCCTGCGTGGCCTGCGCGACATGATCTTCCACGCGCAAAGCCTCGCCCAGCGTCGGCAGGGGTGCTGCCGTATCGCCGGTATAAGTCGGCGCCGATTGTTCAGAGATTTCTGCGACAGAAAAATTCGTCATAGAAAAGTTATAGTGCTATTTTGCGTTTGGGCCAACCGCTAATCAATCCATCACGTAATTCGCTTGCCATGCCACCGACCGGGCGGTATCGTTGTATAATTCTGTGATGATATTGTAATTCAAATTTCAGGAGGTTCCGATCATGTCCGCCATTGCCCGCCCCCGTGCTGTTCCCAAGGCCGCTAATAAAAATGCCACCCGTGAGAAGATTGTGAAAATGGCCGAACGCCTGATGTGGCGCGAAGGCTATGATGCGGCTTCCCTTAACGATGTGGTGAAAAAGGCGGGCGTCAGCAAGGGCGCGTTCTTTCACTACTACCCCAACAAACAAACCATCACGCGCGAGGTTCTGGAGCGCTACAGCGTCGATCACATGTTCGGCCCGCTGGACAAACACATGCAAGCCGCCACCAACACAAAAACGGGATTGCTGGCGTGGCTGGAAGAACGTTATCTCGCCTATGCCGCCGGCAAATATAAAGGCGGTTGTTTGCTGGGGAATATGACGCTTTCGCTGGCGGACCGGGATGAAGAGCTGCGCGAGCAAATCAAAACCCTTTTCCTGCAATGGGAGAACCAGCTAGTAGGCTATCTCAAGCCTGCCGCCGCGCAGGGTAAGCTGCTGATGGAGCCGCGCCAGTTCGCGCGTCTGATCTTGGCCGCGTTTCAGGGCTGCATCCTCACCACCAAAGCGCATAAGGACCATAATCGCGCCAGCCGCGAATTCCAGGCCGTGGCGGAGATGATTGAAAGACTGGTGAGGGATTAATTTAATAATATTATTCCCCATTATTTTCTTGCACAGAACTTTATGTTCATATATATATCTTTTATTATAACTTTTTTGAAATCTTAATCTGTCTAAAAAAGGGAGAAATTAAAATGGCTAACAACACTGACACACATAAAAACCCCATTTCTGAGGAACTCCTTGCAGATATGATGGCCATTGCTTCTACCCCTGAAGGAACAATTCCGGATGAAGAAATCTTAGAGCGAATTTATGATCAAAGACCAAAGCCGGGACAAGGGACAGCTTTTCATCGTACATTTCTTTCAGGAATACGTAGAGACCCGTCTGTAACACAGCATTCTTTTGATGGTGATGCTTTTATGCGCGCTTTACTGCCCTGTGTGCCCGGTACAACAGGTCATAAACTGTTCCTGGAACTTATAAGAGGGAGCGCTGGACATTTGCGTGAACCAAGTCTTGCAATTGTAAGTGATTTTCTGGTGCAGCATTATTCGCATGCAGACATGATGTCGCTGATATTAAAAACAGTTGAATATGAAAAGGATGGTAAGAAAATTGCAAGCGCCAGTTTATTGCTGTCTATGCTTGTTGATTATCGCTCTCTATGGCTCTTAGAGCAAATCGAAAAATTTAATCGTCCAGAGGATCGCGCACGCTGGCTCCTGGAAAAAACATTCAACCAAGGTAATGTCAGTCAGCATATTGCTACAAGGCATGTTAAAGATGAAGATCCTGTCCTTGCAAAATTCTTCTCTATTCTTGCTTCTTTAGAGCCGCACCGGCAGCGTGATGTTTTGTTTACGACAGACGGCAGTGGCGATTGTGTTTATTTCAGGCTCATGAATTGGAAATGTGCACTTCTGCGTAAACATTATGATGATCTTGATCCGCGCGCGCAGGAGATCTTAGAGAGTAGCCGCCTCGTTTATAATGGAGAGTTAATGCAAATGAAAACTTCAGCGTTAAGAGATTTGATGGGTCCAGATGATTGGGGTTGTTTTGGTGGGATGAGTAAAGAAAAAGCGCATCAGCAATTAAATTCTGCTTTTCCGAATGGATTTCCTTCGCCTGGAAATGGTCAGGGCTGAATATTTCTGCGAGAGCATGTGGGTAGGGGAAAGTGACCGGGAACAAACCCTTGCATTTCTGTAGAATTGTTATAACTTAATCTTGTGACGGGCCCCTCTGGCGTGGCTTCCCCGGCTGCGTGATGTCGTCATAGCGCGATGATAGGTTTTCATCTTTTTAGAGCGCTCAACCCGGACGGGGTTAACATGCAAGACATTCTTATTCTCCTAAACACGGAATTTCTGGTGAAGCCCGTTTGGGCGTGGCTTGCTTTTGCAGGCCTTGTGGGCGGCCTGATCGCATTCGACCTGGGCGTGCTCCATAAGAAAACCCATGAGATCAACATTAAAGAGAGCCTCTGGCTCTCGGTTTTTTATATCTCTGTCGGGCTTTTGTTCGGTGTGTGGGTGTGGTTCGAATTGGGCCACCAGAAGGGCATGGAATACCTGACCGGTTTCGTGGTCGAGAAAACCCTGGCGATGGACAATATCTTTGTCATCGCCATGATTTTCAGTTATTTCGGCATTCCGCGCCTGTATCAGCATCGCGTGCTGATTTACGGCATAGTCGGGGTTCTTATTCTGCGCGGTATCATGATTGGCCTTGGCGCCGCGCTGGTGACGCAGTTCAGTTGGGTACTTTATATTTTTGCTGCCTTCTTGATTTACACCGGGTTTAAAATGTTTTTTATCGACCATGATGCTGAAAGCGATATTGGCAACAATATGCTGCTGCGCTTCCTGAAAAAGCATTTCCGCACGACGGATAAGCTCGACGGCGAGAAATTCCTCACCCGCATTGCCGATCCAGTCTCGGGCAAGGTGAAAACCTACATGACACCCTTGCTCGTGACATTGGTAATGATTGAATTCGCCGATGTAATTTTCGCTGTTGACAGCATACCCGCCATTTTCGCCATCACCACCGACCCCTATATCGTCTACACCAGCAACGTGTTTGCCATACTGGGCCTGCGGGCATTGTATTTCGCGCTGGCGGCGATGCTCTCGCGCTTTGCCTATTTGAAATATGCGCTGTCCTTGGTGCTGATCTTTATCGGTTCGAAAGTCCTGATTGCCGATTTTCTGGGACTGCAGAAATTCCCACCTGAATTGTCGCTGGGTATTACGGTGGCCATTTTGGCCGCCGGGTTTGGA
Source organism: Alphaproteobacteria bacterium (assembly GCA_023150415.1). GTDB lineage: Bacteria > Pseudomonadota > Alphaproteobacteria > Micavibrionales > Micavibrionaceae > JAKLKY01. The sequence continues at coordinate 30,176 of JAKLKY010000009.1, read as the reverse complement.
TATTCCCTGTGGAAGACACGCAAGCAGGCATAATTATTAGCGCTGACGGCAAAAGCCGTTGCTGGTGGTGCGGCGATGATCCGCTTTATATGGCCTATCACGATACAGAATGGGGCCGGCCGGTTTATGACGACCGCCGGCTGTTCGAGAAAATCTGTCTCGAAGGTTTTCAATCCGGCCTGTCCTGGTTGACGATCTTGCGCAAGCGGGAGAATTTTCGCGCTGCCTTCCGCGATTTCGATTTTCACCGCGTTGCGCAATTCACAATGCAAGGTGCGCTGTTGAACTGGTGAAAGAACAGCCTTTGGCGGATTATTTCTGGTCCTTCAAGCCCGTGCCAAAACCAGTAAAGCGCCGTGCCGATATCCCCGCGCAGGTGCCGGAATCCCTTGCCTTGTCAAAAGATTTAAAGAAGCGCGGTTGGAAATTCATTGGCCCCACGACATGTTATGCCTTCATGCAGGCGATGGGGATGGTCAATGACCATATTCGCAGCTGCCACGTTCTGGAATGAGCTTTGAAAACGCACACTTTCGATGCTATCCTCCCCCCATGGCCAAGGACCAACCCACATCTATCGACTCCCTCATCGAAGCCAACCGTGAGCGCGGACAATTTTCCGGCTATGGCGGCGCGTTGGGCGCGGCGGGACAGCGCGAACTCAATCGTCATCCTAAAAATTGCGCCTTCCTGCGCAAGCCTGGCGATTGCATTGCGCTCAGCCCTGGGGCACAGGGATTTGAAGAGATCCTTATCGGCGGCGCTTGGGAGCGGCGCAAAACCCGGGAACGAAATCCATTGCTGCGATTATTTCGAACGACGCGTCGCCGTAAGGTGGATCTTGATCTGGGTTGTTTGTATGAAATGCAAGACGGCAGCCGCGGCGCCATTCAGGCATTTGGCGAGAAATTTGGTGCCTATGACCAATCGCCTTATATTGCGCTCTCGGGTGATGAGCGCACCGGCGACAAGCAAGGCATGGATGAAACTTTGCGCATTAACGGCGCGCACTGGAAAAATATCAAGCGCCTGTTGATCTATATTTATATCTATAAAGGTGCACCCAGCTGGGCCGCGATCAAACCCGAGGTCATTATCGACGTGCCTGGTGAGCAGGACCTGGTCATGAGCCCCAATATCCACAAGGATGATTTGCCTTTGTGCGCGATTGGCGGGCTGGAGAATGTGAATAACGGTATCAAGCTGACAAATTACAGCGAATATTTTCCGGGCCATGCGGAAATGGACCGCGCCTTCGGCTTTGGGCTGGATTGGGAAGACGGGACAAAACGATGAACGATATTTTCGATACGCGGTTTGAGGGTAAAACGGTCGAGATCAAGGACAACCGCATCAATTTGGGTGATGAAGTCAATATCAATGCTAAGGTTCCCACCATCAATAAAATTCATATCGGCGTAGGCTGGGATGCCAACACCTTTGAGGGCGAGGCACCAGATGCGGATGTCAGCGCCTTTTTGCTTGGGCGCGGCGATCAGACCCGCAATGATGATGATTTTGTGTTCTATAACCAGCCTGAAGCGCTGGGTGGTGCAATCCGCCATCTGGGCGACAGCCGTACAGGCGCGGGCGACGGCGACGACGAAGGGTTGAGCATTTCGCTGAACGGCGTGCCTTTTGACATCTTCCAGATCGTCTTTGTCTTGAGCCTTTATAAAGGCGAGGAAAAACGCCAGAACTTGAGCCAGATCCGCAATGTCTATATCCGGCTGGTTGAAGAGGGCACGGCGAAGGCCCGAAATGGCATTTCGTGCCCAAAGCGGAATTTGCGCCCGGTGGACTGGCCGCCCTCGCCACGCGCTTCGGCCTCGTCGTGGCGGAGCAGTAGCCTCCTCCCTCATCACATCGGCTTCTTCACACCCAGCAGTTGCGCCGGTTTGATCTTAGGTGCCTTGCGTCCGATTTTGCCGCGGCCTTTGCCGCCAAAGCCGTCATCGTCATCCAGTTCCTTTTCGATCAGTGCGTCCATGTCGGGAATCTCTCCCATCTGCAACGACTGGATGCAGGCGCGGAAAAAGTTACAGGCTTTTTCCTCCCAGCCATGGAATTTATTCACGAAATCCTCGCCCTTGACCCACAGCTCCACCGGCGACCAGGTTTTGTCCAAAGCCGGAATAACGCGCAGGCGCATAATCTGTTCAGGCCGCGCGGCCGTTTGATCGGGTGTTTCATCGGCAAGCAGTTGAACTTCCGCTTCTAGATCCTGCGCGCCTGGCCCCATGCGCACTTCGGCGCTGCAGGTCATCGCCTTTTCTGCATCATAATGGTACCAGGGCTGTGTCTCGTACGGCGCCAGCATCCGGTCCACCCCGAGCTTTTCGAGCATTTTTAACAGTTGCAAACGCATAATGATTGTATGCCTAGCCCTAAATGTCAGCCCCGTGCAAGTTCATCCTTTTCATGGTACCATCTCCGCAGGAAGGAACGAAACGCCAATATGTTGAAGTCTATCAATAAAATAGCTCTTTTGGGCCTGATCGGGTTGTTGATGGTAGGCTCTGCCGCCATCGCGCAGGATGCGCAAAACGCCATACGCGGCAATGCGCGCGCGCTGGATTCTGTCACGATTGTCCTGGGGCAGCAAAGCTTGATGCTTTGGGGGCTGCAGCCCGTAACTGGTGCGGGCGCGGTCTTTGATTTGCGGGCTCGCACGGCGCTTGATAACGCTATGGGCAAGGCACCGGTGGAGTGTACTTTGCGCGCTGGGGCACCGCCGCGCCTGCAGGCGCAATGCACCAATGCCAATGGTATGGATCTGGCGCTTTATATGCTGCAGCACGGTTATGCGACAACTAACCGGGGGCAAATTTTTAATACCGTCTTTGAAGATCCTTATGTAAAAGCAGAAATTCAAGCACAGGACCAAAGCGAGGGCATATGGGCCAAAGCCGATGCGCCCCAAAAGACAGAGAGCAGCGACGGCAAATTCTTTTTTGTGCTGGCCTTTATTCTGCTGGCTGGGATGGTGGGGGCTTTCATCGTTTTAAGTTTGATGATCATGCGTGGATTTCAGCGGGTCATCGACGCCCAGCGCGACACCCTGGACATGATGGTCCGTGAGCGCAAGCTGCGCGACAAGGAACGCGCCATTATTGCCAGTCTGCTGGATGCTGAGCTGCGTACCAATAAATCGAAGATAGAAGCCTATCTTGTGGTTTATGAAGAAACGCTGAAGGCGCTGAAGGATGAAGACCGTATTCCGAAATATAAAAAATCTGGTGATATTGTGCAAAGCGAACCAGTTCTAGACCGTGCTGTGTTCGATCGCAATACCGACAGGCTGGATATTCTGGGTGCGCGGCTGGGGGCTCAGATTATCGCCTTTTATGCCGATGTAAAGGCCAGCCCGGATTATATCACCATCGAGCCCGAGATGGATCGCAAGGAAGTGGTGCAGATTGTCGACAAAGCTGTTCAGCGCGCGCGGATGTTAAGCCAGTCTGCCGCTGCGTTGATTGAAGCCTTCGCAAAAAACAGCCCGCAGCGCGGAGAAGAACGCTAAGCGACGCGACGGCGCAAGGCTTGCTGCGAATTGCATAGACAGTATAATGTAGGCTCTTATGGCAGATATGAAAGTTTCATCCCTGGCAGGCAAATTACTGATTGCCATGCCCAACATGGGCGATCCGCGCTTTTACCGCGCGGTGATTTTTCTCTGCGCGCATGACGCACAGGGCGCGATGGGTTTGACGATCAACCAACCCCTGCCGGGTTTAAGCGCGCGCCAGTTATTTGATCAGCTGCAGATTAAGGGATTGCCTGAGGCGGACGCTAAAGCTCTGGAATTTCCGATCTATAGCGGCGGGCCGGTGGAGACATCGCGCGGATTCTTGCTGCACAGTCTTGATTTTCGCCAGCGCGAAACTGTTCCCGTGGTGTCGCATTTTGGTGTGACGGGCACGATTGATGCGCTGATTGAAATTGCGCGCGGGCGCGGACCGCAGAATTTTATGTTCATGCTCGGCTATTCCGGCTGGGGCGCGGGGCAGCTGGATAAAGAAATGCAGGAAAATGCCTGGCTGGTGGTCGAACCCGATGCCGAGACCATCTTTACCACGCCGCCTGCAGAGAAATGGGCGGTGGCTTTGGGACGCTTAGGCGTTGATCCGTTGATGCTCTCGGGCGCCGCGGGGCGGGCTTAGAGTTCTTACGCTGCCAGACGGCGCTTGATTTGATCAAAACTTTCCAGTTGTCCCAGCGGCCCCAGCGCGGCCAGCGTCGGGGGGGAGGCAAAAATCTGCCGCGCGATTGCCTTGATGGCGGCGGCGTCCACGGCTGCGATGCGCGCGATGCGCTCGGCGATGTCCAGTTTCTTGTGCTTGAAGATCAGGTTCTTGGCCATCTGGTCGGCGCGCGTCATCATCGACTCGCGGGCCATCAGCAAATCCGCTTTCAGTTGCGCGCGGGCGCGGGCGACTTCGTCTTCGCGGATCTCCTGCGTTATTTTCAGGATCTCGTCGCACAAAATCGGCATAAGTTCGGGCAAGTCCTTGGCCCCGGTTCCGGCATAAACGCCAAACAAACCGCAATCGTAATAGGCGCTGTGGAAGGTATAGACGGAGTAGACGAGGCCGCGCTTTTCCCGCACTTCCTGAAACAGGCGCGAGGCCATGCCGCCGCCCAGAATGGTTGAAAGCGCCTGTACCGCGTAATAATCGGGATGCGCGCGGCGCACACCCTGGAAGCCCAGCACGATATGCGCTTGTTCCAGTGGTTTTTCCTGACGGTTCTCGCCGCCGCGATATGCGGCCGCGACGCTCTCAACATCCTGCCCGGCGGGCAGCGCGGAAAATTGTTGCGCGACATGCTGCACGAATGCGTCGTGGTCGACCCCGCCAGCGGCGGAAATCACCGTGCGTCCGTTATTGTAGAACCGGCCCACATGTGCCGCCAGCGCGTCGCGCGGCATGGCACGAATAATCTCCGCCCGCCCCAGAATGGGCGCGCCCAGCATTTGCTGCGGGTAGGCAGTTTCATAAAACATGTCGAAGACCAGATCGTCAGGCGTGTCCAGACTCATGCCGATTTCCTGCAGCACGACATGGCGCTCCTTCTCCAACTCGTCCTCGGGCATGGTTGCGTTTTGATAGATATCGGCCAAAACCTCCAGCCCCAGGCCCATATCGTCCTTGAGCATATGCGTGTGATAGCTGGTGATTTCCCGGCTGGTATAGGCATTCACATTGCCGCCCACGCGCTCAATCGCCTCTGCGATGTCGAACGTGCTGCGCGACGGCGTGCCCTTGAACAGCATATGCTCCACCAGATGCGCAGCGCCATTATGCGACGGATTTTCATCGCGCGTGCCAACATGCGTCCAGATGCCCAGCGCCACGGAATGCATGGATTCTACATGATCTGTAATCACGCGCAGGCCGGAGGGGAGGGTGGTTAAATTAATCATCAGGCCTCTTTAATGAAATTTTTGATGATGGTCAAATCCGCGGGCAGGACCGTGAATTTTTCCGGTTTTTGCAGGATCGTGGCCAAAGATGCGGGCAAGGCCGGGCTCTGGCCGGTGGCGCGGTGAACGGCATCAGGGAATTTGGCCGGGTGGGCGGTGGCGAGGACGATAACGGGGCCCTTATTTTTCTCGTGCTGGAATTGCCGCGCGGCATGAACGCCGACGGCGGTGTGCGGATCGATCAGGATTTTATCCTGCGCGTAAACATCTTTCATTGCGGCCAGCGTTTCTGTCTCGCTGGCGCGCAGGGCGGTGAAATCCTGCCGCGCGCGGGCCAGCAGGGCATCGGACACGCGGAACGCGCCCTCATCGCGGAATTGCTGCATCAGGGTTTTGAGATGCTGTGCGTCATGCTGCAGCAGAGCAAAGAGATAGCGCTCAAAATTGCTGGAGATTTGAATATCCATCGAAGGGCTGAGGGTGGGTTGCACGGGCTGCGCCGTCATTGCGCCGGTTTCGAAGAAACGGGTGAGAATGTCATTGCGGTTGGAGGCGACGACCAGATCCTTGATCGGTGCGCCCATCGCCCGCGCGTAATATCCGGCCAGTACATTGCCGAAATTGCCGGTGGGGACGACAAAGGTCACGGGCTCCGCGAATTGCTGCGCGGCGTAAAAATAATAGACGATTTGCGCGGCGATGCGCGCCCAGTTGATGGAATTCACGGCGGCTAGATTATGCTGCGCCCGCAGATAGGCATCGGCAAACAGTGCTTTGACCAAAGCCTGGCAGTCATCGAACGTGCCCTCGATAGCGATATTATACACGTTGGGCGCATTGAGCGTTGTCATCTGCCGTCGCTGCACGTCCGACACGCGTCCATGGGGGTGCAGCATGAACATGCGTGTAAGTGTGGAATGGCGGCAGCCCTCAATCGCGGCCGACCCCGTATCGCCCGACGTCGCGCCGATGATGGTGATGGTCTTGCCCGTTTTCCGCAGCGCATGGTCGAACAACCGGCCCAGTAGTTGCAGTGCAAAATCCTTGAACGCGAGCGTCGGGCCATGAAACAGTTCGAGTAGATACAGATTGTCTTGCAGCGGGCGCAAGGGCGCGATGTCGGGCGCAGCAAAAACCGGCGGCGCGTAAATTTGCTGCAGCGTGATCTGCAATTCTTGCGCTGTCAGAAAACCGGCGGTGAAGGGGCAGAGGATGTGTTGCGCGGTTTCAATATAAGATCCACGCACAGGCCCCGGCAAGGATGGCAAGAATTCTGGCACATACAAACCGCCATCTGCCGCCAGACCGGCCAGCAGCACATCTTCAAAGCTTTTGCCGCTCTCGCCGCCGCGGGTGGAATGATAGGCGATCATGCCACCAATTGTGCCGCAGATCCCCGCACCAGGTCAACAAAGGTACGGTGCATCGGCGAGGGAAAATCCTGTGTCAGTTCGGGGTGGAATGTTGTAGCCATATAGGGGCCCTGCCGCACCCAGACGGGGGCGCTTTCGTGGGTGGCGAGGATTTCAAATTCTGCTTCCCCACTTATCCCAACACCTGAGGGGCTAAGAATAACGGGCGCCCGGATAAATGAAACCAGATAGTTGTCGATCATGCCATGATGACTATCCAGCTGGCGGCCATAGGCGTTGCGTTGCACGCTGATGGGCAAAAGGCCGAAGGATTTTTGCTGGGGGTTGGTGACATGCTGCGCCATCAAAATCGTCCCCGCGCAAATACCCCAGACGGGCTTAGTCTTGAAATTGCGCGTCAGCGAATCCCAAAGACCATACATATCGATGAGTTTGAGCATCGTTGTGCTCTCCCCGCCGGGCAGAATAAACGCATCCACGGCGTCAAATTGCTGCGGCGTCTTGACCGCAGCAAATTCCGCCCCCGCTGCTTCGATATGGGGGCGGTGCGGCTCGACACAGCCTTGAAGAGCGAGAACGCCGATGACGGGATGGCTCATCACCACCCCCGATTGGCCATCCGCATCCCGGCGTCGATGGTGTCAATCGAGATGCCGCGCATGGCTTCGCCCTCGATTTCGCGGCAGGCTTCGAGAACCATGCTCGGATCGCTGTAATGGCAGGTTGCCTTGACGATGGCTTTGGCAAAAGCCGCCGGGTTTTCGGATTTGAAAATACCCGATCCCACGAATACTGTCTCCGCGCCCAGCTGCATACACAGCGCCGCGTCGGCGGGCGTGGCGATGCCGCCCGCGGCAAAATTCGGCACCGGCAGGCGGCCCTGCTCTTTCACCAGTTTCACAAGCTCATAAGGTGCGCCCATGTTTTTGGCTTCTGTCATCAGCTCGGCGTCATCCAAGACAGTGATGCGTTTGATATGCTGGTTAATGTCACGCAGATGGCGCACCGCCTCGACAATATTGCCAGTGCCCGGCTCGCCTTTTGTGCGCATCAGGGCAGCACCTTCGCCAATGCGGCGCAGCGCCTCACCCAGATTTTTCGCGCCACAGACAAACGGCACTTTAAAATCATGCTTGTTGATGTGGTAATCCTCATCAGCGGGCGTGAGCACTTCGGATTCGTCGATATAATCCACGCCGATGGCTTCTAGCACTTGCGCCTCGGCGAAATGGCCGATGCGGCATTTGGCCATGACGGGGATGGACACAGACGCCATGATCTGCTCGATCAGGCGCGGCGGGCTCATCCGCGCCACGCCGCCGGCCGCGCGAATGTCGGAGGGTACACGCTCCAGCGCCATCACCGCCACCGCACCCGCATCCTCGGCGATCTTCGCCTGATCGGCAGTGACGACATCCATGATCACCCCGCCCTTGAGCATCTCGGCCAGCCCGACTTTCAAATTAATGACGGTGGAGGATGTTTTGGCCGCAGATTTTAATTCCTGTTTTGTTTTTTTCATTATACATAATCCAATTTCGTTTTTAGTGCTTTTTTTGTGCCTATAGCCTCTTACTTCCCGGTCATCCCTGCGAAAGCAGGGATCTGGTGAGGATACGCACAAACTGCGATTTATACTGATTTAGCGCCAAAATGCAAAGATTCTATATGGCGGCAGTGTTAATAAGTGGCAGTAACTAAGACTAGCAACACGCTCATACGCCAGGCCGTGGCTCTGAATCGCAGACAAAACGCGCGATGCCAATTTGGTGTGGTGGTCCCACTTTGAAACGTCTTGCGTACATAATGGGTTCTCCTGAAGTCGGATCAGTTGCTGCAACCCAATAACATTCGCTGCGGTTGATTGTGGTGCCAAGGCCTGTATGCGGAAAGGTATCAATAAAGTATTGAAATTCTTCAGGTGTCATAAGACGAACACCCTTGCTGTTCGCTATCGTTGCGGCCTCTGTGGGAGTTGTAAAGCAACGATAGTCACTTGCTGCAATCAGAAACGGCTGTTGGGTGGATGGTGATTGCCCTCCATAAACCCAGCCCAATCTGACCAGCGCACCTAAACGGGAAGAGGCATATTTTTCAAGACTCATGCCGTTTTATAAAAAACATCAGAGCGTATGTCAATTTTGTGCGTTTCTCGAATGGCCTCGGAATGCTCAAGAGATTTGCCAGCGGCAGAACTAGCAAAGGCTTTACTTGGCGCGTCAGCATGTAGAATATATGCCGTGGGAGTTAGTATAAGCTCTCAGATTATCCGCGTATCTAAGCCAAAGAGAAATCCTTCATGAGCCTTGTTCTCACACTTGTTGCCTCCACCACGCATCAGCCCCTGACCAACCGCCATATCGGCGAGGTGCAGAGATTACTGGGTCTCTACCAAATCCAACCCACCTGCGCGCCCGTTTGGCTCGCGCCGCAACAAGCTGTTGATTTGGGGATTTCGGCCAAACCGGATGGTAAGGCGATTACCCATTTGCGCGAGTTTCTGGATCGTTTTGCAATCGATGTTTTTGTCGTGCCGATTGAAAACCGACGCAAGAAACTTTTGCTAGCAGATATGGATTCTACAATTGTGCAGGGAGAAACGCTGGATGCCCTTGCCGCGTATGGAGGGGTTCAAGAACAGGTCGCTGCGATTACCAAAAGGGTCATGGAGGGAGAGGTGGATTTTGCCGATGCCTTGCGCGAGCGTGTTCATTTGCTCAAGGGGCTGGATGTTGGTTCTCTGCAGAAAACAGCCGATGCGTTGCAAATTAATCCGGGCGCATTGCAGTTGGTGAAAACCATGCGGAAAAATGGTGCTGCGTGTATTCTGATTTCAGGAGGATTTACGTTCTTTACGCAGGTGGTCGCGGAGCGGCTAGGATTTACCTATCACTATGGCAATGTGCTCAAGATCACGGAAAACCGTCTTGAGGGAGCTGTAGAAGAACCCATACTCGATCAATCGAGCAAGCTGGAATTGCTGTTGAAGAATATGCATGAATATAAGCTCAAGCCCGCCGATGTTCTGGCTATAGGGGATGGGGCGAATGATATTCCGATGCTCAAGGCCGCAGGCTTGGGGATCGGCTATCACCCGAAATCAGTGGTGGCGGAGGCTGTGCCTAATGTTATCCTGCATGGCAATCTGACCGCCGTCTTGTTTGCGCAGGGATACACGATTAACGATATTGGGGTTAAGAACGCATGAGTGAAGGCTACGCACGATGACCGAAAAATGGAAGCCAACAATATCCGATTTAGAATTGGAAAAACTTTTTGATTTGTATTGCCGCGATTTTACGGCATTGGCCAAGGCCGGGCGGTTTGATCCGATCACAGGGCGCGATCAAGAAATCGACGAAGCGATTTTGATCATGCTGCAAAAGGGCCGTAAGAATGCCGCGCTGCTGGCACCGGCCGGGGTGGGGAAGACGGCGTTGGTGGCTGGGTTGGCGCAGAAAATTGTGGCGGGCGAGGTGCCGGATTTTCTTAAAGGCGCACGTGTTTTGGAAGTGGAGCTGGCACGTATGGCGGCGGGCACATCGAGCCCCGCCGAGTTTCAGTCGCGTTTCATCCCGCTGTGTAAAGGCGTGGCAGAGCGTTATCACCGCAAGGACGTTCCCAAAATCATTTTATTCATCGATGAGATTCATCAGATCATGCCCAATTGCGAGGCAAGCTCTTACAAGGGGCTCTCGGATGTGATGAAGCCCTATCTGACGGTGGGGGATTTGCTGGTGATCGGCGCGACGACTTTGGATGAATTTCGCGTTTATGTCGCGGCTGATCCGGCGATGGATCGGCGTTTTCAGAAAATTTTCCTCAAAGTGCCCAATGTGCTGGAAACTTTCCGCATCATGCAGGGGCTGCGTAAGGGGTATGAGGCGCACCACAATGTTACCATTAGCGACGAGAATCTAATGCTGATTGTGCGCTTGACTGAGGAAAATATGCGCAAGCGCAACCAGCCCGACAAATCCATCATCACCATGGATGCTGCGATGGCGTATCACGTGAAAAATTTTGGCACTCAGCAGGAGGTCGCGCTGGAATCCATTTATTACATGGTCGGGCGCGAAACCGGCCTGAACAAAACCGCCCTGCACGATGAAAAATTGGTGGAAGCGGTGAAGAAGGAAGTGGCGGGGTTAGTGCAAAAATAAAAAAAGGGTAGACAGCACTGTCTGCCCTTTTTCCAAAAACGATGGATTTACGCGGCTTCGAGCGCAGGTGCAGATTCCGGTGGTGTTCTGCGGCGGCGATGTGCCAAAACACCACCCGCTGTTAGAACAGCAAGCGCCCCAGGGCTAGGCACGACTGTCATGCTGTCGAGACGTCCTTTTTCCCAAGAGGTTCCGAAATTACTTGTATACGAAAAATCAAAAGAAGAGTTAGCACTGTTGGAAAAAGCACCCGACATAAGTGCCGTAACATTCTTAGGGCTGAAACCATCTGAACTGATTGTATTTGCAGGAGCGAAAGCATGTATACTTATTGTACCCACGCCCTTTATTGTCGATAAATTGTTCTTGGCTGTAAGGGTCAAGTTGAGCGAATCCACCATATTTCCAGATGGGTCTGTGGTGTCATTAAGGAGATTTAGCTCTGAACTTAATGGCGCCGCATGCAAGTAGACCTGGCCCGCTTTAAAATAATAAGATGAGACTGAACTGGTGTCAGCGTTGCTGAAATCGATATCAAGACTTATAGGCATTCCGGGAGAAAAGGTTAGACCGTCCATGAAAGTGTTCATAAAATCGTTGTAGTAACTTTCAACGGTACCTTTAAACTTGAAGGTCAATGGACCTGCCTCAGCCGTGTGAGGTGTTCCCGCTGTCAAACCGCCCCCTATGGCGGCTGCGCTTAAGATTCTGCGTAAATTCATATCCATATCCCCATGTTGTTGGTTTATTTCGATAGTGTTTTGATAGCAAAAATCTCAGTACAAAGCAATAAAAACCCTACCTTTCCCGCAAGTTTCGAACCTAACAGAGATGGTCTTGTCTAACCGGCCACCGCAGCAACGGCCAAATCTTCCCGCTCTTCCTCTGTCGGGAGCTGGGAATCGAGATAAGCGCTGCGTTCCTCTTCATTCCAGCGCTCGATTTTTACATCCGCAATGCCCAGATCGCGCAGGACATAGGTTGCCATTTCAAGCCCCGGCGGCGTGCCGTTGTTATAAACGGGAATCAGCCCCATGCTTGAAAAGCGCACACCCTCTGCCGAGTCTTTCACGGCGGCATAACGCTTGAGGTTGGGATAAAGGCTGCGTACGATGGGCGCCAGTTTCTTGGAGATTTCCAGCCGCGGCGCGGCAATGCACATCGCGCGCGCATTCTCGACGCCCAGCGTCTTCCAAAAACGTAAATCATCCGCATGGCCATAGGCGACGATATAGCCGGCTGCGGTGGCTTCGAGGAAACGCTGGCGATTGCCGTCTATGGCTATATAGGGGATGCTGTGCGCCTGCATGCCGCGCGCGATGGTTTTCCCGACTTCGTTCATGCCAACGATAAAGACCGGGTGCATTTTTTTGGGATGGTTTTGCGCTTCGTCATGGATATTTGCCACGGTGGCTTTGAGGCTTTGGCAGAGTTTAAGTGAAAAACGATGGGCAGCCGTCGCCAAGAGAGGTGTTAGCAGCATGCTAATCGCGCAGGCGGCAATCAATTGCTCGGCCAGAGCAAGACCAAGCACAGAGTGCACGGCGCTCATGCTCAGGATCACGAAGGCAAATTCGCTGCCCTGCGCCAGCAGGAAGGTCAGCTGAATGACATGATGCAAGGGACGGCGCATCACAAAAACCAGCGCGCCGATAATCGCGCCTTTGACAGCAATCAGAAGGGCTGCGAGGCTTAACACCGTGCCTGCATTCTGCGCCAGCATGACAGGATCTATCATCATACCAACGGTAATGAAGAATAATGCCAGCAGAAGCGAGCGAAACGGGCGCAATTCTGTTTGCAGTAAAACGCGAAACGGTGTTTCTGCCAAAACCATGCCGGATAAAAATGCGCCTAATGTCAGAGATAGACCGACCGAAGCGGTAGCTAAGCCCGTGAGCATTACAATCAATAACCCCAGCACCATGAACAATTCAGGATCATCAAAGCGGATAATTGTGCGCATCAGGGGTCCCAGCACATAACGTCCCAAACCCAAGGCCATAGCGAATGCAGCGCAGGTTTTTGCAATTGTCAGCAGCAAAAGATTACTCAGATCCTGATCCTGGCCCAAAGAATCCGCGAGGATTAGAAGAAAGATTGCAGCGATGTCCTGAAAAATCAGAACGGCTTTGGCGGTTTTGCCGACGGGCGATTCCGTTTGCTTCAGATCGGCCACCACCTGCATCACCACGGCTGTGGACGAGAGCGACAACGCAAGTCCAACAAGCAGGGCAAGATCCGCGCTCAGGCCAAAAACCAGTGAAAGCGACGAGCCGATGACCAAACCGCTGAGCAGCATTTGTAGCGGCGCCAGGGTTGTCAGATCACGACGCAAAGACCATGCGGATTTTTTCGAGAAATGTAAGCCGATGTCAAAAAGCAGGAACACGACACCCAGCTCGGCCAGAAGATGCGTTGTCTCTGTTTCCTGAATCAAACCCAACACATGCGGCCCCAGGGCAATGCCTGAGATCAAAAAACCGACTGTGGGGCTGATCTTGATGCGACGGCTGAGGTAAATGACGGTGAAGCCAATGCCCAGCAAGATCACTGTCGGAATTAAAATATCCATACCTTGCATGGAGCCTCAATCAGAAAAATATACGTGCCTATCCAAAATTATACCTGAAAAGTATAAAAATTCCCTCACCAAACACAGAACATTAATGTGTATGCGCGTATGCGGGCGCTTATGCCTGCGCCAGTTTTTCTTCTTGCTGATAGCAAATGCGCCAACTCAGAATATGAAACACAACGCCTGATAAAATATTCGCCAGCGAAAGTGCAATTAAAATGCCCATCGCATCGCCCAAATATGAGCCAATGACCACGGCCGGCAACGTAATCACAAAGGCCTTCACGGCGATCATGATAAACGACCATTGCGGCAAGCCCATGGCGTTAAAGGCTGCACCCCAGCCAAAGACGAGGTTGGATAACCCATATGAAACAGGCACTAGCAAGAAATACCATACGGCGTAACTCACCACATCTGCATCTTCAGAAAAGACCCGCGCTACTGGCTCAGCAAATACAAACAATATCAAGGCAACCAGAGCGGACCAGAAGAAATTAAAGCGGATTGATAACGTAATCGCACGATGGACGCGGGGAAAATTTCGGGCTCCCCAATTCTGGCCGACGATCGGCGCCAGACCCAACGCCAGGGCAATCACCAGCAACATCGCCAGGGCCTCTACACGCGTAGCCACACCAAAAGCAGCTACGGCATGGGCGCCGTGGGCTGCAAGCAGGGCGGTGATCACAGCATTGGTCAAAGGCTGAACGATATTTGTGATCCCGGCCGGAATGGCAATAAAAATCAAACGCCGGAATGAATCGCCTATCTGGCTTAGATAAAGCCCATCTTGCGGTAAAAGATTTTTGACACGGATCAGGTCATAAAGGCTGAGAACCATAGCCGCGGCATAAGCCAAACATGTCGAAACGGCCGAGCCCATAATCCCCAGCGTGGGCAGACCAAACCAGCCGAAAATCAAAATGGGATTCAAAATGATATTCACCAGCGCCATTAATGCCATGACCATCATCGGGTGAAATGAATCGCCTGCGGCGCGCATGGCGGAGTTGCTGATGACAGGGATAGTTAAGAGAACAGAGCCAGCAAGCCAGATCGGCATGAACTGGTTGATTAACGGCATGGTCGTATCATCAGCGCCTAGCAAAAGGAATAGCGGCTCAAGAAAAATAAATGTAATCAGCGCCACAATAAAGGAAAGTGCACAGGCCAAGAGCAATCCATGCAGTGTGACGCGCTGTGCTGTGTGGATGTCGCGGGCCCCGAGCAAGCGCGATATGACAGATGAGAGCGCAATATTCAGCCCAAACACAAGATGTGTAATAATCATTGTCACAGGAAATGTGAAGCTGATAGCGGCTAGCTCCTGCGTTCCAAGAAGGGAAATGAAGTAGGTATCAGCCAGTTGAATGCTGATGACGGCCAAGAGACCGCCAATCATAGGCGCCGTCATATTAAAAAGATGACGTCCGATATCGCCTTGCGTCAGATCGCCTTTATGCGCGTATGGAAGGGGGGCAGGTTCGGCCAGGGTTTCTTCAGCACTCATCGATCGGGCAAAATTGGGTTGTTGTTTTATGGGGCTTTTCTTAACATGCGGTGACAGGGAAGAAAAGCAAGCAACAAGAAGAAAATATAATCATGCACCTTTTTGATGAATTCGTCGCATTCGCGCCCAAGGGCATGCTTGGCTTTGTTCATGGGCATTCGCGTGCTTTGTTGACTGATGCAAGGGCGGGCATTGCCTGGGCGGTGCAGCCATTCAAACCCGAAGCCGAGCAACTGGAAAATAACGGCATTAAAATTTTTACCGATTTTAAATCGCTTTTTGAATCCGGCCCGCTTGACCGATCGCTTGCGGCGATCTTCGTTGCTCTGCCAAAAAACATTGAGGAGGCGCGTGTGCTGCTGGCGCAGAGTTTAAGTCTACTACCCTCCGGCGGTGTGCTGGCGGCGTCGGCGGCGAATGATGCGGGCGGGAAAAGGATCGCCGGCCTGTTCAAGGAATTGGGGCTGGATCAGATTCAGCGTATATCCAAACGACATGCGCGGCTGGTTTGGGCGGTTTGCGCGGCACCGTATCCTACGCCGCCAGAGAGTATCCAGAAAAACGCGGCGGGATTTTGGTCGCAACCAGGCCTGTTCAGCTGGGATCGACTGGATCCTGGATCGGCGCTTTTGATGACATTTCTGCCGGTGGATTTGCAGGGCAGGGGCGCGGATTTCGGCTGCGGTTATGGTGCGCTTTGCGCCCATGTTTTGAAACAAAATCCAGCCATCGCCGCATTGGATTGCATAGATGCGGATGCGCGGACGCTGATATGCTGTGAGAAGAATTTAGAAGGGCTTTCGGGGTCGCGACGTTTTCTCTGGCGCGACCTTACCCAGCCGCAGCCTGATTTGAATAATCGCTATGACTGGATCATAATGAATCCACCTTTTCACGAAGGAAAGATCGAAAAAAACATTATTGGCCAGAGATTTATATCAGTTGCGGCTCAGTCATTAAAACCGGGTGGTCGGTTGTATATGGTGGCCAATACACATTTGCCTTATGAAGCAATGCTGCAGTCTCATTTTGCTGAATTTCAAATTATAAAAAAAGAAAACGGGTTTAAAATTATCGTCGCAAAAAACCCTCTCCCGTGAGGGAGAGGGTTAGGGGGAGAGAGCTCTTCAAACTTACGATTTCTTCTTACCCAACAAAGATTTGCCCGATTCACTCGTTTGTCCGTTGATCGGGATCATACGGGGTTTCTTTTCCTCCGGCACTTCGCGGATCAGATCGAGCGTCAGCAAGCCGTCTTTCATGCTGGCCTCTTGCACTTTGATGTGATCGGCCAGGCGGAAGACCCGTTCGAAACTGCGCGCTGCAATTCCACGGTGCAGGTAATGGGGTTTTGCCTCATTTTCACTTTGCAGGATTTTTCCGGAAATCGTCAGCCGGTCGTCCTGCGCGGTGATGTCGATATCGCGCTCTGTAAACCCGGCCACGGCCAAGGTTATGCGATATGTATCATCCCCAGTTTTTTCAATATTGTAAGGGGGATAGGCCTCGAACCGGTCTTCGGTCTGATTGACCAGGTTTTCAAACAGGTCGTTAAACCGGTCAAAACCTATTGTTTGACGAAACAGGGGTGAAAAGGATACAAGGTTATTCATAGTGACCTCCTTCAAAAAGCAAGGTTGTTAAACATCCGAAAGCCCAAAAGCGGCGCTTTCAAGAGTGTTTACGCAGGGAAGACAAGGTTGGATCACGGGAAAAGATAAAAAATTGGGAGATTTTCAATGGAAATCGCATTGCGGATTTATACGGATCAAGCGGGAAAGCAGCATATTCAGCCAGTGACAGCACGGCAGCATTTTGAAGAGATCGTGCACATCCTGAATTGGCAAAGGCTGCCTTTATTGCTCCCGCTACCGGGCGGCCCGTGACAGTTAGAAAAGCCTTTCAACAGACCTATAACAAAAGCGGACATTCAAAACGGCCATCAACAGCAGTGAAAATTTCAGCTTGCTTTGCCTATGCGGCAGGGTATGGGCCGAAAGACCATGTTTTTGACCGATCGAAACGACTAACGGCAATCAATCCTCAACAAAGGATTCTGATCACACTGGCTATGAATTTATATCGCGGGGATGCAGATTTTTCCAATTGTTTGGGGAAGCAGGGACGCGCCTTATCCTTGCAACAATGGATTACCGATCATGGAACCAATTATACAACCATTGCGGTTCAGAGTGTTGCCGATCTTGTGGTCTTGTCGCGCCGACTAATTAAGAGCCTCGCAGATAAAGAGCGCGTTCATGTCCTGTTTGCTGGCGCTGTTTTGCCCTATGAAAGTTTTTATTTGGGGCCGCGTCCGGAAAAACACAGAGGCTTATACCAAGCACTTAAGGAAGGCATAGAGGGTTTGCCGATTGGACAAACACGCAAAGTCGGATTGCCGCGTCTTATAAAATTTTGTCCAACACAAACAACATTGGATGGGAAAAGCGCATCGGAAATGCGCGGAAATTTTTCTCAACAAGGCAAAGATTGCTATGTGAGCCAGCTTGTCATCCCGCCCGCGGCAAAAGCTGTAAATGCTGATCAAAGAGTTTTGGATCAAGTTCTTGATGCGGGCCGCGAAGGCGTTTATGTTTTGGCCTGCCCGAGCGTCAGCATCGAGCCTGACAATTTACGGGATCAGCTGACTGATCCAAGAAAGAAATTGAACTGGCATCATCTGCGCTGGATTGTACAAAACTCCGAAGCGCAGATTTGCAAGCGGGGCATCAGCCGAATCGCTGTCAACACAGTTTCAGCACGCAGCGATATTCCGCCAGAAAGTTCTCTAGGAAGACACGCTGATCAGGGCATGCTTTTTGAAAAGCATGCGCCATAAGCCTACAAAATAAACCGGCTCAAATCCGTAGCTTTAACAAGCTCTTCCAGGCGTTCGCGCACAAGCGCGGCGTCGATGGTGATGGATTCGCCCGAACGGTCGGAGGCGGTGAAGGAAATATCCTCCAGCAACTTTTCCATCACAGTGTGCAGACGGCGCGCGCCGATATTCTCGACTTGCTCATTCACCGCAAAGGCCAGACGGGCGATTTCATCGATGGCACCTTCATCGAATTTCAGATTAACGCCCTCGGTGCCGATCAGGGCTTCGTATTGTTTGATCAGGCTGGCTTCGGTGTCTTTGAGGATGTGCACAAAATCCTGCTGTGTGAGGGCCTTCAATTCCACGCGGATCGGCAAACGGCCCTGCAACTCGGCCAGCAAGTCCGAAGGCTTGGCGTAGTGGAATGCGCCGCTGGCGATGAACAGGATATGGTCCGTTTTAACAGGGCCGTGCTTGGTTGAGACAGTGGTGCCCTCGATCAGCGGCAGCAAGTCACGCTGCACGCCTTCGCGGCTCACATCACCGCCGCGAATTTCCGCGCGTGCCGCGATTTTGTCGATCTCGTCAATGAAGACGATGCCGCTCTGCTCCACCAGATCTAGCGCCTCGCTGATGACTTTATCTTCATCCAGCAGCTTGTCGGATTCTTCGGTCATCAGCACATCGTAGGATTCCTCTACGCTCATGCGCTTGCGCTTCTTGCGCTCGCCAAAGGCCTTGCCGAACATCTCGCCGACATTAATCATGCCCATCGACGCGCCCGGCATGCCGGGGATATCCATCATCTGGCCCAGGGGATTGCCGTTGTCATTCACTTCGATTTCGATCATGCGCTCATCCAGTTCACCGGTGCGCAGTTTCTCGCGGAAGGATTCGCGCGTACCCTCCCCCGCATTCTCACCGACCAGCGCATCCAGCACGCGCTCCTCGGCGCGAATTTCGGCCTGCGCGGTGACGGCCGTGCGCATTTTATCGCGGGTCATGTGGATGGCGATTTCGGTCAGATCGCGGATGATGGACTCCACATCCTTGCCGACATAGCCGACTTCGGTGAATTTCGTGGCCTCGACCTTGATGAACGGCGCCTGCGCCAATTTGGCCAGGCGACGCGCGATCTCGGTCTTGCCCACGCCAGTAGGGCCGATCATCAGGATATTCTTAGGGTAAACCTCCTCCTGCAGCGCGGGATCAAGGCGCATGCGGCGCCAGCGGTTTCTCAAGGCAATGGCCACGGCCTTCTTTGCCGCGTTCTGGCCGATAATGAACCGGTCTAGCTCGGAGACGATCTCGCGCGGGGAGAAAGAGGAAGCAGAGGATGTCGTGGAAATTTCAGCCATAGGAAATGAACTTATGAGGATTTTATAATTTTTCAACAACCATATTCGCATTCGTATACACGCAAATATCCGCCGCTATCTGCAGGGCTTTGCGCGCCACGGTTTCTGCGTCGTGGTCAGAATCCATCAACGCGCGGGCGGCGGCTAAAGCATAATTGCCGCCGGAGCCGATACCGATGACGCCGTCCTGTGGCTCTACCACGTCGCCATTGCCGGTCAGGATCAGGGATGTGTCTTTATCGCACACGGCCATCAGGGCCTCCAGCCGGCGCAGGTAACGGTCGGTGCGCCAGTCCTTGGCCAGTTCGACGCAGGCGCGGGTCAGCTGGCCCGGATGCGCCTCCAGCTTGGCTTCGAGCCGCTCGAACAGCGTAAAGGCGTCAGCCGTCGAGCCCGCAAAGCCAGCGATGATCTGATTGTCCTTGCCCAGGCGGCGTACTTTGCGCGCGTTGCTTTTGAGAATGGTCGCGCCCATCGACACCTGGCCGTCGCCCGCCACCACCACCTGGCCGTTCTTACGCACCGAAATAATGGTTGTGCTGCGCCACAGATCGGCACGGGCATAATTCTGATGGGGGTCTGTCATGTATGTCATGGAGATGATATGGGCTTTAAACCCTGTATAAGTCAAGAACCGTTGCATGAGCGTCTTGCCATGCGCAAGCAGTATCTTTACCGTTTTTAAAAGATCATTTCAAAAATTGTGGGGATTTAAGGACATGAAACAATTCTTTCGCAAAAAACTGGTTGTCAATGATGGCGAGGCGCTGGGGCTTAAGAAATGCCTGAGCGCGTTCGATCTGACCTTGCTGGGCATCGGCGCGATTATTGGCACAGGGATTTTCGTGCTGACGGGTGTGGCGGCGGCGACGCAGGCCGGCCCGGCCGTGGTGTTATCCTTCGTGATTGCCGGCGTGGCCTGCGCGTTTGCGGCTTTGTCCTATGCCGAGCTAGCGTCGAGCGTCGGCGGTTGCGGCAGCGCCTACGGCTATTCCTATGCGGCGTTTGGCGAGATGATCGCCTGGATCATCGGCTGGGATTTGATTTTGGAATATGGCGTGGCGACGGCTGCGGTGGCCAATGGCTGGTCAGGTTATTTCAACAATGCGCTGACGGCGATCGGCTTCGGACTGCCGGAGATGCTGACCAAGGGCCCGTTTGCAGGGGGTTTGGTGAATTTGCCCGCTGTTGCGATTATCCTGATCCTCATGGGTTTGCTGATTGTGGGGATGAAGGAAAGCGCGCGGCTGAACGCGGCGATGGTGTTCGTGAAATTGCTGACGATTGCGGTGTTCATCGCCGTGGCGGTGTTCCATGTACAGCCCGAGAACTGGTCGCCTTTCATGCCATTCGGCTGGTTCGCTCACGATGAGAGCGGCCATACGATTGGTGTGTTGGCTGGGGCGTCGCTGGTGTTCTTTGCGTATGTTGGCTTTGACGCCGTGTCTACGGCCGTGGAAGAAGCCCATAGCCCGCAGCGTGACGTGCCCATTGGCATTCTGGCCTCCCTGATTTTCTGCACGGTGATTTATATCGTGGTGTCTGGATTGCTAACCGGGATCGTGCCTTATACCGATTTGAATGTGCCATCACCTGTGGCGCACGCGCTACAGCAAATTGGCGTGAACTGGGCTTCGGCGCTGGTCGCAACGGGTGTGATCGCAGGCCTGACCACAGTGATGTTGGTGCTGTATTACGGCCTGACGCGGATCATTCTGGCGATTGCCAAGGATGGCTTGCTGCCCGGATTTTTCGCCAAGGTGGATGATAAAACGCAAACGCCCGTGCGTAACACGGTTGTTTGCGGCGTGATTATGGCGATCATGGCGGGGTTCATTCCGCTGGGCGCGCTGGCGGAGCTGGTGAATATTGGTACGCTGGCGGCGTTTGTTCTGGTCTGCATCGGCGTAATCGTGCTGCGCAAGACGCACCCGGACATGTCGCGCCCGTTCAAAATGCCGTTTGGGATCTTGCTGCCCGTGCTGGGCACGTTGTCCTGCGGCGCGCTGATCGCCTTCCTGCCCACGATCACGCATGAGCGCTTTGTGCTCTGGCTGGCGCTGGGGATGGTGATCTACTTCTTGTACTCGGCCAAACATAGCAAATTGGCCGCGCGCTGATGGATTCGTTTCTGACGCCGCTTTTTCTTGGCTTTGTCGAAGGTCTGACAGAATTCATCCCTGTCTCATCGACCGGGCATTTGCTGCTGCTGACACATTTTCTGGGGTTTTCTTCGCCTGATCATGTATTCGAAGTGTTCATTCAGCTAGGTGCGATTCTGGCCGTCGTCGTGGCTTATTGGCGCAAGTGGCTGTTCAGTGCGCTGGGCTTTGTGCAAGGCGATGCCACGGCGCGGCGTTTCGTATTCAATTTGATAGCGGCCACGATTCCCGCCGTGATCGTCGGCTTGATCGGGCGGGACTGGATCAAGGCGAACCTTTACAATCCCTTTGTGATCGCCGTGGCACTGGTTATTGGCGGATTAATCATTTTGTGGCTGGAGCGGCGTCCGCACCGTGAAACCACGCAGGATGTCGATGCGATTTCCAGGCGCACGGCGCTGATGATCGGCTGTTTCCAGGCGATTGCCATGATCCCGGGCGTTTCGCGCTCCGGCGCGACGATCATGGGCGGGCTGGCGCTGGGGCTCAGCCGCGCCACGGCTGCCGAATTTTCCTTCTTCGCCGCCGTACCAGTGATGGTGGCGGCGGTGGGCTATGACACGCTCAAAAGCTGGGAGGCGATCACCAGCCAAAACCAGTGGGATGTTATGTTGCTGGGCTTCGGCGTGGCGTTTGTGACGGCGTTATTTACACTTAAAATAGCGATGAGAATTATCTCCCGTTTTGGGTTCGCGCCGTTTGCCGTATACCGCATCGCGCTGGGGATTTTTGTTTTAGCGCTGCTTTTATAATTGTGGCTTTTTGAGCGGGTTATGCTGCGGATCATGCTGTGCATGATGGTGGTGGTACTGGTGATGCGGATCCCCCCATTCGGTGATCAGGGTATAGGCCAGCGCCAGAAGCGTCGGCCCTAAAAACAGGCCGATGAAACCGAAGGCGATGATGCCGCCGAAAACACCGAGCAATACCAAAAGCAGTGGCAGACTGCTGCTCAGGCTGATGAAATAGGGCCTGATCACATTATCGATCGCGCTTATGCCCAGCATGCCCCATAGCCCCATAAAAATCGCCATGCCGATTTGATCTTGCATGTACAGGTAAATCGTCGCAGGAATCCAGATCAGCGGCGGCCCGAATGGCAGGATAGAAAGAATAAAAGTCAACAAGCCTAATAAAGGAGCGCCTGGAATGCCCGCGATCCAGAACCCAATTCCCGCCACCGTTCCCTGTGCCAGTGCGGCACCCAGAATGCCGTAGACAACAGCGATCATTGTGTTTTTAAACACCCCCAGCAGATGCTGGCCGCGCGGGCCTATAAAGCGATCCAGAAGCTGGCGGAACCGGCGTGCCAGCGCAACACCGTCGCGGAAGAAAAAGAAGGCGATCAGAATACCCAAAGACAGATCCAGCAAACCCCGGCCTATGGACGCGCCAACAGCCAGAAAACTTTTCGATAGCGGCTCGGCATAGGTTGTCAGGGTTTCAGAAAGCTTTTTGCTATCGCTGAGATAGCGTTGCCATAGATCGGCAATCTCTTGGCCCAGCCATGGAATATCAATGAGCCATTGCGGCGGGCTTTGTGGATAATGATGCAGGTTTTGCAGGAAAAGTTTATATAATGTACCGAAATTATCCGCCAGGCTGGAGCCCAAGAACACCATCGGCGCAACGAAGCCCAAAGCAAGCAGCAGCGTCATTACAAGCGCGGCTGCGGTGCGATAGCCGTTCATACGGTTTTGAAGCCATACAAAAGCTGGCCATGTTGTTAGGCATAAGATCATCGCCCAGATAAGGGCGGGAACAAACGGGGTCAGCACCCATAAGCATCCCCATAAAATCAATGCAACGGCTGCGGTTACGGCAGCCAGACGATAAAGCGCGTATTTCGTGGTGTTGCTGATGATCATGAATGTCCAAGCCTCTTTCTCCTACCTTACAGATACATACGGTTAAGACAATCAACTTTTCCAAAATTCAACTTTAAGTCTAATTTCTTTTTAGCGATTCTATGCTAGTTTTAACAGGCATTACTTCTCTTTTTCTCGATAGGCCCGCTATGCAAAAATATCTTAACAATCTCTCCGTCCGCTCACGAATGATCCTCAGTATTCTTACTTTCTTGATCACGTTGGTCGTGGCGCTTTATCAGGCTTATGATTCGATCAACGCGAATATTGATTTCGCTGTGAAAGAGAAAATGGGCAATGAATACCAGCGCCCGCTAGCAAAAATTTTGCGCGACGCCGGAACCATCCGTGTGGCATTGATGCAAACGCAAAAAAATCCTGACGTTTTGAATGCCGCCCGCAGCGCGATTGAGTCTGAAATGGCAGAATTGGCAACCGTCCAGACAAAAATCGGTGTCGATTTGCAGTTTACGGATGAAGGGCTTGCTAGCCGTGGCCGGGAGCATTTGAAATATGAAACCGTTGCAGAAAAATGGGCGGGGATTGCCTCGGCGATTTCGCAGGCGGATTACTCTCAATCTACACACGATAATCTGGTTTCCTTCATCGGCGATATTCGGGGAATGATCGCCCACAGCGGCGATACATCCAATCTAATTCTCGATCCAGATCTGGACAGTTATTATCTTATGGATGTGACCTTACTGGCTCTGCCGCAAACCATCGATCGGCTATCGGCGATTGTGGCTGAACTTATCCCAACGTTACAAAATCAGATGGGCCCTGCGACGCCCGCGTTTCAAACACGCGCTGCTGTTATGGCGGCATTACTGAAAGAGGCCGATATGGCAC
The DNA here is from genome assembly GCA_023150415.1 of Alphaproteobacteria bacterium. Taxonomy (GTDB): domain Bacteria; phylum Pseudomonadota; class Alphaproteobacteria; order Micavibrionales; family Micavibrionaceae; genus JAKLKY01. The sequence continues at coordinate 6,063 of JAKLKY010000009.1, read as the reverse complement.
GTATTGCGGCCGATATGGACACCTCCTTGAAGGAAGACCCTAACTTCTACGGAAAGAGTCCGACTTATGAGCAAAATATGATCCCTCTGCACACGTCCTATCAGGACGCGAATGGCGTATTTGCGAAGGCTGTCGATGAACTTTCAAACGTGCCTGTGGGAGATCCTTCCGCGCTATTACTGAGCTGGCAGAGCGCTTACGAAAGCGCCTATGCACTGTGGGAAAAGGGGTTTGACGAGCTGGATGGGCTCTTGGATGCACGTATCGCAGCTTACAGAACGCAACAACAGGAAGTTATGATTGTCTCCGCCATCGGCGTTGCGATCTCGCTGATTCTATTCTTCCTCGTTGTGAATAGTCTGACAAAGCCCTTAGCGGCGCTGACATCCGTGATGAAAAAACTGGCAGATCAGAAATTGAATGTTGAAGTCCCTTTCACAACGTCACATTCAGAAATCGGCGATATTGCTCGTTCCGTGCAGGTCTTTAAAAACAACGCAGAGTCTGTTCTGCGCCTGCAGGATGAGCAGGAGGAACTTAAGGTCAAGCAGCAGGAGGAAAAGGCGCGCATGGCCATGAAGCTTGCTGATGATTTCGAACACAGTATCAGCGCGATTGTCGAGAAGGTGGGGACAGCAGCGCGTGAAATGCAAAGCGTGGCGGATGAGTTGAACCGCGGGATCGAAAACACGAATTCGCAAAGCATGGCTGTCTCCGCAGCATCCGAAGAGGCTTCGGTGAATGTGCAAACGGTAGCATCAGCTACCGAGCAACTATCAGCTTCAATTCGCGAAGTGTCACATAACATCAATGAAACTGCGAACAAAGCGCGTGTGTGTACTGATTCAGCACGCACATCCCAGCAAAAACTTGAAGAGCTGCAAAAGGCCGTGAATGAGATTGATGAGGTCATCAATGCGATTAAGGCCGTGGCGGAGCAAACTAATCTGCTGGCGCTCAATGCCACGATTGAGGCAGCGCGGGCAGGTGAAGCTGGCAAGGGCTTTTCAGTTGTGGCCAGCGAGGTCAAAACCCTGGCCAATGAAACGCACAGGATGACCGATGACATCACAAACAAGGTGACAACGGTCAAGGCCACAGCGATTGCAACAATTACGGCGGTGAATGGTATCATGGCAATCCAGAAGGCCGCGAATGACAGTGCGCAAACGACGCGGACCCTCAAGAGCGCATCGGACCAGCTGGCGACAAGTTCGCAGAGCCTCAAGGAATCGGTCGATCAGTTCCTGGATAAGGTGCGCGCGGGATAGTTAATCCACCGTTACCAATACGTGCTTTTTTTTGCCGGATGAGAGCTTGACGATACCTTGGGCGTCTTGGTGCTGTGCCGTGATCAGCGCAGTTTCGTTTTCGATCTTCTCACCATTGACGCGCGCGCCGCCGGATTGAACCAGGCGCCGCGCCTCGCTTTTGGATGAAGATAGCCCGGCCTCGACCAGCAGATCAATCAATGCGACGCCCGCTTGTAGACGGGCCGCCGGGATCGTTACACGCGGCAGATCATCGCCGGTGTCGCCTTGTTCGAATACTTTTTGCGCGGTGTCCTGAGCGTTTTGTGCGGCCTGCGCGCTGTGAAGCATTTTGGTGGCTTCATACGCCAGAATTTTTTTGGCTTCGTTGATATCGGCGCCTTGTAGTTTTTCGAGTTTGGCAATTTCGGTCACTGGCAGAACTGTAAATAATTTCAGGAAACGCCCGACATCGGCATCATCCGTGTTGCGCCAATATTGATAGTAATCATAGGGCGAAAGCAGATCGGCGCTGAGCCAGACCGCGCCATCGGCTGTCTTTCCCATTTTCGCGCCCGATGCGGTCGTCAACAAAGGCGTGGTCAGGCCAAAGAGTTGCTGCCGCAAGGCTTTATGCGCCAGATCTACGCCGTTGATGATATTGCCCCATTGATCGGAGCCGCCCATCTGCAGCACGGTTTTGTAACGCCGGTGCAATTCGACGAAATCATAGGCCTGCAGGATCATATAATTGAATTCCAGGAAGGTCAGAGGCTGCTCGCGCTCCAGGCGCAGCTTCACGGAATCGAACGTCATCATACGGTTGATCGTAAAATGCGTGCCGTAATCGCGCAGGAAATCTATGTAATTCAGAGACTCCAGCCAATCGGCATTGTTTACCATCAGCGCGTCGCTGGCTCCTGCGCCATACTTTAAGAACTTTGAAAAGACCTGTTGAATGCCGCTGATATTCGCAGCAATAGCTGCATCGTCGAGCATCTTGCGGCTTTCGTCCTTGCCGCTGGGGTCCCCGACTTTCGTTGTCCCGCCCCCCATCAGGGTGATGGGTTTATGTCCACACTGTTGAAACCAGTGCAGCATCATAATCTGCACCAGCGAGCCGACATGCAGCGACGGCGCTGTGGCGTCAAATCCAATATACGCGCTTTGCACCCCGCTTTGTAATTTGCTATCAAGCGCGGCGAAATCGCTGCACTGGTGGATGAACCCACGCTGGTTTAGGATATTCAGGAAGTCGGATTTGTATTGGGTCATAAGGGATTGTTACGCATGAACGCGCAAAAAGTCTACACTGCTGTGGGGCTGATGTCTGGCACCTCGGCGGACGGGGTGGATGCTGCGTTGATCGAAACGGACGGCTACAGCCATGTTAGGGCCCTAAATTTTCTGTCCCTGCCCTATACGCCGGCCCAAAGCGCGGCCATTCGCGCAGCGTTTGGCTTAATCGACCGCACAGATTCTCGTGTAAAGGCAGCCAAGGATGTCATCACCCAAACCCACATTCAGGCCGTGGAGCGGCTCTTGCAAGGTCGAGCGGCGGATCTGATCGGCTTTCACGGCCAGACGATTTTCCATGATCCCGCACAGGGTATGAGTGTGCAGATCGGCGATGCGGGCGCTCTGGCACGGGCGGCGGGCATTCCTGTTGTCTACGATTTCCGCAGCGCGGATGTGGCCGCCGGCGGGCAGGGCGCGCCCTTTTTGCCGCTCTATCATCAGGCGCTGGCGCGGGCGGGAAATATCGCGTTGCCGGCTGTCATTCTTAATATCGGTGGTGTGTCGAACGTGACATGGATTGGCCTTGGCCAAGACGACATTTTGGCTTTTGATTGTGGGCCCGGAAATGCGCTGATCGATGATTTTGTGCGTACCCGCACTGGACAGGCATTCGATGCAGATGGCGCGTTGGGCCGCCTCGGTACAATCCACGCTGACTTAGTTGCAGCATGGATGCAGCAAAGTGCTGCGTTCTTTACTGCGAAACCGCCTAAATCACTGGACCGCAACCATTGGCAAACGCCTGGCCTTGAGGTCCTATCCGATGAAGATGGTGCGGCAACATTAACGGCCTTTACTACAGATAGTATTGCCGTCGGGGCGCAGCATTTTCCGCAGACGGTCGGCGCTTGGTTTGTCACCGGCGGCGGGCGGCGGAATAATTTTTTGATGGATTTACTGCGGCAGAGATTACATGCCTCTGTCCAGCCCGTCGAAGCGCTGGGCTGGAACGGCGATGCGCTGGAGGCGCAGGGCTTTGCCTATCTTGCGGTGCGCTCTGTTTTGGGCCTGCCCCTGAGTTTAACGACAACAACCGGCGTTCCCGCGCCGCAAACGGGGGGAAGGATCGCCCGGCCATGACCCGCATTCTTGCCGCCGATCCCGCCGCGATTGCCAAGGCAGCCGCCATTCTCCAAGAAGGCGGGCTGGTGGCCATGCCGACCGAAACCGTCTATGGGCTGGCGGCGAATGCGCTGGATGGGCGGGCGGTAGCCAAGGTCTACGCCGCCAAGGGCCGCCCGCAATTCAATCCCCTGATCGCCCATTTCGGCGATGCGCCCAGCGCGGTGCAGCATGCCGAATTTGATGCACGGGCGCATTTATTGGCGCAGAAATTCTGGCCCGGGCCGTTGACGCTGGTACTGCCGCGCCAGGCTTCGTCGGCGATTTCAACGCTGGCTACGGCGGGTCTGGACACAATCGCCATACGGGTGCCGGCCCATCGGGTGGCGCAGCAATTGATCCGCGCCTGCGGTTTCCCGCTGGTGGCGCCCAGCGCCAACCCCTCAACTGGGCTCAGCCCCACGACACCGCTGCATGTGGCTCGAGGTTTGGGTGCGGCGGTGGATATGATCCTGGCCGCCGGCCCGTGTGCGATTGGTCTTGAATCGACCGTCATTGATTTGTCCGGCCCTGATGCCGTTTTGCTGCGTCCCGGCGCGATCACGGTGCAGCAAATTGAAGACGTACTGCAGCAAAAAATTTTGAGCGCCACGAAAGACCATGGCCACAAATCGCCGGGCATGATGGAAAAACATTATGCGCCGCGCGTGCCGTTGCGTTTAAAAGCTGTGGATGTCGCGCCGGGCGAGGCGCTGCTGGCCTTTGGATCACTAAGGTTCATGGGTTTGCGCGGCGGCGGCGCGGCGGCCGATCTGCCTGAATCGCGCCTGCGAAATTTAAGCGAAAGCGGGGATCTACACGAGGCCGCAGCCAATCTGTTTGCCATGTTGCACGATCTCGACCGGCCCGAACACAGCGCGATTGCCATCATGGACATTCCCGAAAGCGGTCTCGGTATCGCGATTAACGACCGCCTGCGCCGCGGGGCGGTGGGCATATGAGGTCAGGATCTTTAAAATTCATATTTCTCTTGGAAATCTTTTTTATAAGCACGTCTTGGTGCGCAGCACACGCGGTGGACACGTTCGATTATTTTCTTAAAATCAATGATGCGGATGTTCCTGCCCTTTTGAAGGAATTGGGTGTTGATGATTGTCGGGAGTTTCAGCAGAAATTCTTTGAGTCGCAAGCGACTGATATCTCTATTGCAATTCAGGCGCTGGCTTATGAATCTGGGCTGTGTGTTTCGCAAAATTTAGACAAGGCGCGCGAAGCATATGAGCAAGCTTTTGAACGAACACCCTCTCATCCTTATGTCTCGCTTCGGCTGGGTCTTCTCTATGCGTTTGGACCCGCTTCTTCGCGTAACGAAGCCCGCGCCCGGTTCTTTATGCGGCAGACGGTGATAGCGCTGGCACCCGTATTGCAGGAAGATAAGCCGTCCATTTCATTAAGAAAATTTTTGCGAGATCAACCTAGTCCAGCTTTGCTAGAACAAGAATTGGAATGGATTCGAAATTTGCTGCGTAAATCTTTTGCAGAACGCCAACAGATTGCTGAGGATCTCAAGGGACAAGGTTATTATAGCACAGATTTCCTCTGGCTTCTCTCAGATGACGATTTTAAATCCATGCAGCTCAAATAAGTTCGTCACACTTCATGTCAGTTTTATCTTTCTCTAGTTTCTTTATTTCCTTTATCACTTGATCAATTTGTTTTTGTAGATAGGCAATATTCTCTTGAATTCCTATATATCTGTCTTTGGCAGCGTCTACTTTTTCTTGAGCTGCTTGTACTTCAGGATATTCAAAAACGAGTACAGCCACAGTGCCCAAGACACCTATTTTTGATGGATCTGCTACGGAAGAAGCATCTTGTATATATTTAATAAGAATTTCTTTATATTTTTTAACTGCGACTTGCCAATCTTTTAGAGCAGGATTGTGTTTAGCAATTGCTTTTGAAAGATCATTGGTCAGACCCTCAAGTGTTGATCGTTCAATACGCAAATTTTGTAACAAATCTTTACAAGCATTTTTTCTGATTACTATTTCTGGAACCACCTCCGCCCAGCACCGGCAATTTTCCTCTTCGCCTGGCTCAGGGGATTGAACCCAGCTGCGCTCATCGCCCTCCAGAGCGGCATGGCTGGCGCGGACGCGGTTATCGCCCACGGTGCGCCAGATACATTTCCCGTTACGGTCTTGCCGACGCAGAAGATCATTCAGCGCATTGTGCGTTTCATCATTGGGACGCATGAGCGCATCGGCGCGCCGGGCGAGGCGCTGCTGGCCTTTGGATCACTAAGATTCATGGGTCTGCGCGGCGGCGGCGCGGCGGCCGATCTGCCTGAATCGCGCCTGCGAAATTTAAGTGAAAGCGGGGATCTACACGAGGCCGCAGCCAATCTGTTTGCCATGTTGCACGATCTCGACCGACCCGAACACAGCGC
>JAKLKY010000096.1 GCA_023150415.1 Alphaproteobacteria bacterium | reverse complement strand
GACGTCCGCGCGCTTGCTGAGCTCGAACGCGTAGTGGTGCAGGCCGATATCGCCGATGCGGAAGCCGCGCCGCTTTCCCTCGTCGTCGGCCTGGCCGATCCAGAACACCGTCTTGTCGTTGTGCCAGCCGGCGGCGTCGGCATAGTCGCCTTCGACCTTGAAGCCCATGAAGCCGAGCAGCCGCTCGTAGAAGCGCTTGGACTTGGCGAAATCGGAAACGCGGATGCTGATATGGTCGACGCCGAGCACCTGAACCATGGTTCTGGCCTTCCCCCGTGCAGCCGCTGGAGCATTATCGGCCGGGCGCGGGCGGCGGGAAATTAGTTAATGGCCTACGGCGCAACGAAATTTTCAGCCAAAGGTTCCGAATTCCCCTCTTGACGGCCCGGCGATTCGCCCCTATGTCCCTGGCACTCGGCACCGCTGAGTGCTAACAACCGCAATTCTTCTGGTTTATCAAGGGAGTAGACCTATGGGTTTTCGTCCGCTGCATGACCGCGTGCTGGTCCGCCGGGTCGAGCAGGAAGAGCGTACGAAGGGCGGCCTGATCATCCCCGACACCGCCAAGGAAAAGCCGATGGAGGGCGAGGTGCTC
>JAKLKY010000095.1 GCA_023150415.1 Alphaproteobacteria bacterium | reverse complement strand
AGCGGCGAGCGCGGCGACAAGATCCGCACCTATCGGGAGCGAGACAACATCGCGACCGACCACCGCACAGGGAAGAAGGCTCGGCTTTCCGATGTCCTATCTGGACGCCTGGACCTTCTTGGTTGTTAAACCAGCATCAATTGATGGCGAGTAATCGAGAGATCTCAGATACCCGGCTTTGACCCGGTTTACGTTGGTTTGAATCCAACCTCGCCTGCCATTTCCTGTTGCGGCCTAGCTCAGTTGGTTAGAGCACACGCTTGATAAGCGTGGGGTCGTAGGTTCGAGTCCTACGGCCGCAACCATCCCTATTCGGAGCGTCGCCTAGTCTGGTCAATGGCACCTGCTTTGGGAGCAGGAAAAACCTCGGTTCGAATCCGAGCGCTCCGACCATCCTATCTCAGCGAAAGGAAAACCATGCAAAAGCAAATCGATAATATCGTCGAAACCACGCGCAAGCATTGGCTCGGCGGAAAGTGATCAATGGTGGCCGTGGCCGAGAGGTTTAGGCTCCTGATTGTGAGTCAGGGATACATCAGTTCGAATCTGATCGGTCACCCCATTGCCCTCGTAGCTCAGCGGAAGAGCACCCGGTTCCTACCCGGGTTTGTCATCAGTGTCTCCGAGAAACCTCCCCGTTCAGGGGGAGGAGGAAAGGAGACGGTTTTGTCTCCGGCTGTTGAAGATTAC
>JAKLKY010000094.1 GCA_023150415.1 Alphaproteobacteria bacterium | reverse complement strand
AAGCACCTCGATGGTATGCGCAGCCGCACCAAGTTCGTGTTGCAGGTCGCGATCATGGCCGCCTGCGGCTATGGCGTTCTCGGCACCTTGCCGCGCGAATCCGCGGAGATGCTCTGGATTCCGTCCTTTAATGTAGGCATCGACGTCGGCTGGTGGGCGCTCCCCCTGGCGATTTTCGTTGGCGTCGGGACGACCAATGCGGTCAACCTTTCGGACGGCTTAGATGGGTTAGCCGCGGGATTGATGGCCATGGCCGCGGCTGGGCTGACCGCCGTGGCGCTCTTGATGAGCGCGAACGATTCGCTTCTTACCAATGCTCCTGAACATGCAGCAACGTTGGCAGCCATTATCGCAGGAGCGAGCGTCGGGTTCTTGTTCTACAACCGGCATCCCGCGCGGGTGTTCATGGGCGATACGGGTTCGCTGGCGCTGGGCGCCGGGCTTGGAATGTTGGCCGTCTCGTTGCGGCAGGAGCTCTTGCTCGTGCTTTTCGGCGCGGTGTTTGTCGCCGAGGCGTTGAGCGTCATGATTCAGGTGACATACTTTCGGCTCACCGGCGGGAAGCGCATCTTCCGCTGCTCGCCGCTTCACCATCATTTCCAGTTTATGGGTTGGCATGAGACGAAGGTGACTCGCCGCTTCTGGGCAATCTGCGCCATGTTCTGCGCGCTTGCATTAGCCGCGGTCTGGTTTGGTCGTGTCGATCACGATTCACCCACGACGCAGCAGCAGGCGCAGAACAAGCACACCCCTTCTCCTGCCGTCAGCGTCCGGCGTTGATGGCATCGCGCGTGGCTTCGGCGTCCACGAGCCATTGTCCATCGTGCTTGCGTAAG
>JAKLKY010000093.1 GCA_023150415.1 Alphaproteobacteria bacterium | reverse complement strand
GATGCGCTGCGCACGCAGGTCGACCTAATAAATGAAAATATGCCCGCGCCGGATGCTCCACGTCCTGATTTTGACAGCGCGGCTTAGAAAACTTACCACAGCCATGTATGCGGATTGGGAATTGCTTCGCGGGCACGTAGCAGCATCAGGCCTTTGACGTTGCGCCACAGCCACCAGACCAGCAGCCCGATCAAGACCACATAACCCAGAAACACCGGGATTAAAATCAAGCCAATAACAAAGAACAGAATGCTTTTGAAGAAGGTCAGGATCTGGAAAAAATAATGGCTCTGGATCCAGGGAGGAATGGCTTTTCCGCGCTCGAGTACTATAAGAACAAGTCCGATGAGCGCCGTTACGCCCGCAAGCACGGAAACGAGATTGAGCACGTAAACCAGCAGGGCGGTATCGGTGCTTTCGTTGAGAGGACGGGCGGGACTCATGCCGCCGATTTTGCCCCAGATTTTGATGGCAAAGCAAGCTTCAGATGCAGATCGGCCAGCTGCTTCTCATCCACGAGGGAGGGCGCGCCCATCATCAAATCCTCATACTGGCCGTTCATGACGAAGGCGTAGACTTCGCGCAGGTTCGGCTCATCGGCCAGCAGCATCACGATGCGGTCGATCCCGAACGCGCAGCCACCATGCGGCGGGGCGCCGAATTTAAATGCGTTGAGCATGCCACCAAATTTGCGCTCCAACACTTCTTTCGGGTAGCCGGCGATGGCGAAGGCTTTTTCCATGATCTCGGCCTTGTGATTGCGGATGGCACCGGAGGCCAGCTCAAACCCGTTGCACACGCAATCATATTGATGCGCGTTGATGCTCAGCGGATCCTGGCTGTTCAGCGCCTCCAGCCCGCCTTGGGGCATGGAGAAGGGGTTGTGCGAGAAGTCGATCTTTTTGGCCTTCTCATCAAATTCATACATGGGGAAATCGACAATCCAGCAGAACTTGTAGACGCCTTTTTCGCGCGCGCTTTCATGTCCTTCAGGCATGCCATCGCAGATTTTGTCGCGGGCAAGCCCTGCGAGTTTCAGTGCTGGTGCCTCTTGGTTGCAGATGAAAAACACCGCGTCACCGTCCTGCAGCTGCGCAATTTTTTTCAATTCCGCCTGCGCGGCTTCGGGCACGAATTTGGCGATTGGCCCGGCACCCGCGTTGTCCTTGAAGAGGATATAGCCCAGACCTGGCGCGCCTTGTTCCTGTGCCCAGCTGTTGAGC
>JAKLKY010000092.1 GCA_023150415.1 Alphaproteobacteria bacterium | reverse complement strand
AAAACGGCGGTGCAAACGTTCAATTAATTGTATGGCTTCAAAATATGAGGTGCTCACGCGAAAACTCCAAAACTTGCTCGAATCAGAATATTTATTTAATCCTTCCAAAATGATAGACAAAATACACGCACTTCGAAAGCCCATTTTTAAAGGATATTTTCATGCTCACCGGATTCTATCCATCGCTCCGCCTCCGCCGCTTGCGACAAAACGACACTTTGCGAGCCATGGTGCAGGAAACGCGCCTGACGGTTCATGACCTTATCTTGCCCCTGTTCGTCGAGGAAAACCTGAACCAACGCACGCCGATTGCTTCCCTGCCCGGCGTGTTCCGCGAGACCGAGACCAGCGTCATCAAGACCATCGGCAAGGCGCAGGCGCTGGGTGTGAATGCCTTTATCTTCTTTGGTGTATCGCATAAAAAAGACTCACAGGGCACAGATTCCTTTACATCGGGCGGTATTCTCGATCGTGTTTTCCGCCGCGTGCGCGAAGCCTGCCCTACGGCGCTGCTGATCGCCGATGCGTGTTTTTGCGAATACACCGATCACGGCCATTGCGGCCCGCTGAGCAAACACGGCGATGTCGATAACGATGGCACCCTCATGAATCTTGGCAAACAGGCCGTCACCGCCGCGCGCGCGGGGGCGGACATCATCGCGCCGTCGGGCATGATGGACGGCATGGTGCAGGCCATCCGCGCCGCGCTGGATGCGGCCGGATTTGAAAACACCCCTATTCTCTCTTATGCGTCGAAATTCGCCTCCTGCTTCTATGGTCCGTTTCGTGATGCGGCCGGTTGTTCACTGGGTGCGTATGAACACGCGCGCAAGGACCGCAAGACCTATCAAATGAACCCGGCCAATGCGCACGAAGCCCTGCGCGAAGCCGCTCTCGACGTGGCCGAGGGGGCCGATATGCTGATGGTCAAGCCGGGCCTGCCCTATCTGGATATCATTTCCGCCGTGAAGCGGGAATTCAAAATGCCAACCTTTGCCTATCAAGTCAGCGGCGAATTCGCCATGCTCAAGGCCGCCGCCGCGCAAGGCATGCTCGACTATAACTCCGCCCTGATGGAGAGCCTTCTCTGCCTCAAACGCGCCGGGGCGGATGCGATCCTGACCTATGGCGCCACAGACGCGGCTCAAATTTTGAGAAACGGCTAAATCAGCTCTCCAAATTCTTCTCAAGATCGACTAATCTTCTCTTTCATGTCTGACGACATCAAAATCCAGCGCGACCGTTTTCTGGCCTTTGCCTTTGCCTCGGCCGATCTTTTCATCGAGGTTTCCATCGAAGGCAAGGTCTGCTTTGCGCTCGGCGCGACAAAAAGCCTGACCGGCAAAGACGAAAAAGGCATTATGGGCCGCAGCTGGCTGGAGCTGTTTGCCGTGCACGAACAAGCGCGCATGCAAAGCTTTTATGAGAACTGTAAAACCGGCAAACGCGCCGGGCCTGTTCTTGTCAATCTGAATGAAATGGTCGGCGACCGGCAGGCGATCCTGACCGCCTTTAAACTGCCCGGCAACCGGAATTTCTTTATTACCTTCGCCACCGGAAACGCGCTGATGTCCAAGATCGCGCGCATGACAATCGATGCGCGTGAAGCAAAGCCTCTCAATGCGGAAGAGTTTTCCCAAGCCGCGCAGGAACAAATCCGCCAGGCGCGCGCCATCGGCCAGAATGTGGGCATGACGCTGTTCGACTTCACACCCAGCGCCGACCAGAAAACAAAAATGGGAACGGAAGCATGGGAGAAATTGCAATCGTCCGTAGGAGAACTGTTGGCGGGGCACGCCTTTGATGGTCAAACATCAGGACAAGTCGCAGAAGGACGCATTACTCTGATCCATGAGAAAGATCTCAGCGCGGATGATCTGCGGGCGCAAATCCAATCCATGGCCAAAAAAATCGACCCCGCCGGTGAAGGCTATGACATCAAAACCAAAACCGTTGATGTGAACACCAAAGGCATGAGCGACCGTGACGCGAGCCGGGCCCTGCTCTACACTCTGCACGAATTTGAACGCCAGGGGACGGAAATCACCATCCAATCCCTGCAGGAAAGTCTTGAAACGCAAATCGCCGCCAACGCGCAAAAAATCAAGGAGCTGCAGACCATTATCGAACGCGCCCAGTTCAGCTTGCATTTCCAGCCAATCATTGACCTGAAAACCAAGGAAGCGACGCATTATGAAATGCTGTGCCGTTTCGAATCGGGCAACACGGCTGATTGGATTACGTTTTGCGAAGATGTCGGCCTGGCTCCACAATTTGACCTGGCCGTGTGCGACCGCGCAATCCAGTATATC
>JAKLKY010000091.1 GCA_023150415.1 Alphaproteobacteria bacterium | reverse complement strand
CCGCGATGCATGACGACATCGAATTCCCAGCCCGAACCCGCTGCATTCTTGCCCAACAATCCGGCGGCATAGGCTTCGTGAATGGCCTGCCACATGGTAGAATTTTCGTTATAATATTCGCCGCGGACATAGATATAAGCCTTATGCGCGCCCATGGCGAATCCTGCGATCAGCGCACCTTCGAGCAGTTTATGGGGCTCATGGCGCAGGATGTCGCGATCCTTGCACGTGCCGGGCTCGGATTCATCTGCATTGATCACCAGATAATGCGGGCGTTCTTTGACTTCCTTGGGCATGAAGGACCATTTCATGCCGGTGGGGAAGCCCGCGCCGCCGCGTCCGCGCAGGCCGGATTTTTTCATTTCCTCGATAATCCAGTCGCGGCCCTTGGCAAGAATGTCTTTGGTATTGTCCCAATCGCCGCGCGCACGCGCTGCTTTGAGATCATACGATTCCCAGCCGTAGATATTGGTAAAGATGCGGTCTTGATCTTGTAGCATGGGCTTATCCTTGTTGTAGGCGCTGGAAGAATCCTTGCCGTTCTACCAACGCCATCAGCGGATAGGTTACACCGCAGAGTATCAGGCTGGCAATATAACCGGCTTCCCATTCGAAATGGTATTGGAAAAGATAGGCCGAAATCATGCCTGTGATCATCGTGATGATAGCGGCATAGGCATGACCAAAGCGGGTCCACAATCCCATCAGCATGCTGACCAAAAGACCTGAAGATCCAAAGCTGGAACTCATTTCCACCAGGCCGTAAATGCTCTCTCCCGAAACCGCGATCAAATACGTTAAAAAAGCGGCAGCCATCACCAATCCGCGCTCAAGCCGGACCTTCTGCACTGAATCCCAATGATCATCCGCCAGCCAGGGCAGGATCAGATTATGCCCTGCCAGAGCGCCGACCGACAGCAGCGTGGTGTTGATGGTCGATAGAATTGCCGATAGCAACGCGGCCAGAAACATCAGGTATCCGAACTCTGGTAAGATCGTTTTGGCCAGTGTGGGTAAGAATGCATCTTCGCTGGCGGGCGATGGGACCAGATCATACCCGACTAAGCCAATCAGGACAGGCAAAATGCCCGCAAACAAATAAAGCCCAGCTGCAACGAAACATGCTGTGCGGGCCACCGGCGCTGATTTAGTGCCCAGCAGACGGGAGATCACTTCCTGCGATACCAGGGAGCCAACAACGGCAATCATCCATTGATCCATCTGCGCCGCCAGGGGCATGGTGGGGTCGACAAAATTGAGTCTCTCAGGCGTTAATTTGCTAAGCGCAATATCTAACCCGCCGCCATATTCAATGACCATGATAGTGGTGATTAGCAAGCAAACCAAGACGATGATACCATCCACGAAATCTGTGATCACATCGCCCATAAAACCGCCAATGGTGGTGTAGAGCATCACCACAAAACTGCTGGCGAGGATGGCAATGCTGAAATCGATATTGATCACCGAAGCCAGAATATGCGACAGGGCTGTAATTTGCGCCGCCGACCAGATCAAGGACGTCGGGATGACCAGAAAAACGCTGAATTTTTCTGCAGCCACGCCAAAGCGCTGCCGATAGAAATCTGACGTAGTCATGAAATTTCCCGCCCGCATACGAAACGCGACCAGCACGCCAAACAGGATCAAACAAATTGTATAGCCAAAAGGATCTGCGCGACCGCCGGAAAGACCACTGGCAGCTACGGCGCCCGATGAAGCCATCACGGTTTCTGCACCAAACCATGTCGCGAACAGTGAGAACGAGGCCAGCACGACCCCCAGATTGCGCCCCCCTAAAAGATAATCGCCTTCAGACTGGATGCTACGACTGGCGTAGAAGGCAATGCCCAACTGCATGCACATGAACGCGCCGATCATAACCAAGGCTGCGTAGTCCATGCAGGTATCCCTTTCCTTTAGGCAAAGCCGCTCTTTTTAGCTTTCTCGGTCAGCGTGGTTGGCCCCGCTTGCGCCATAGAAGCCTTGCGCCCGGTTTGCGATCCGATCCGTGGCTTTTCATCAGCTCGCAGTAGGCGAATAAGTTCCTTCATCGATTCAGGAGTCAGATCTTCGTAGTAATCGTCATTGATCTGCACCATTGGCGCATTAACACACGCGCCCAGGCATTCCACTTCGACCAGTGTGAATTTGCCATCCTTTGTGGTTTCGTTCATATGGATCCCCAGCGTGTCTTCACAGGCTTTGGTGATTTTATCTGACCCGCAAAGCCAGCACGGCGTTGTGCCGCAGACCTGGATCAGATACTGCCCCACCGGTGCCAGATTATACATGGAATAAAAGGTGGCGACTTCGTAAAC
>JAKLKY010000090.1 GCA_023150415.1 Alphaproteobacteria bacterium | reverse complement strand
AGACCCAGCGCGTTGTAGAACTCCGCTTTCTCGGGCCAATCTTCAATGACCTTAACAAAAAGCTTTAAAAAAATTTTTTCTTGTAAGAGTTCTTCGATATCCTTGCGCGCCTGTTGTCCGATTTCCTTGATCCGGCTTCCGCCCTTACCCAGAACGATAGCCTTTTGCGTGTCACGTCGAACAATGATCGTTTGATGAATGTTGAGTTTCCCTACGTCATCACGATCCCAGAGTTCTGTTTCAACGATGCAGGCATATGGCACTTCCTCATGCAGCTGCTGGAAAATTTTTTCGCGCGTGATTTCGGCAGCCATCACGCGCACAGGCGTATCTGTGATCTCCTCCTGATCGTAAAGCCAGGGCCCCAGAGGCAACCGTGCGCGTATATCAGACAACAATCCGTTCAATCCATCATTCTTTAGCGCTGCGATCATGAAAATCGCTTCATAGGGATAGTGCGCATTGAATGATGCTGCGAGTTCGAGCAAGCGCGGCTTGGGCATCAGATCGACCTTATTCAACACGAGCAAAACGGGGGCGTCACGCGGCAGGGCTTCCCACACCGACTGCGCGCGCGACAGCACACTTTTACGCGTGGCATCAACCAGGTGGATGATCATGTCTACACCTGCCAGTGCCTCATGCACGGCACTGACCATTGCGCGCTGCAAACGCGTATCAGGCTTGACCAATCCCGGGGTATCGATAAATACGATCTGATCCGCATCTTGCGTTAAGATGCCTCTGACGCGTGTGCGGGTGGTCTGGGCTTTGGGCGAAACAATCGAAACTTTCTGCCCGAGAAGAGCATTAAGCAACGTTGATTTCCCTGCATTCGCATCCCCGATAATCGCTACGGTGCCACAGCGTGTTGGCGGGGTGCTCATGTGAATTTCTCGTACTGGGAAAGAAATTGCGCGGCGGCTTCTTTTTCCGCCGCCTGACGCGAGCGGCCACTGGCAATCACATCCGGATATCCAGAAACGGTCAAGCGAACTTCAAAGATAGGGGCGTGATCGGGACCCTTTTGCCCTGCTACATTATAAACTGGCAAGGCCAGACCCTTCGCCTGCGCCCATTCCTGTAGAGCGGTTTTGGGATGCTGGGGCGGTTGAACCATTTCATCAAACCGTCCCGCCCAATAATGTTCGATCAGCTTGCGGCAAGGAGGATAACCCTGATCGATATACAACGCGCCAATCAACGCTTCAAAAACATCGGACAAAATGTTGTTATTATTTGCACCACCTGCGCCGCGCTCGGCAGCGGAAAGATCAATATAATCACCTAAGCCCATGTTATTGGCTACGGCAGCCAGCAATTCCCCTTGCGCCAGCGCCGCCAGACGTTTGGCCAAATCTCCTTCACTTTCCTGCGGGAATCGTTCGTAAAGACTCTCAGCGATAACAAGGCCCAGAACACGATCACCAAGAAATTCCAGACGTTCATAATTCGCAGTTGCATCCGCACTGGCGTGTGTAAGCGCACGACGCAAAAGATTTTCATCATGGAAACGACATTTAAGAATCTTCTGCAGCTGATCAAGATCCCTGGATGCCATAGTGTTACTCCCCGGGCGGAGCCGGATTTAAAGGCAAGATATTCATGAACAGACGTTCATAACGCACAGCCCATGGCCATTTCCAGACCTCGAACAAACGGGCGTTGCCGTTGGTTGAGAAAAAGATGGTTTCGGCGCGACCAATCATATTTTCAAACGGCACAGGCCCAACCTGATGCGTTACGCGGCTGTCTTGAGAATTATCGCGATTATCACCCATCATGAAATATTGCCCCTCCGGCACCACATAAACAGGTGTATTATCGAGATTATCCTCATCGCTTTCTTCATAAATTTGATGCACGACCCCGCCGGGAAGTATCTCCCGATAGGCGCGCAGCACAACCGTTCCGCGTACAGGATCTTGCTCTTCACGCACGCCTATGAATGCCCGCGGCACCATTTGTTCATTGATATAAAGGCGTCCCTGGCGCACCTGGATGCGTTCACCGGGGAGGCCAATGACGCGCTTAATATAGTTCTGGCCATGACTAGGCAGCCAGAAGACGACAATATCGCCACGCTGCGGCGGTGTCGCCCAAACCCGCCCCTGATAAGGCACCGGCAAAAATAAATTGTAAAAGAGCGAAAAGGAATACTGGCCATAGCCATAAGCGCGCTTGTCGGTGAAGATGTAATCACCCACTTCCAGCGTCGGTTTCATCGACCCGGAGGGAATATTAAACGGCTCATATAAAAACCCACGAATCAACAGCGCCAATATGATAGCGATCAGGGCGGTTTTAAAAAACTCGGCAAGTTCTTCCCGCGCATTCAAAGGAGGCTGACGGACAGGTGTTGTCAAAGTTTTATTCATCTTGCTTGCATCCACGGACATTGCATGTGTGTATCGGTTTTTTTCCAACATGGCCAGCAGGAATTCATGTCATTAAGTCACAGGGTGTATATTGCAGTGCAGCAAAAAATAAATTTGACTTATTACTTTCATTTCTTTAGCAGGAAAATATAGTTACAATTTTACTTTATAGGG
>JAKLKY010000008.1 GCA_023150415.1 Alphaproteobacteria bacterium | reverse complement strand
GGCGACGACCCGGCCAGCCATGTCTATGTCGGCAGCAAAATCAAGGCCTGCCGCGAAGCCGGGATCCACAGCTTTGAATCGCGCCTGCCCGCGCGCGCCACGCAGGCGGAAGTGCTGGCCGAAATTCAGGCCTTCAACACCAATAAGAATGTGCATGGCATATTGCTCCAGCTGCCCCTGCCGGCGCATCTGGATGCCGATGCCCTGACCGCCGCCATCGCGCCGGAAAAAGATGTTGATGGGCTGACGCCTTTGAATATGGGTTTGCTGATGTGCGGACGGCCCAATCTCATTCCCTGCACGCCGCAGGGCGCGATGCTGTTGATTCATAGTGTTGAAAAAAATCTGGCCGGATTACACGCCCTTGTCATCGGCCGCTCGCTCCTGTTTGGCAAGCCGATGGGGCAACTCCTCCTGCAGGCCGATTGCACGCTCACCCAGGCGCATTCAAAAACCCGCAATCTGCCCGAACTCTGCGCGCAGGCCGATATCCTCGTCGCCGCCCTTGGCCGCCCGCACGCTATCAAGGGCGAATGGGTCAAGCCCGGCGCGATCGTAATTGATGTTGGGATCAACCGCCTGCCTGATGGTAAGCTCTGCGGCGATGTCGATTTTGAAGCGGCCAGAGAAAAAGCCCGCGCCATCACCCCTGTCCCCGGTGGTGTCGGCCCGATGACGATTGCGTGTTTGCTGGGAAATACTTTGAAGGCGACTAGCTCTTTAATTGTCCGCTGATACTATAAAATCCCTGACTGCCAATTCGCCGCGTAACTGCTGCGCGAAATAAGTCAGGCCAGACTTTGTCAAATGCTGCGTGTCCAAAAACAAAGGCGCATCCATACCTGCAATGAATATTGTGCAGACATTTTTCGGGCACCAAAAATTGACTTTGCTGAAATAAGGAATATCGTAACGTTTGGCCGTCATTTTCAACTCCGCCTCAACTTTCAACACATCCCGCGAGAAATAAGGATCCTGAAGCGGCAAACTCTGTAAATTCGACAGATCTTTAAGACGCTTCATGAAAATTGTCTCAAATAAATTATGCCTGAGCATCGGCGTCGGGCCGACCAGCAAAACAGGCGCTTTTAAAGCCTGAATTTTTTCGATCGTCTCCGCCACGTGCTCATAGGGTTGTTCGACCCACCGTGAACTCAGAATAACGCCGCGTATTTTTTTCTTGGACACGAGCCTATCTAAAATCTGATCAACATCCCTAAAGCACCAATTTTGAGATCGTGGATTTTCGCGGAACGCCGCTGCAGCACATCCTGATTGCTGCAAGAACGCAAAGTTTGTCTTTTTATAGGCCATGCGCAGCGCCTGAAATGTATTGCCGCCGTTGCTATCGCCGATCACAAGAAATCCGCCCGCGGCAGACAAGTTGTAAGACAAACACGACACGAGAATATCAATATCGCCCGCGTAATCGTAGGAGCACTCCAATCCCGCGTGGATAGAGGGATCAAAAGCTGTTTCGTCGGGCATAGGGAATTTTCGTTCATAAGCCCTTCGGTACGTTTCCGCTTCTTGGTTGATAGTTTGTAGAACCTGACGTTGTTCCTGGCTTAACCTTTGCGGCCAACCGCCGGTAAAGACAGCGAAAACTGCCAGACCAACAATCAAGCTTGTTGCACTCAACAAGAGCAAAACCTTGCGCCTGGAGATAGCACGACCGCGATACGCATTTTCCACAAAATGATGCAAAGGAACGGCGATCAGACAAGACACAGCGATCAGGGCCATTCTGGAAGCCAAACTGACATCGGAAAAAACCACGTAAGAAAAAAAGACAAATATTGGCCAGTGCACAAGATAGAGCACGTATGAGATACGCCCCACATAAACACTCACCGGATTATTCAGAAGGAATAGAACAGGTGCGCGCGCGCAACTGACAATAAGAAAAACAGCGCCAATGCACGGCATGAGCGCATTGAGACCAGGAAATCTTGTCTGGCTATCAAACAAAAAGACTGGCAGAGAGATAAGCAATAGCCCAGCCAGCGGGACTGTCAAAGAGAAGCGCTTGATCAACGCCGACAGGCTTTTGTCTTGCAGGATCAGAAATCCAAGAGAACCGATCCCAAATTCAAAGTACCGGAAAGGTAGGTTGTAATAGACAAAGTTATTTGTATAATTCAAAAAAAATTCGGACACGCCAAGAGAAACAATAATTACTAGCAGCAAAAACCATTTTAAATGCCTCAAGAAAAATTTATAAGCAAAGAAAAATATAATAGGCCAGGTTAAATAATATTGAATCTCAATCCCCAAGGACCATGTGGGCACAAAGGGATCGTAGTTACTGAGAACTTTAAAATAGCTGACATCCTTCCAATAGAAAAAATTCGATGTAAAGGACAGTACATAGAAGAGGCGATGCGACAGATTTTTAAGATGGTCTGGAGAGAAAATAAAAAGCGCGAAAAAAAATGTCGCGGCGGATACGATAAAAAGCGCTGGAAATATCCGATAGAAGCGGGATTTATAAAAGTCTAAGAACCTAAAAGTCCCGGCAGAGAATCTTTCACTCAGTATCCATGTCATCAAAAAACCTGAGATGACAAAGAAAATATCAACGCCTATATATCCGCCCTGAAAGTACGGAATTTTATAATGAAATAATATTGTTGCCAAAACTGCAAAAGCGCGCAGTCCATCAACATGCCGAATGTAATTTAATTCCATCGGCGGAAATTAAACCAAACAAAATGCAAGAACAATAGTCTTGCGCGATTGATAAAGCCTACTCCCCCTGCGCGACTGTGAATCCGGGCTTGCCGTCGAAGGAATGGAGCATCGTGGCCTTGGTGAAGTTAAATCCGGCCTCGTTCATATTGTTCATGAGCGCCAGCACTTGCGACGTGCGCACGGGCTCGTTCTCGTTGGCGGCCATGAAACGCAGGCGCCAATTATCGGCGCAGAACGTATCAGGGTTGCCGTCGGGCCAGACTTTCGTGCCGCGGTTGGAGATCATCGCCAGTTTTAAATTCTGCTCCGGCTGCAGGCAATCTTGCATCAACCCCGCCAGCTCTGCCGCTGTGCCGTCCCAGTTCAGACCGATATCGACGCCCACGCGTTCCTTCACCGATTCCTGACGCGGCTTGAGCGGTGGCAGTTTCAGCCCCCCCGCCGGTGCCTTGGAATAATCTACGGCTTTCAATGTCGAAGGCTTCTGGCCCAGACGCTCGATCACCGCCTTGCAGAAATCATCAGTGCCGACGCGCTTTTTGCTGGTCGCCGCGCGATAAATCTCGCCGGTGTGGATGCCGTCCTCGATGGTTTTTAGCCAGGCATTGTGCACATCACCCGCCACCTTGCCTTGGCCGATATGCACCAGCATCATCACCGCGCCCAGCAATAAACCTGAGGGGTTGGCAATGCCCTTGCCCGCGATATCGGGGGCGGAGCCGTGCACGGCCTCGAACATCGCAAAATCAAGGCCGATATTCGACGAGCCACCGAGGCCGACAGAGCCTGTCACTTCCGCCGCCACATCGGAGATAATATCGCCGTATAAATTCGTGGTGACGATAACATCAAAAATCTCGGGGTGCGCGGCCACCTTTGCCGTGCCGATATCAATGATCATGTGATCTTTTTGAATATCGGGATATTCCGCGCCGATCTCATCGAACACTTTGTGGAACAAACCGTCCGAGAGCTTCATGATATTGTCCTTGGTCATGCAGGTGACCTTCTTGCGCCCGTTGGCGCGCGCATATTCAAATGCGTAACGGCAGATGCGCTCGGTCCCCGGACGGGAGATAATCTTCAACGACGCCATCACGTCCTGCGACTGGCGGTATTCGATACCGCCATACAGATCTTCTTCGTTCTCGCGCACAATCACGAGGTCCATCTTCGGATGCGCGGTCTCGACGAACGGCGCATAAGCCACGCACGGCCGCACGTTGGCATACAACGACAAGGATTTGCGGATCGTGACGTTCAGCGATTTAAACCCCCCACCCTGCGGCGTGGTGATCGGCGCCTTCAGGAACACTTTTGTCTTTTTCAACGACGCCCAGGCGCTGTCTTCAATCCCGTTTTTAATGCCGCGCTTGTAGACGGCCTCGCCGATTTCGATCTCCTCGATCGCCAGCTGCGCGCCCGCAGCGTCCAGAATCTTGAGCGTCGCGTCCATAATCTCGGGGCCGATGCCGTCGCCGCGCGCAATCGTGATGGGTGTCTTGGTCATGATAAATGTCCTTGTGAAAACTGTGAAAGAGGAAGGAGAAAATACAGACGAACCGTGCCTAAACTTAGCACAAATTCATGTCCCGTTTTAGCGGAGTTTGATTAAGAATGCGTAAAGGTGTATTTCTATAAACCATTAACCAGCGATGATGTGAATTCACGCCGTCGCCTTTTGAAGAGCCACCTGCAACACCCCATACCCAACCACCGCTGAAACCAGCGAACCTGTCAGCACACCCAGGCGGATCGAGGCCTGATGCGCCAGATCATGAAACGCCAGCCCGCCAATGAACAGCGACATGGTAAAACCGATGCCGCATAAAATCGCCATGCCATATAATTGCATCCAATTGCAATCTGTGGGCATCGGCGATACGCGCAGCTTGATGGCCGCAAACAGCGTCCCGAAAATCCCGATCTGCTTGCCAATAAACAAACCCGCGATGATGCCAAGCGTCACCGGCTCGCCCAGCGAATGCAGACCCATGCCGCTGAACGGCACGCCGGCATTGGCAAAGGCAAACAACGGCAAAATGCCAAACGCCACCCACGGATGCAGCGCATGCACCCAGTGCTCCAGCGGCGATACGGCCGGCTTGTGCGGATGTTGAGACGGGATGAACATCGCTGTAATCACCCCCGCCAGCGTCGCATGCACGCCTGATTGCAGCAGCGCCATCCACAGCAAAATACCAAGCAAGACATAAGGCGTTGCCGCTACGATCCGGGCGCGGCTTAGGGCAAAAAGCCCAATGATGATGATCCCTGCCAGTGCCAGCGCACCAAGGCTGATCGCCTGATGTCCATAAAAAAGTGCAATAATAATCACCGCGCCCAGATCATCAATCACCGCAATCGACATCAAAAGCACCTTCAATCCCGTGGGTATGCGATTGCCCAGCAAACTCAGCACACCCAGCGCAAATGCGATATCGGTAGCCGAGGGAATGGCCCAGCCGCTCAAATTCTCCGGCGTGTAGTGATTTATAAGCCAATACATCCCGGCCGGCACCACCATGCCGCCCGCCGCCGCCAGAAAAGGCAGCACCGCGCGCGCCGGCGTCGACAACTCCCCGGCCGTGAATTCACGCTTGATCTCAAGCCCGACGAGCAAAAAGAAAATCGCCATCAGCCCGTCATTGATCCACAGCAGCACCGGCTTTCGGATCTCCAGCGCGATGACGCCGAGCGTATCCTCAAACCCGATCCTGAAGCGCAAAGCGTTCAAAGCATAATCATAAAAACCATAGAGCGGACTGTTGGCCACCATAATAGCCAGCAGGCCAAACACCACCAGCAAAACACCGCCCGCGGCTTCAAGCCTCAGGAATGTCTGTGTCATGCCAATAAGGGTGCGAGGGGAGGGGTGATTCATAGGCAAAGATTATACGCGAATTTTCTTATTCGTCATACCTATTGATATCCCGGTCGTCATCCCCCGAATCTGCGTCAGCAGATTCTAGGGGGATCCAGTCTTTCTGAATCGCCCATTCTAGATCGCCTTAGAATGGCTGCGCCATTCAGGCGATGACGGGCCGGTTGAGTTTTATCGATTCCAAAAAATTGTCTCCGGCCCCGGCGGGCGGGGAATGAGTTTTTTGTCCTCGCTGCGCTTATAGACGTAAATGCCAAGCACCGATAACCCCACCGCCCAGATCGCGCTCAAGGAACTCATGGCGTTCAGAACCGCGCCCGCCTGCGCTGTTTCAAACACAATCACATAGGCCAGACCCATCATCTGCGCCGCCCAGGTGATCGCCATCAGATAGCCGAAAGTCGGGCGCATGCGGCGCACATACGCATCCTCGGACGCGACTTCGGCGCGCAAAGATTGGTTCACCTGCGACACCTGGGCTTTGTGTTCATCGCTTTCGATCTGCGCCATCTTCTCCAGATGCGTCTGCAGCGCCTGCGCGTCAACATCGCCAGATTTCAAAGCGGCATCAACTTGTTTCAACGCCGCCGCCGCGCCCTGCGTCAGCGGATTATCCACGCCGCGCAAAACGTCAGACAATATATTCACCAGCACCGGCGCACCGATTTTAGTGATGAGGGGAGCGAGCATGGCTACACCAGTTGATAAAAAATATGTGCACCAATCACCGCACACGGTTTTTCCGACCGCGCCCACGGCGGTACAATCCCCGTCGCATGGTAATGCGTCGCGCCCGCTGTGGGATCGCTCAGCACGCCCGCCAGCGCCCGTTGGGCAATGCGCTTGGCGGTGGAAAAATATAAATCGTTTTCATCAACCGCCTGCAGCTTCTGGAAATTTGGATCGCTGCGGTTCCAACAACTAAACTGATATGGTTTCTGGCAGACCTGAATAACATTGTTTCCCCACCAGTAACCGCCCTTCTCCTGCGCGATGCGCACACGGTTGAAGATGACGCAGGCAACGGCGATCATACCAATGCTACCCTCCCCCCGCGCCTCGCCCCACAGCGTACGCGCCAGTACGTCGCATTCCATGGTCTTGTAAAATTCATGTGCTTTTGCATCGGACAGCACCTTGCTGTCCAACGCCGTCAGTGTTGGTTTTTTCATTAGTAACTCCTTTGATATTTAAGTTGAAATTTTCGCCCGCGCCGCCTCGGCCTTCAGGGCCGTCGCATCGAGCTTTGATTCAATGCGTAGAAGATGGCTTACAAGCCGTCCTTCCAGATCGCGTAAATCAGTTTGCGAGGCATAGGTTTTCGCTACCTCAAGCTTGAACGCCGAGAGCGCCTCGCGCAGCTGCTCACAGCGCCGCTCCATCTGCGTCTGCAAATCGTCGCAAGCAGTTTCAGAATCCTGGCGGACGTGCCAGATCAAGCCGAACAAGCCGGCAAGCACCGGCACCTCGATCGCTGTGATCCACCAGACAAGATCATTTTGAAGAAAAGACATGATTACACCTCAAACTCTGTTTTGCCCTGCATAGGCCGTGCAGCCTGCATCCAGCCTTGCGCGCCGGAACCGTAAAGGCGCGCCAGGCGCATGGGCTGCTGCGACAGCGCGCCGGCGGCGGCATCCAGCCCGTCATCATGACACGCGCCGCCATCGGCCTGCCATTCCTGCATCTCGGCCATAAAGGGTGATTTCTGAAGACTGCGATGCACATACAGCCGCCGCGCCGCCAGCAGAACCTCAAAGGATTCAAGAATGCGCTCTTCTTTCTTCCGGCGGCTGATGGCCTCCACCACGCTGCAAGGGGTTTTTGAACGCGCCATTTCATTGCGCAGCAACCCCGGAAGAAATTTTCCAATGCCATTGGTTTCCACGGTGACGGAGGGCAGATAAAATTCCTTGGCGTGTGCGGCGATGATGCGGCATTGGTGCTGGGCTTCGTTTTCCTCAGGTAAAAGATTGATCTTCAAATACACTACCCTGTGCAGATAAAGCCGCCCCTCGCCGTCTGCATACACCACGGCCAGGACGCTGCGGTCGCCGGTGGCGGAGCCAAAGGCCGGATCCCACCATGCGCTTGCGGAGACCATCTTGCGCCCTCCGATAAACAGACTTTGTAGTTCGCGCGTATAGTTGATTTCCTCATCGTAGAAATTCAGCAAAGCGGGATCGAGCCGCGCCTGTGCGATATTGCGTGGCTGCAACAACATTTGTGAGGCAAAACGCGCAGGGCCGGACGTGGTCAGAATTTGCTTCACCTGTGCCTGCGTAAATCGCTCCGGCCAGACGCTTTCTCCGTTGCCGTCAATAATCGGCAGCGATAGTCGCACATACCCGTGCAGAAACACGCGCTCCTCTCCGATCTCGGCGCGCGGTGCATCGGCGTAAATCGTGTAATAGCTATGCGGCGTGCCCAGATATAACATTGTCCCGCCGGGGGTGAGGATAAAGGATAGCTCTGCCAGCCGCTCGCGCAGTTCAAGGCGCTTATGCGCGGTGTCGCTTGTATTCGGCACTTCAACGTCGTCGCAGATAATCACATCCGCGCGCGTGCCCGTGACATTCGCGCCGATCCCCTTGGCCAGCATGGAGGGATCGCGCAGCGCCAGCCAGCGCTGCACGGTGAAACGGTCCCCTCCCCATTCCTCAGCCGTCTTTGGCTTGAGATGCGCGGTCAGCGGATGACGTTCCAGAATGCGTTTGACGTTGCGCACCATCTTGGCCGCCAGCGCCTCATCCGCCGCGATGACAAGGATGCGCAAATCCGGATTGCGATACAAAATCCACGCCGCAAACAGCCCCGCAATCGTGCTCTTGCCGCTGCCGCGAAACGCCTGCAGCAACAGGCGTGGATTGGCCAACGCGTTCATCGCCTCCAGCCAGCGCGCCATTGTGAAATGAACGGCAGGCGTACGCATATTCTGGCGCTGGTTCCACAGCACGGTGAACAGCGTGAAATCGGCTTCGGTCATCGTCGGTGTTTTGGTCATGCATTTGGGTTCCTGAAACAAGGTTGTGATGCGGACAATAAAAAACCCCGCACACGGCGGGGGAATTTACAAAGCGTATAAGAAATAATTTTCAATCACTTGCAGAAGTGTTTAATTCGCCAAAATAAGATCAGGGAAAGTAGGTTGTTGCTCCAAATTTTTAATTGCCCTTGGACTTATTCCTAATGATATCCATGTTTTATCATCTACCTCATAATTTAGCAGTCCCAAATCAAATTTGAGATCTAAAAGCGCCGAACGTAAACCTAATGTTGGTGAAGCCGACGGATCACATTTGGCTCCGCTGTAAAGACCTACCAGAATCGGAAGACCCAGAGCCGCCCGAATTTCAGAGGAGCAATTTTTATTAAAAAGCGGTGAAAACTCTCCCATTCCTTTCATTAGCGACGCGTAAAAATAAGCATAAGTTCGCACCGCCGTATACCAAGCCTCAGAGGGATTATTTACATCAATCGCATGCCATGCCTTAAGCGTAACAGCCCGATCTCGCCCTATTTCTTGATAAATCTGCGCTAGATAAGACTGCGCCTCCATCAACGATGCAATCGAATCCATAGGCCGTGCCGGATCTACGCTGCGCTCATAGGCACATCGTGCTTTAACAAAGGCCGGAGCAAGTGTCGATTGCTGAAACATAGCAAATCATACACATTATAATATAATTACGTCAAGAATTATTTTTATCGTATCTATCGATCTCCTCTGTCGCTGCTTTGATATATATTGGCAGTTTGGGGTCTTGCGCTGGTCCATGCGCTTTCTCCAGCGCATCATACAAATCCAGCAAGGATGCCAAATGCGACAACGCCCCCTTGCATGCATCGTGACGCGCCTTGAAAGTCTTGGGGTCGATTTTACTGCCCTCTTCCTTGGGCGTGCCTAAAAACTCCTCATAGGATTTCAAAGCGGTTTGAATGGCGTTCGGCAAGAATTTCGCGATTTGCTCCCTCGCTTCCGGCGTTGTGATTTCGTTCATCAAGTTTCCTTTTCTCGTTACTGGCTTCTGGTTACTTGCTACCGATCGTCACGGATACCGCGCCGTCACATACCAATCTGCGCCGTTGGACAGCACGGTGATGGATTGCCACTGCGCTGATAAAGATTGCGGCGACTGGTCGGGCCCGGTGCCACCCTGTTCCGTCACGGTGATGGCGTTGCCGGAGAGATCGGTCTTCTTGATGGTGATGCAACGCCCGATCGACTCCGTCGCATCCGCCGGCGGCAGGCGCGCTGTCATCGGGCCACCAAAGCTGGAGAGCAGATACGTATCCACCGCCATGTCGATATCATACGTGCCCGTGCCGTCGTGATAGCGCGTATTCGCCGACTGGCGGTTTGAAGCCGTGATAAACCAGCTGGCGCCATTGGATAAGATCGTCACAAAATCATTCGCACCGCCGAGCTGAATTTCTTTTCCATCCGGCCCCGGCCCGCTATCTTCGTTGACGGTGACGATGTTGGCCGTTCCGTCGACCTTCTTCACCGTCATCTGCACGCCCACGGCGTCTGCCGCGGCGGGTAAGGTCGTGGTGATCGCGCCGCTGGTGGCGTTGACAATATGCACGGAATGCGAAAGATCAAGCGCCACCGTGCCCGGCGTGTCGATGAATTCCGTGTCGAAGCGCTGCAGCGTCGTGTTCAGATCCGTCACGCTGGTTTTGCGCATGCGATTTTTTACAGGAAACCCGGCATTCAGCGCCTCGTAATTCCCGCCGGAGAAATCGTAAATCGCAGCACCATCGCTGGTGGCCGTAAGGTTCATAATGATGGTTTCAACGGATCCCGCATCCAGCCGTACATTCGGCACCGTGTTGGTGGATTCCGTCAGCAGGTTAATCAGCATCGTCTTGTTGCTGCCCGCGCCAATGCGAAAACACGAATGCGCCGTGGGGCCGTTCACATTTGCCTCGCAATCGACGAAGCTGTTGTTGAACGCGCCATGTTCGACGTAAAAACCGCTGCCCGTCGTCGGCGCGCTCTTTGAAAAGACCCGCACCGCGTAAAATCTATTTGCATTCGGCGTGTCGCCCACGCCGGTGCGGATCATATGCACACCGTGCAACGTCGGCTGCTCGATAAGCACACGGGAAAAATGGTTCCAGTAGCATGGCTTGTTCGTATCATTATACCCGTCCAGCACGATACCCGTCGCCGCACCGATGATCTGCACGTCGGAAACCGTGTTCTGCACGCATTCGGCATCCTTGCCCCACAGCTTGATGCCGACCAGCCCGCCTTCGATGCGCAGATTGCTGACGGTTGTGAAACCCGCGGGAATTTCAAGGGCAAAGAAACTGTTGCTCTGCGCCTTGATGACGCTGCGCTGGCCCAGACCAATGAGGGATTTGCGTGTGTCCAGCGACACCGTGCCCGTAATCAAAAACACGCCGCGCGGGATCAGGATCGCATCATGCACCGCCAGCGCCTTCTGAAACGCCAGCGTGTCGTCCGTGATGCCGTCGCCCGCCGCGCCGAAATCTTTCACAGAAATCAGATCGCCCAGCTTATCCGTCGCCGTGCGCGTCACCGCCCCCGTGCCTTGTGCCGTGAAATCCGGCGCGGCCATCGAGCCTTCCAGCGATACAGCCACGGGATTGCCATCACCATCAAACCCCAGCGCCTTGTTCGCGCGCAAGGCTTTGGTCGGCAACACGGCATCGCCCGGCGCTTCGAAATCGCTGTAGCGCAGCGTAAGATCATTGGCGCGGTCGACCTGCTGCAGCGCAGCCACCAGATAATCAAGTTCCGTGTTGATCGAATTGGCGGAAAAATCGCCGCCTTCCAGATAATCCGTCACGCGCTCGATCGGCAATTCGCGCGCCAGCGTCACCAGCGCACCATCGGCAGGCGGCGTTTCAAATGTCACGTCGCCGCCGCCCGTTACGCCCGCGCCGGTGAGGGCGTATCCGCTCACCTGCTTCGCGCCGTCGATGTAAACGCCCAGATCCTCGGAGGCGAAAATCGGAAACGGATAGGCAAACGTGGTCTGCTCGCCATCGGCCAGGTAACGCACAATCGGCGTCACATCCGGCATCTTGATGTGGTCGGTCATAAATTTCTCTCCATGTATGAAAAATGGGGACGCAACCTTTTTGTTGCGTCCCCAGTATACGTAATTTTACATCCCGCGTTAAAACAACACCCCGCCCGCCAGATCCAGCCATGAGCGCGTGCGTCCCAATTTCTGCCGCTGGCGGAGCTGTTCACGCTGCAGCACGTTCAGGCTGCGTTGTTGTTCTAGATTCTGATTGATGGCGTTTTCGCGCAGGGCATCCATTTTCTCGCGCTGTTCACGCTCGTCCTCGGATTCATCGAACAGGCCCAGCATCACCGCGTTTTGCGATCCGCCTTCCACGCCGATCCCCTGCCCGCCAAACTGCGCGCGCTGACGCGCCACCGCGCGGCGCAGCGCTGCCAAACGATTTTGCTCCGCCTGTTTGGATTGCGCCGCCAGCGTTGCGCGATCCAGCGCGGCATTTTGCTCCAGCTGCCGCAAATTCTCATCCTGGCGCGCCTGCAGCTGTGCAATGGCCTGATCTTCGGCACTGCGATCATCAAGGAAGCCGAGGCCCGTTTGCGCCATCGGTATAAAACTCAAAACACGTTCAAACGATCCCATGATTGTTTCCTTTCTCTCAAGAATATGTGCAGGGAACCGCCAAGGCGCCAACAAGCCAAGCATCCCAAGAATGATTCTCTTGGCGATTTTTTTGGCGTCTATGGCGCCTTGGCGGTAAAATTACAATCTTTTAATCATTCACTTTCAATTCCGTCGACACCGACAGCAACGTAAAAGGCAGCGGCGCATCTTGCTCAATCCGCCACAGCGCCTTGGTCGTGTCGTTCTGCCAGCCCAGCGCGCGCACGCGGATATCACCGCTGGTGAGCGGTGGCGGCGCGTCAAGGATCGGCGCGCCGAATTGGCGCAGCGGCACATCCTTTAGCCCACGCCCGACATCAAGACGCAACGCCGCCGTGTCCTGTACCCGGAAGATCCCTTGCACCAGCCGCACACGCCGCCCCGAGCCGGCATTGCCGATATCACTGGGCGGCAGCGGCTCAATACGGTGCGTGAAGGGCAGGCCGATCTGAACGCTCAGCGCCGGATCATCCAGCACCACCTCGCCGCTCGTCACAGTTTTGTTGCCAACGGGAACACCATCGGCGATGATCGCCACACTCTGCCCTTCCAGATGATCCAGACCCGACCATGTGGTGGCGGGCTCCATCACTTCCCCCGCCAGCGCCGAGTCGAGATAAAACGCATCATCGAATTGCTCGATCGTGATATTCTCCCCGCGCGTGATCAGCAGATAAACCTCATCGCCCACCACCGCCACCGATTGCACAGCACCATCGGTTTCATGCACTGTCCATGCCGCCACCTGTTCCGAGCGGTAAATGGTGAGCGTCGCGAATTTCCCGTCGCCGCGCACCAGGAACAGCAAGCGCCGCTTCTGATCGAAATCCTGATCGCGTGGATCGGCGATGATATGCCGCGACAGCAAAGACAGATCGGACGAGCTATAGGCCTGCTCCACATCCGTATACAAAAACTCATGAATTTCCTGCCTGTTGCGCGCCACATACAGCGTCGCACCATCGACATTCACGGGCGGAATATAACGCTCCACCACCGAACCGATGCGCGTTTGCCTGCGGATCTGCACCGCCGTCGGCGTCAGTGGATCACCCGTCACCATCCATTCCGCGCCCGATGTGAACACCTGCAAATGCCGGCCGGAGAATATGCCGCGAATTGCGTTAACCTGATCGGACAGGATCGCAAATTCGATGGCTTCATCATCCAGCCCCTCACCCAGGTCGAAATTGAATAGATCACCTGATTTTGAAAACCACAGACGGTTGGGCAGGTCCCGACTGCCGCCAATCACCAGCCTGTCTTGATGGAAGGCCACCGTGGCGGGATAGCCGCGCACAGGGCTGAACGCCTGCTCGGCCCAGTCGATCGTCGCATCGGTGTTGGGCAGGCCGGTAAGATCGCCGTCCTCGTCTTCCTCCTGAATGACGGTGCCCGTGACCACAGTCGGGGAATCGTAATCTGTGATCTGCACCTGCCGCCCCGCGACGAATAAACGCGTGTTTTCATGCCCCGCCTCGAACACGGCGGACGATGCCGTAAGCGTGATCGTGCCCGTCGTCGCGCTCGGCGTCAGCGTAATTTGTGAGTCCGCAAATTTGAAGAAGGGCTGATAAATCACGTTCTTGTCGGTGAAAAAATTCCAGTCGCTTAAGCTCCAGGTACCGCCTGCGCTGCGCGTCAGTTTCTTGGGCGGCAGATCGGGATGGGTGAACAGCATCGTATCCGCGCTTTGCGTCCAGACCAGCTGCGTGATCTGCTCCACATTCCACGGCGCGATCACAGTTTCCTCCAGCATGCCGCCCAGATAAATCGCAATCTGCGAGTCCGTCAGCACCAACAAATACGTCTGCTGCGTGTTGAATTCAAACGCCACCAGTTTCCCCACGCCCGCCACCGTGTCGACGAACGCAAGGCCGGAACGACGGCTTACCCCGCCCGTCGGCTTGATGAAAACATTGCGCAGCGCCAGCGCGCCGTTCTCATACGCGCGCAAATCCCCGCGCCCCAGCAAATCAGGCGAGACTTCGCCAGCCGTGAAATTCGTCTTGATCTCGCGTAAGCGTGTCATGTGTTTTCCTTGGTTGTTGCGATTGGATCATGATTGAAAAAACGTCATCCCCCGGATTTGCGTGCAAATCCTAAGGGGATCCAGAATCTCAAAGCTGGGTCGCCTTAGAATTGCTCCGCAATTCAGGCGATGACAAAAACAAAAAACCCGCCGGTGGGCGGGTTTTGAGAGAATAAAATTTGTGCTTTCTTAAAACGGGGACACATTACTTTAATGTGTCCCCGATTGCCCTAAGGATTCCGTTTGACTAGCCAAGCCCGGGTTCTGGCTTAGAATCTGACTCGGGCTCCTCATCAGAACTATCAATTCCAATTCTGGCAATTGCATCTCGATATGCATCGTCTTCTTCTTTAGTTAATCCAGGCCAACCCCCATTAACGAAATCAACCTCAGCATCAGACTCGTAACTATCTTCTAGAGATCGTTTTATGCCATCAGAATCCAATGCGCCAACTTTGATTGCCTCATTTAAAATTTCAACTGCAACATCAATTGACACAAAGTCGCTTGTTATATTTTGTCCTAACTGTGCTCTCAACAGTGCAAGATAATAAGAATACATTCTAAAACTTTCAATTGTAGCACCGTTACTAAAACTTCCACTGGTAGAACCGTCAGAAGTAAATTTACTCAATAATTTATCCTTAAAAAAACTATGAAGTTCTTCATTTTTATTGCAAATATATGCTATTTCATTAAATGATTTACATATCCAGGCAATAGGGAGCAAGGGATCGTAATATTTACCATCCTTATCTGTGATATTATCTATATCATTAACAATAATAATTCCATTGAATACGCCAACTTTATTCTCGTCAAGTTGTTGTATTTTCCGCTCTATTGTATCTATCAATTCTTGAGCTCTTTTATACTTATCAAACACATCAACCTTCGGATCATCAATTATTGTCGTTTCTTCTATATCCGTCGTAAGAACGAACCGCATCATTTTGGCTATGGCCGAAGGAGAACAATTTTTTGTAATAGCATCAGATTTTCCTTCTTTGTTTTTGTCTGTCATATCTCTTCCTTCCTTAAGCAGTTGATTTCTGTTTATCATAAAGCAAGAGAGAGAGAGAGAGTCAAGATTTATTTTTAATAATCATATCAGCGGTTTAATGCACCTGCTGTTGTTTTGTAACGAAGAACCGAAGATGCGAAGGAATCCTATAAACTTCGTTTCTTCGCTGCTTCGTTACACCAACAAAGACAAAAAACTCCGCCGGTGGGCGGGTTTCAAAAATCAATATTTTTTACTTTAAGGTTTCAAAATCTTCTTTAAGCAAGATGCTCCATACAAGCTCAGCAGTGCCATGGCAAAAACGGCCACGCCTGATATCATCCATTCTTTATAATATCCACGAGGAAAATGTTCCGAAGCGGTCAAAAGCCATAACAGCGCTGCAACAGAAAGTATGCGCTGTAATGCGTTTGAGGGCGTCCATGAGATAATAAGGCAAAATCCTGAAAAGACCACAGCATAACTCACTGTAAGAAATATGTAAGGATTATTCATGAGCCCTGCATAACCCATAACAAAACCGCTCCAATAGGTCAGAAAAAAAATGAAGGCTGTGTCGCGGATGACGTCTTTGATGCTCATCTGAACCTTTAGAATATTTAGATTGTATTGAGCCATTTTACTCTGATAGTTCGCATTGTTCTAGAGCGATTTCAACTTCTGAAACCAAAGATTCTGCTGCGGATACCTCGTTCTCAAACGCTTCTAGCGCTCCATCAAGCTGGTCAAGCTGAGATTGCAATTGCTCTATTTCAATTTCTTTAAGCATGATATTTTTACTGACTTCTTCTCTTGCCTCATCTGCAATGTCCATACCCCGATGACCCCCTGTCAATATGCCAACTGCTGCTCCTCCAGGCCCGCCAATAGAGCCTATCAATCCACCGCCTAGTGCACCGCTTGCAATGCCTATAGTTGTTACAGCTATATCTGTTGGTGTTTTCGCGGCTTTCATTGCATCCAGTTCTTGCTCTAATTCAGAAATTTTTGATTCCAATTGTGTTCTCTTCGCTTCAATCTGCGTGGAAGCTTGCTCTAAGGCTTCTTCTTTCTGTTGTAAAGCGGCCTCAGCGTTGTCTAGTGCAGTCTGTAAATGACTGCAATCATGCTTAGGCTCATCTTGTGGAATATCAGGAGATTCCTTCGGATCCTCCTCTTCAGGGGTGATGTCTGATGGCGGCTCCGGTTTCTGAGGAGGAACAGGCGGTAAACTTTCTTCTTCATCCTCTTCCTCCAAATCTGAAAAATTTAATCCATTGCGGACCGTCTTATATAACATCGTGTCAATCAGAGCTGTTTCTGTTTCCCCTTTTGGATGCATAATTCCATCAATTTTTAAGTTATTCTCTTTCTGAAACGTTTTAATAGACTGATCAAGCTCCCGTGTAATAATTCCATGTGGCTCAGGGGATTTGGCATTATCAAACCTGCCTAGACGACTCATAATTTCTTTGACTTTTTTGACATCTCTTTCCTTGTTAATCATATTGTTGCCAACATTATTTTGAAGGAGTCCATTTCGGATAAATTCAAAAACCATGTTCTACCCCCGCGCATCAATCAAACTGAAATTCTCAATCCGGTTGGGAGAGTCTTGCTGCGCGTCGATTTGCCGGGCGCGCTGGAATTCCTTTTCCGCCAGAGCAAACAAGGCTTCAGCGCGGCTGGTGTTTTCTGTCACCGGAATCACGAATTCCGCGGCCAGACGCGCAATCAGCGCCTGATCGAAATAGGGCGGAAATTCGCTTTCATCCGGGCGAAAAACATAGGTCAGCACGGCGCTGTCGGAAAATGTGTGCAGGGCGGAGCGCGCGATGCGGTAGTTCAGGCCGCGCCCTTTGCTGCCGGTGCCCACGGAAATGGCGCGCAGGAAATCGCTGGGCAGGCCGAACGCGTAGGGGTAATCGGCGAGCGGTGCCTCGGGCAACAGCGAAAGTGCAACCTGGCCGCTGGCAAAACTCCACGGATAGGATGAGAGCAGCGCATCGCGCGCCGGAGCATAAAGCGCGCCGGAAATTTCCGCCTCAGCGCTTTCATCGTCGAACGCGGTGATGGGCGCGGCGCCAATGCGGATCAACGCGCGCGAGCACAGGGCAATATCGGTCAGGGGCATGAAAGTCTCCTTTAAAAACAGAATCTCGGAATCTCAGAACTTCAGAAGCACTTTTTACTGAGATTCCGAGATTCTGAGATTCCGAGATTCTAAAAAAAAATGGGCCACAGCAACGCTGCGCTGGAAGGAAAACGCAAAGAGGCTGCGGCCCGAACAACAGTGCGGGGGACTCCTATGAATAGAGCGTGCTCCCCACAACGCCGCCTGTATTCGATGTGACGACATAGAATTTTGTTGACGGTGTGCCGTCGGTGTCGATATTCACAATGATCAGATCATTGACGCGCATCATTTCGCTAGCCTTGTTGAAATAGCCAGCGCTGGTGACGGACGCATCGGTCGTGGTGTAGTGCCAGAGCGTAAAGTTGTTGGCATAGGCCAGCACGCTCAGATCGTTGGAAACGTAAGCCATGGTAATCTCCTTGGTTGTAGATGTTTGGTGTTTAGTGGCTGGTTATTGGTGGTTGGTAAAAAAGAAAAAATTCCAACCACCAACTTCCAATCACAATCCACTAATCCGGTGTCTCATCGCATTTGATGACGACGATGCCAGCCTGGTCGATCAGACCCGCACCCTGGCCCATCATATTGTTCACGAAGTGCGATGCGCGGTCGCCGTGCCAGGTGATGTCGGTTTTTACATCGCTGTTGGCGGCGTGGCCGACAGCGGTTTTGTGATACCAGAAGCAAGAGCGGATATCGCTCCCATCTTTCGGCAATCCCGAATGCGGAATGAACACAGAGCCTAGGAACATCTTGGCCTGCGTGACGGTGCTGAATGGCAGATTTTCCGAGCCAGCGTAATCGGCGCTGGAAAATTCCTTGAGCTGCAGCAGCTCGCGCCACTGTTTCCATCCCACCACGCAGAACCGTTGACTATCATCGGGGACGTCATTGTTACCGAATGTCTCGAACGCCTGCAGAATTTTATCCAGCGTCATGCCCACATTGTTATCGACGATGACGTTCGTCGATGCGGTTGCCAGCGCGTTGATAATCAACTCATCTGTCTTGCGGCCCAGTGCATAGGCGCCGGCATTCGCAATCACCTGACGTTCATTGATGTTTGTTTTCAGTTCTTCCAGACGATCAACCCAATCACCCGCATAATAATCGGTGAGTGTGATTTCCACGTTGGTGTGATCCAGATTCATCACGGGCACCATGCCATGTGTTGATTTCGTGGACGCCAGCCCCTTGCCGACTTTTTGAAAGACGGCGGACGAGCCATTGACGTTCGTAACAGAGCGTACCGTGCCCCGCAATTTGGAGCCCTGGCGTTGGAAGGCCTCATGCACCTCGCGTTCATATTGCTTGATGAAGGCCTGGTCGAGTGATGTCGACATGCTTTACCTCTTGGTTGTTGATGTTGGTTTCTAGGGGATGAATGCGCGGGTTCGGTTGGCCGGTTTGGGCCGAAGGCGGCGCAGCGCAAAACACGGGCTGAAATCGCCGTGGCGGTCAGTTCTCTGGTTTTGCGGGGAAATAAAAAACGCCGAACTTGTGCGCTTCTTCAAGACACAATTCTGGCGTTGATGAGATGACTATAGAACAAAAGTCACTCAACGTCAAGTTGTTTTTTAAAAAATCTTTCAATCCTCACAAAAAAAATGGGACGCAACGATTTCGCTGCGCCCCCTTTTCCACTAATCACTAACCACCACCTACCGGCTTGCGTACATCTTCTCAAACCCTTCGGTGACCTTGGCTACGAAGGCGGGATCTTTTTCGCGCCAGTAGCGTGGATCACGCATCATCGCATGCAAGTCTTTTTCATCCGTCGCGGCCGGACGCGTCGCACCGGAACGGGCCAGCGAAGGCTCTTCCGCCTGCATCATGCGCTGCAGCGCCAGAACGCCTTCATATGATGAGGACATGTTCTCCAGCACATCCGCCGGCAGATTGCGCTGGCCGAAGGCTAGCAACTGGCGGGAGATTTCGCGCCATTGTTCAGCGCCGCCGAAATGCGCGACGAGTTTCTCCACCTCGCGATCAGCCTTGAACTCGGCCTGCACCTCCAGGATCATCGGCACCAGTTTCTCAGCCGCGATGTTATAGACTTCCTGCGCCTGATCCTGCGTAAAGCCCTTGGCATGCAGGCGTTGGTTCACTTGCGTATCGGGCGTAAACAGGCCGTGCGCGCAGTCGATGCAGTAATCATCGGGCGATTTGGGCGCGGCCGGGCTCTGCGAGAGGCGCTTCTCCAGCTCGCGGTACGATTGCAGCAATGCCTCTGTGCGCAGCGTTCCCGTCTGCGGGTCTTTAAATTTTTCGGGAATATCAGCAGTCAGTAAATTGTCAGTCATGGTTTAGATCTCCTTTTGGTTTGTGGAAGTGGGGTCAATGAGTGCAGGCATCGTGCGCAGCAGGTCTGATGGCACCGCCAGCGCATCGCCCAGAAACCGCGCAGCCTGAACAAGATCCACCGCGCCGGACGCCGCCGGGCCCATCGCCAGTACGGTATTCAGCCAGCTGATCGTGTTTTGCACGTTGCGCTGTCCCTGCGCGCGGGCGAGTGGGGAGCGGTAATCGACGCTAACCAGACGCCCGTCGATGCTGATGTCCGGTACCTCGCCGCGCCGCCGCAAAATGGCAAACGCACGCGCAATAAGCGGCGTCAGCAATTCCGACTGCAAGCGCCCATACGTCGCGCCCAGCAGCAACGACATCTCGGCGGAACGCTCCAGCACTTCTGTGGCCGTCATGCGCGGGCTGATGACGGGCGCCAGCTTGTCAGCCAGCAATGCGTTGCGGATGCGCGCTTGCAGACTGTCGAGCACCAGCTGCGACACGTCAAACCGCCCCGGCATGTCCAGCGGCTGCAGCCCTTGCGATCCCACCGCCTTGGGAATGATAGCGCCGGGCACAAGTTCGATATTCGCCGGATTAAGCACGCCGTCATCATCGGCCTGCCAGATACCGGTCACGGCGATCGACGCATTCTTCAAAATCAGCTCGACAACTTTATTCGCTGTCTTGATATCGGGCAGCGCCTTCATCACGGGCGAGCGTCCGTAAATCTCGCCGGGCGATTTCATCCAGCGGAAATTGATGAATGGCGCATTGGCAAAACGCCCCTGCGCCAGCAGCAACGGATTGCTTTCATCCTCCGCCAGCACAGCGCGGTAAAGATAGACCAGCCCATCGGGCATGACA
Organism: Alphaproteobacteria bacterium; assembly: GCA_023150415.1. Classification (GTDB taxonomy): domain Bacteria; phylum Pseudomonadota; class Alphaproteobacteria; order Micavibrionales; family Micavibrionaceae; genus JAKLKY01. The sequence goes on along the minus strand of JAKLKY010000008.1, from coordinate 35,013 downwards.
GATTCGATTACGGCGAAGGTTTGCTGCGGATCGCGCAGACCTTCGCGCATCACGCGCGCAGGAAATTCAATGCCGGAAAAACGCGACTGCAAATGCTCCAGCGTTAGATCCATGCGGCGGTAGGTGGTGTCGAGCATGCCGCCCGCCCCCTCCCCCAGCACCGCCTGGCTGAGCGGCACGGCAGCGAAATGAAAGGCAGAGAACCCGCCCGGCGCCGCTTCGGCGAAATACAAGCTGGCCGTGCCGCCAACCACGAGATCGAGATAACATTGATGAATCTCCACCGCGAAGTTGGAGCGATCGAAATGATCTTGAATCGTGCGCGCGGCCTTTTCCAACACGGGCGCCAGACGCTCGGCCTCGGCGCGCGACAAATCAGGCCCCGGCTTGAGGCCAAACCATTGCGACCAGGCGGGCGTAAGATGACCCAGCAAACTGGCGGCCAGTTGATCGGCGGCATCCATCGCCGTGGCGTCATAGATTTTATCGGTGCGGCGCTGGCCTGGTTGATACGCGCTCAGAAAATCGCCGCGCTGCGGCAGGGCGTAATCATAACATTCCTGCCAGAGATTTTCCCACGCGCCACGTGATTTACGAGCCTCATGATAACGCGCGATCAGTGGGTGTAATAACGCTTCATCCGGCGCAGCGACGACCGGCAAAGATCGCGCCGTTTTTGCCTTTTTCGTTTTTGTGGTCATGCTTATTCTCCCAGCAAGGTTTTACGGGCGGGCGCGCTGTTAAGCCCCAGAAGCCCACGAAAACTGGTCAGCACTGTGCCGAACTGCCCGCGCGATCGTTGCAGCAGGTTTTGTTTGCGTTGCTGCGCGGCTTTTTCTTCCGCTGTCTCTTGCGGCTCCGGCGCGGGCGCAGGCGGCGGCGTATAGGCCGGCGGGGTGTAACTTGGAATTTTGGGACGTGATCCTAGGCTTCCCATGCAAGATCTCCTTCTAAAAGTGGTTGGCTGATGGTGGATAGCGGCTGGTCAGCACTGCCGATAACCATCGACCAGCGACCATCTACTAAATACCGATAAAGCTGCCATGGCGTGAGGATGAAACGCTGGTGCAGACCCAGAATGCGTTTCACCACCTCCACACAGGTCAGCGGCATCCACGGCGCTTCGCGCCGGACGCGGGCCAGAGGCGCCGCAACAACCTTGTGCCCGCGCGCGCGCAGCCAGCCCGGCAAATCAAAATCACCCGGCAGCGGATGCGCGCAGATATCCAGGCTATGCGCCATCGGATCGACGGAAATCCATTGCCGCCCATCATGCAAAATCACAAAGCAGTGACGAAAGCCGCGTTTGAGAATCCCCAGCCACGGCAAATCTGTCTCCCCTGAGAAGACGACCCAGGCGCGCATAGCCTGCAATTGGGAAAAACCGGTTTTCATTCCGCCGCCATCCCTTCTGCCATATCTTCCCGTTCATAGACGCAGGCTTCGCGCACCCAGTGGGGGCGCGCTGCAGTCTTGGCGGCGACGATTCCTTTTTGCACCAGCGGCGCATGCAGGACATCCAAAGCCTCGACCCATAATTTATAGGCACGCGCCTCTTTCACCCGGCGCGGATCGGGCGCCATCAGCCGCCGCCCGTAATGACGCAACACCAGCAGATGTTCCTTGAGTAAGCGGCGGTTGCGCACCAGCCGATCCAGAACCTTTAATATGTCCGTGGGCTCACACGGGCGCGGCACGGGGGCACGCCCCGCCGCGATGCGCGCGCCGTCATTGCGGGCGGCCATGGCCTGGATGAACCAGAACCAGGCTTCGACCACAGAATCGAACGGCACGGTCTTAATCGCGGTGATCGGATGGGAATAGAAGGAGGATCGGGATATCATCATCGTTTTTCTCTTTGTTCCTTTTTGTTCTATTAATGTTCTCTTTTTATACGTGAAAATTTGCGGATGTCAATCCTTTCCTGAGCGATTTACATTTTCTGTGATTTATCAATTATTTAGGTCTGAATATTAAAGAGCTGGAACAAGCCCTGACAACACCATTGTATGTTTTTGTGAGAGCAAATTCCGGCATCTGGACCCGGATCCGCCCACAGCGATGGGGGGCTCCTGACACACGCCGATTTCTGCAAAAGTGCGGATTCTGTGGATAAAAACCGCGTTTTTGCTGCGGCGCAAAACGGGAACCATTTGACAAATAGCACGTTGTTGATTAGAAAATACATAAAATAATATAAAAATAACAGAACAACATGGAGATTTTATGACTGAGGCAAACAACAATTTCCGATTTTCCTTTAAGCTGGTCGCCGGGCAAAATATCTGTCCAGCAGGAGAAAGATTATTTTCTACTGAAGAAGCTAGAGAGTCTGCCGTTTACAAAGCCATTCGATGTCTCTCAAAGCTAGCAAAACAAGGAGCACATAAGGAACTGGCAATTTCTCCAACTGATTTGACCGGAGTTTATGTAGGCCAAACGCTTGTTACAGTTGAAGAAATGCGTAATTACATTGCCCAACATTGTACAAAGGGGCATATCGATCTTGGCGCTTTGGGAATCGTAAAAAATGTATCCTACGCAGGAAAAGGACAAACAGATGAATTGGCCTCCTTTGCTTTGACCTTTCCGCAATTGTTTCCTGACGAACAGGTTCGAGAGCAGGCGTTATTTGTTCCTACACATGATTGCGCCGTCAGCTAAGCACGCTTGCTTTTTAGCGCATGGCGTTTGAATATGCGACATGACCTTCGCAAGCAAAACCGCCTGGCACCTCCTCGAAACGCGCTCCGTTCTGTGTAACGGGGCGCAGCCTTTTAAACTGACCTCCGGCAAGTTCAGTCCCGTTTACGTGGATATCCGCCGCCTGATCGGCTTTACCAAGGCGCGCGGAGAAATTATGGACATGGCCGCCGCCTTGCTGAAAGAAAAAATCGGCGCGGATCATATCGACTATCTGGCCGGCGGTGAAACGGCGGGCATTCCCTACGCCGCCTTTCTGGCCGAGCGCCTGCAAAAACCGATGGTCTATGTCCGCAAGCAGCCCAAAGGCTTTGGTCGCATGAACCAGATCGAGGGCTATTTCCCCGAAGACGGCGCGCCGCGCACTGTGCTGGTGGAAGATCTGCAAACCGATGGCGGCAGCAAAAAGGTTTTCGTCGATGCCCTGCGCAACGCCGGCGCGCAAGTGGATCATGCCTTCGTCGTGTTTCATTACGGAATCTTCAAAGCCAGTGCGGAGAATATGAAAGCCATGGGCCTGAATCTGCACGCGCTGTGCACCTGGCATGATGTTCTAGCCGCCGCGAAAGAAACCAACGCCTTCGACACGCACACCCTCAACACGGTTGAGCACTTCCTGAACGATCCCGTGGGATGGCAAGACCATTACGCACAGAAAACAGCATGAAAATCGCCTACTACGCCTCCCGCAAGCCGCGCGCACAGAAAGCCCTGAATGAACTCAAGGGGCGCTACGGCGAAGTGCCGATGGATCAGGCGCAAACGATTATTGTGCTGGGCGGTGACGGCACGATGCTCGAGGCCCTGCACCATCATTTCGATCATCCTGCGCCGCTGCTGGGCCTGAATTGCGGCACGCTGGGTTTTTTGCTCAACACCTTCGATGTTGACAAGCTGGAGGAGCGCATCGCCGGTGCCGAAAAATTCGTCATCCATCCGCTGTCGATGAAAACCACAGATAAAAAAGGACAAGAGCATCACGAGCTTGCGTTCAACGAAGTCTCACTGCTGCGCGAAACCCACAACTCAGCGAAAATTCAAATCTCTGTGAATGATAAAATCCGTATCGAGGAACTCGTCTGCGACGGCGTCATGCTGGCCACACCGGTCGGCAGCACGGCCTATAATCTATCGGCGGGCGGGCCGATCCTGCCGCTCGATGCCAATCTCATGGCCCTAACACCCATCAGCCCCTTCCGCCCACGCCGCTGGACCGGCGCCCTGCTGCAAGATGATGTGCGCGTAACCTTCGAAGTCTTGCGCGCGCTCGAGCGCCCGGTCAGCGCTACCGCCGATTCCAAAGAAGTGCGCGATGTCAAAACCGTGGAGGTGATCCAGTCGGCCTCGGTGAGCAAAACACTGCTCTTCGATCCCGACAATCCGCTGCAAGAACGCATCTTCCGGGAGCAGTTTGGGGCTTGATCGCGTGCCCTTGATCCATCATTTAGGAATGCGCGAAGCGCCATAAAAAAGTTTAACCACTAAGAACACTAAGCAGCATGAGGCGCGGAAAGCTTAGTGTCTTAGTGGTCAAGAAAATTTGCCAGATCCCCGTCTGCGCAGATGACGATGGTGGGCATAAGATTAAACCGTGCGTTTACCCGCTACGAACGCGGTGACGTCATCTTCCGCCATCGGCTTGGCGAACAGATAACCCTGCGCCATGTCGCAGCCCAGATCGCGCAGCATGCCGGCCTCGCGCTCTTCCTCCACGCCCTCGGCGATAATTTTCATTTTCATGTTCTTGGCCAACGCGATGATGGACTGAATCAGCCGCAACGCACCTTCATCCTTCGTCATGCCCGAGACAAACGCACGGTCGATCTTGAGTGTATCAATGGGGAAGTGATGCAAATAAGACAGCGATGAATAGCCGGTGCCGAAATCGTCGATCGAGATGCCCATCCCCGCTTTGCGGCACAAACCCAGTGTCTGTTTGGCCATTTCTGGCTGCCCGATCAGCAAGCGTTCGGTGATCTCCAGATGCACGAAATGCGGATCGACATCGCTTTTGCTGATGATCTCGTAGATCGTCTCGACGAAATTTTCCGAGGCAAAATCGGCGGAGGAGAAATTCACGCTCATGAAGAGTTCGTTCAAATAGCCAGCTCGGCCCTCAATACGCTTCAGTGCGCGGCACGCCTCCAGCAGCGCCCAACGGCTGGCTTCGACGATCATCCCCGTCTGCTCGGCGATGGGGATGAAAATATCGGGGCGGATGAAGCCGCGCTCGGGATGGTTCCAGCGCATCAACGCTTCAAAGCCATGCACCGCCCGCGTATTCAAATCGACAATGGGTTGGTAATGGAGCTTGAGATGATGGCTCTCCAGCGCGGTTTTGAATTCATTGGCAAGCTTGATTTGTGAGAGCGCATCGCCTTGTCCGGCATAACCGAGTTCGGCGCTCTCCGCGCCTGAATAGGCTGTATCATATATAAAGGACGTGCGTTTGAGCGTATCGCGATAGCGGGTGAGGATAATTTGCGCCGTCATGCGCACCACCGGATCGACACTCTCCAGCCGACGCGCAAAATCCGCGCGCGAAAGCTCAAGCAATGTGCACGGCTCCAGCGCGCGAATGGTAGCCGTGCGCGGCGCCGCATCCACCAGCGCCATCTCACCGATCATCGCGCCGGGGCCGCGTGTGCCCACCACCTGCGCTGTGCCGTCGGGGTGCTGAAGCGAAATCTCAACCTTGCCACTTTCGATGATATAGGCATTGTCGCCAATCTCGCCCTGGCGCAAAATAACATCACCTGCGTTAAAGCGCAGGAATTGGGATTCGCGGTTCGTGATCTCGGACGCTGGCATGAAAATCCATTCGGAAGAAATCCATTCGGACTGGGAATCAACCCAGAGATGATACTCCACTCTCATTCTGCGCCCCAGAGCTTAGCAATTGGTTAAAGAGATGCTTGACTTTAGGCGCGTCCCTATGCCATAAACCCCGACATCACATATAAGGAATAGAAGGACAGACGGCCATGAAAGTTGTTAACTCTTTGAAATCATTGAAAAAGCGCGACCGCAACTGCCGTGTCATCCGCCGCAAGGGCCGTGTCTATGTGATTAACAAGTCCAAACCCCGCTGCAAGGCCAGACAGGGTTAATTATCATAATTAATAGTTGGGTTAGAGGTCTGCTGCTAGAGCCGTCCCGGTACAATTTTGCAGGCCCGAAAACACTCTGAATTGTCGTTCGAGCGCCACAGCCCGGTAAGCGCGATAGGCATCAATATAACGCGCAGCTATACTCACAACACCGGCATCCCCTTCCAAAATTTCAATCTTGTTTTTCTTCGCGAAGGCGCGAACGCAAGCAACCTCCGCAGGGTCGGAAATAACCAGATCCTGCCCCACAGCAGAAAACCTCTCCTCTGTGTTCAACAACCTGTAACCATTCGCAGCTCTGTTCATTTAAAACCTCCATTTCATTTTTTAAACCTCATTAAGCGCACATCCACAGCCCTGTCAAATTCTGGTCTGGGGACACAATCACAATTGTGTCCTCTGATCGTAATTTCCCTGATGCAATCTGTCTGTCGCTCTGCTATAAAGCACCAAATTCAACGCGCAACGGTGGAATATCATGCTCCTCCCCAAACTCTTTGGTTTTATGTCGAATGATATGGCGATCGATCTCGGGACCGCCAACACACTTGTTTACGTGAAGGGCCGCGGTATCGTCCTGAACGAGCCTTCGGTGGTCGCGATCTCTATGATCGGCGGCAAAAAGCAAATCCTGGCCGTAGGCAATGAGGCCAAACAGATGCTGGGCCGCACACCGGGCTCCATCATCGCCACGCGCCCGCTGCGCGACGGTGTGATCGCCGATTTCGAAGTCACCGAAGCAATGATTAAACACTTTATCCGCAAGGTGCATAACCGCCGCTCCTTCGTGTCACCCAAGATGGTGATTTGCGTACCGTCGGGCTCAACGGCGGTCGAGCGCCGTGCGATTCAGGAATCAGCTGAGAGCGCAGGCGCCAGCGAAGTTTTCTTGATCGAGGAACCCATGGCCGCTGCCATTGGCTCTGGCTTGCCGGTGACAGAACCAACCGGATCGATGGTCGTCGATATCGGCGGCGGCACGACGGAAGTCGCAGTCATCTCGCTGGGCGGCATCGTCTATGCGCGCTCCGTGCGCGTGGGCGGCGATAAAATGGACGAAGCCATCATCGCCTATATCCGCCGTGTGCATAACCTGCTGATCGGCGAATCGACCGCCGAGCGAATCAAAAAGGAAATCGGCTCCGCCTGCCCGCCCGCCGACGGCGAAGGACGACGCATGGAAATTCGTGGTCGTGACCTCATGAACGGCGTACCGAAGGAAATCGTCGTCACCGAACGCCAGATCGCCGAAGCGCTGGCCGAACCCGTTGGGCAGATCGTCGAAGGCGTGAAAGTCGCGCTGGAACACACCGCGCCTGAACTGGCCGCCGACATCGTGGATAAAGGCATTGTCCTGACCGGCGGCGGCGCACTGCTGACCAATCTTGATTTCGTGCTGCGCCACGCCACGGGCCTGGCCGTGACCATCGCGGATGATCCGCTGTCCTGCGTCGCGCTGGGTACCGGTCATGCGCTGGAAGAACGCAAGGCCCTGCGTCATGTTCTGATTGGCAGCTACTAGAAAAGACGCACAAAAAACACACACAAATGGATGTTGTGCATAATTTTTTCTAACCCCCATTTATTTTATTAATCGTTTTGATATAGATTTAGAGAGAGAAGGGTGTTGGGATCAGCTCTGGTTGTTTTTCGTAATTTTTCCCGCACATTCTTATCTATTTTTTGCACTTGATATAAAACAAGAGAATGACTTTGCGACGCCGGTCCTTTGCACGCAGCCTGTCCCGTTTGGCTCCGTTCCCCTTCCTGGGGGCGGGTGGAAATTTCTTTTTTATGGTGTTGTCGATCATCATCCTTTTTATCTCCGCCATGAATGCAAACCGGATCAGTGATATACGCATGATGATCACAGATCTTGTCGCGCCGGTGATGATTACGCTGAACAAACCAATGCAAGAAACCGCAGCGATGATCCAAGAACTGTCCGGCCTGGCCGATCTGAGAGCGGAAAACCAGCGCCTGCTGCTGGAAAACAACCAGCTTCGCGAATGGTTTGAAAAGGCGCAAACCCTGAACTCGGAGAACATGGCACTGCGCGATCTGCTGAACGTCGTGACCGAACCGCAGCATAGCTATGTCACAGCCCGCGTCATTGCGGACTCAGGAAACACTTTCATGAAAAGCATTTTGGTCACTGCGGGCCAAAGCGATAAAGTTAAATCCGGTCAGGCCGTCATCTCCAACCGCGGTGTTCTGGGCCGTGTTGTCGAAGCGGGGCAAATCACTGCGCGTGTTTTGCTTATTAATGATATCAACTCCCGCATTCCTGTCTGGCTGGAGGAAAATCAGCAACATGCCATCCTGGCAGGTCAAAACGATGACTTGCCACAACTGGTCCACTTGCCGCCGCATGTTAAAATTCGCGATGGCTCGCGCGTTGTAACCTCTGGCTTTGGTGGCATGTTCCCCAAGGGTCTGCCTGTGGGCAAAGTGGTTGTGGATCCGCAAGGCTTTTACCGCGTTGTGCCCTTCGCGGATCTGAGCCAGATCATGTATGTGCGCATTGTTGAACGCGCGCAGGATCCAGATCTCCTGCCCGCGCAATAACAGCGCAAAGCCACCTTCCTTTATTTTATGAACCGATTATAGTCATCGTCTATGATCCTCTCCTTTCTAACCGAACGGCTGCAGGGCATGGTGCGCCTGGCAGTGCCACTTGGCTTTCTGGCCTTGTTGCTGGGGCTGCATGTGGTTGGATTTGTACTGCCTTATGTTGGCACCGTGCGTGCGCCCGTGTTTCTGATCGGCCTTTATTACTGGGCGATATACCGCCCCGTACTGCTACCGCCATGGCTGGTGTTTGTCTGTGGTGCCGCTATTGACATCATCGGCAATTTTCCCCTCGGCTTAAATATGCTGGTGCTGGTGCTGGTGCGCTGGATCATCACCGACCAGCGCCGCTTTCTTATGGCGCAGACATTCGCAATGCTCTGGGTGAGCTATGCCGTAGTCGCACTCAGCCACATGCTCTTGCAGTGGAGTTTGCTCTCTCTACTGACCCTCAGCTTCGCCCCCGTCACACAAGCAGCGCTGTCGACAATGCTGAGCATTATCCTCTTCCCGCCGGTTTATCTTTTGCTGCTGGGCACGCACCGCTTTCTGCCGTCGGCGCGAATCGGTTTACGCCAGAAGGTGCAGCCATGAGCATCTTGGTCAATGATGATGCGAAGAATGCGCGCATCCTCACGCGCCGTGCATTTTTTATCGCAGGGATGCAGCTTGGAATTTTGGGCATTCTGGGGGGGCGGCTCGGCTGGCTGCAGATCTCACAGGGCGGGCTGTATAAAACGCTCTCCGACCGCAACCGCATCAATGTGAAAATTCTGCCACCGCCGCGCGGCGAAATTCTCGATCGCATGGGCATACCGCTGGCCACGAGCACACAAAATTTCCGTGTGCAAATCATTCCTGAGCAAACTGATGACATCGAGGCTTCCTTGCGCCGCTTGCAAAAGCACATCGACTTGGAAGACTCCGTCATCCGCAAGGTCCTTGAACAGGCCAAGCGTTCCCCCAAATTCGCACCCATCGATATCAAGGAGGCACTTGACTGGCAGGATGTCGCAACTGTCGAGGTCAACTTGCCCAATCTTCCGGGGCTTTCTACCGAGATGGGAGAAATTCGCAACTATCCTTTCGGTCCTGCAACCTCGCACCTGATTGGCTATGTCGGCAGCGTAAGCAAGGCCGAGCTAACCGACGATCCGCTTCTGAAGCTGCCCGGATTCCGCATCGGCAAGGCCGGCCTTGAGAAAAGCATGGACACACCCATGCGCGGCCAGGCCGGAAGCGCCGAAGTCGAAGTCAACGTCGTTGGGCGCGAGATTCGCGAACTTAAGCGAAACCCGCCACGGCCGGGACAGAAACTTAGACTCAGCATCGACGCACATTTGCAGCTGCAAGCGCATGAACGGCTCATGAAAGAGCGCAGCGCCAGCGTCGTCGTGATGGATGCGCACACGGGTGCTGTCTATGCCTTGGCGTCTTGTCCGGGCTATGACACGAACGCCTTTGCACGCGGTCTGTCGCCGCAGGAATGGAACGCGCTCTTGAACGACCCCACCGTACCGCTGACGAATAAGGCGGTAGCTGGACAATACCCGCCTGCCTCGACATTCAAAATGATAACCGCACTGGCAGGCTTGCGCACAGGGAAAATCAATGCTGCACGCCGCGTGACCTGCACGGGCCATTATGATTTCGGCAATGCGCGCTTTCATTGCTGGAAGCCCGAAGGCCACGGCAGTGTCAACGTGATCGAAGCCCTGGTGGTCTCTTGCGATACTTATTTCTACGACCTTGCCACCGAGATCGGGATCGAGGCGATTGCAGAAACCGCACGCATGATGGGTCTGGGCAAGAAGCTGGGCTTTGAGCTGGAGGAAGAACGACCCGGACTGGTGCCCGACAAGAACTGGAAAAAATCCACGCTGGGCCAAAGCTGGGCCTTGGGTGAAACCATCGTCGCCAGCATCGGCCAGGGATATACGCTGGCTACACCGCTCCAGCTTGCTGTCATGACTGCGCGCTTGGTCAACGGCGGCAAGGCGGTGCGCCCGCATCTGATTGCCGCACAGGGCGATAAAATCTACAACGCCCCCGAATGGCCATCGCTGAAGATAAACCCCGCGCATCTGGCCCTGATCAAGGAAGGCATGGACCGCGTGGTGAATGAACCGGGCGGCACAGCCTACGGCGCGCGCATGACAGAGCCCGGCCTGTCAATGGGCGGGAAAACAGGAACCGCGCAGGTACGGCGTATCACCCGCGAACAGCGCGCCGCCGGCGTAAAAAATCAGGACCTACCCTGGCATCACCGCCATCACGCGCTGTTTGTGGGCTACGCGCCGATGGACAATCCGCGCTATGTGTGTGCCACGGTTGTCGAACATGGTGTGGGCGGTGCAGCAGCGGCGGCACCCTTGGCGCGCGATGTTCTCGCGGTAACGCTGAAGGTTGACCCTGCCCAGCAGCAAGGCTCTGTGCAAAACTTGCTGCAGCCCCTCAGTTCCAGCCCCGGCACAGGCCAAGAACAAAAGAAAGGACCAGCCACATGACCGGGCCGATTTATATCAGTAACGAACGCTCCGTAATTGGCCGGATGAGCCAGATCAACTGGTCACTTATCTTTCTTGTTGTCTGTCTTGCCTGTCTAGGGCTGGCTTGTCTGTATTCCGCCGCAGGCGGGCAGATCGAGCCCTGGGCGGGTCGTCAAGGCGTGCGTTTTATTTTTTGCCTGATCATCATGCTGGTACTGGCCGTCATTGATTTGCGCTGGTGGTATAAGCTGGCCTGGCCCGCCTATTTCATTGGCTTGGGGCTTTTGATGTTTGTTGAATTGATGGGGCGTATCGGCATGGGCGCACAACGATGGATCGATCTGGGATTCATGCAGCTGCAACCTTCCGAGCTAGTAAAAATCGCGGTAATCATGGTGCTTGCCCGCTATTACCACGGCACAGCGGCGGAGGACACACGCCGCCTCAGCACCTTAATCCTACCGGCCATTGTCATTCTCATCCCCACAGGCCTTGTCCTGCTACAGCCGAATTTGGGCACGGCGATCATGATCGTCTTGGGCGGTGCAGCGATGGTGTTTCTGGCCGGCGCGCCGCTTTGGCTATTTATTCTTGGCATTGGTGCTGGCGCGGCAGCAATTCCCGTTGTCTGGATGTTCATGCATGACTACCAAAAGCGCCGTGTAGAGACATTTCTTAATCCTGAAAACGACCCCTTGGGCGCGGGCTATAACATTATCCAGTCGAAAATCGCCATCGGCTCAGGTGGCATCAGCGGCAAAGGATATCTGGAAGGCACACAAAGCCGTTTGAACTTTCTGCCGGAAAAACACACGGATTTCATTTTCACACTCTGGGCCGAGGAATGGGGATTCATCGGTGGCCTGTTCTTGCTGTTTTTGTTTGCTCTGATCTTTATTTACGGCACCTGGATCGGCCTGCGCTGCCGCAACAATTTCGGGCGGTTTCTGGCGCTGGGCCTGACCTTCAATTTTTCGCTTTACGTGTTCATCAACATCGCGATGGTCATGGGTCTGATTCCTGTTGTAGGAATTCCCCTGCCCCTCATTTCCTACGGCGGATCGGTGATGCTGGCGGTAATGATCGCCTTCGGCCTTATCATGTCCTGCAGCCTCTACAGCGACAGCCGTCTAAGCCGGTTTTAAGCCGCCGATGATTGATGCGCCACGCCCTTATCAGACAGCAGCTGCTGCAACTCGCCGCTCTGATACATCTCGCGCACAATGTCACAGCCACCGACAAATTCACCCTTGATGTACAGCTGGGGAATCGTCGGCCAGTTCGTGTAATCCTTGATGCCCTGGCGCAGGGCGCTGTCTTCAAGAATGTTGATATCCTTGAATGGCACGCCCAGCTGCGATAGCACCTGCACCACCAACGCTGAAAACCCACATTGCGGAAAGGCCGCCGTGCCCTTCATATAAAGGACAACATCATTGCCCTTAAGATCCTTTTCAATTCGTTCGAAAATCACGTTTTGCATTGCTTTCTCCCTTATTAATTTGCAACCCCGGTTTGTATCGCCAGCGCGTGAATCTGACTGCTAATATCCTTCAATGCGGCATAAACCATCTGGTGCTGCTGCACCCTTGATTTTCCCATAAAAACTGGTGCCGTCACATAGGCCGCAAAATGCTGACCATCGCCGCGCACATCATCCACGCTCACTTGCGCGTCAGGAATCCCTTTTTCTATCAACATCTTGATTGTCGCGGCATCCATTGTCTCTTGTCCTTTCGCACCCTGCCGATGAACATGGGCCGCGCTGTGCCAAATTTCAAGAAAAATATGAGCAAAGAATAAATCCGTGCATAAATCTTACTTAAAGGGAACTACCTCCGCTTTTTTCTTGCATACGCTCATTTTGCCTTCTATATATTAGAACATAGAGTATACAATCGTGTTGGGGAGCAACATACTTCGCACAACCGAAAATCGGGCGAGTTAAACAGGAAGACCACGTAAAAGACAATATTCTTGCTTCGTCGCAAGAAAAGCCCCGGCCAAATGCGGGGCTTTTTTCTTTGAACTCGCACTCTTAAATGCTATAGAAATGGCCTTGTCACCACGCGCAAGGATTGTAGTTGCCCATGGCACGCCGCAAGCAAATTTACGAAGGCAAAGCAAAAATTATCTATGAAGGCCCGGACCAGACAACCTTGATCCAGTATTTCAAGGACGACGCCACCGCCTTCAATGCACAGAAAAAAGCCGTAATCGCTGGCAAGGGTGTTTTGAACAACCGCATCTCGGCGCATTTGATGACACGGCTGGAGAGCATCGGCATCCCCACGCATTTCCTGCGCTCAGTAAATATGCGCGAGCAAATGGTGCGCAAAGTTGAAATCGTACCGATTGAGCTGGTCATCCGCAATGTCGCGGCCGGATCGCTGTGCAAACGCTTTGGCGTGAATGAGGGAACAATTCTTGGGCGCCCGTTGGTCGAGTTTTATTACAAAAATGACGCGCTGGGCGATCCTCTGGTCAATGAGGAGCATATCATCACCTTCGGCTGGGCCGACCCATATGAGTTGGATGAAATGGTGGCGATGAGTTGGCGCATCAATGACTATCTCCAAGGGTTGTTCTCCGGAATCGGATTGCGTTTGGTCGATCTGAAACTGGAGTTCGGGCGCATCTGGGGCGAACACGGCGAGCTGTATCTGGTTCTGGCGGATGAAATCTCACCCGACAACTGCCGCCTGTGGGATATGAAATCCGGGGAGAAGCTGGACAAGGATCGCTTCCGCTTTGATCTCGGCGACGTGATTGAGGGCTATCAATACATCGCTGAGAAACTAGGCCTCGTGCCGCCTGGCGGAATCATCAACAAGGGCGGCAGTATCAACGAACAGCTCGCCGAAACGCTTGACCTCATCGAAAACGAACTGGCGCGGGAGCGTAAACTCAAGGAAATCAAGCCGCTCAAACCGCGGAAGATTTAAAACCATACAAGGGGACGCAACCTTTTTGTTGCGTCCCCGGATTGTTTAAAAAATTTTTCTTTATGATTTTTTGGAGCCCTTACTTCCCCACCGCCTTATAAACCCCATCCCAATCATCGCCGGGCGGGTTCTCCTTGAATGCGGTGATACGATTGCGGTAGACCACATGAAGCGCATCCAGTTTCGCGTTCGGCGTGAGTGCAGCGGGCAAAGTTCCTGTGTTTGCCATCCTCAAACGCGACGGCTGGGTATACACACAGGTTATTCCTGATACCGCCGACCAGACGCTGATGCCTATCATTCAAGAAAAGTGCAAAATTCTAGCAGATATTCACTGTTCTTAAGCTGCATATCTCCGCCTTAATTTCACAAGAAAAACCACAATTATTTGACAGATCGTGTCCTGTATGCATATTATAGTCCCCATGAGTAACGCTATGAATTTGATAAATGTGTTTGTTTCAAATGCTGACGGTACACCAGAAAAGTCCGTTGTCGTGCGCGGTTCACATCAACATGCTGTGGTTAGTTTTGGAGAATGGACGGTAGATGGGAATAACATAAAACTCACCACTCCCCATCTATCTGAAAGAAATCCTTCACACAGAAGGCATGCCGATTTACCAGGGCCGCATGTTGACATGATGTGGACAGAAATTCGTTCACCAACATTTACACCTGACGGTTCCAGGATAATAATCGGTTTTGGAAGTGACGCACGTATTAAAATCCTTCTACAAAAGGACACCCCTCAACCATTAATTACTGAACTTATGTCCATTGGAAAGTGCTTAAAAAGTTCTTCAGTGAGTCATAAGGCAACTGAATTGCAGCAGAGATTTTTCGAAACACTATCGCGTTCTAAGCAAAATATTTCTGTAGTCAGTGCAAAAGAAGCATCCGTTGTTATAATGGCTACAGGTCAGTGGGCACTGAGTAAAGAAATTTTCCCTGCCCATACCGTCTATCCTGATTTAGGTACAGAGGGTGAAGTAGAAATTTTCAGGCTCTATGATATTACCGCACCTATACAATGTGCAGTCATTAGACCCGAAAATTTGATATTTTCTCAATTTGATCAAAGCGGCGGACCAGGACAAAATGAGCCAACATTGTCTTTATTAGACAGTAAACGTTCAGAACAACTACGCCTTTTTGCAACGCGCGGATTCAAAGATCCTAATAAGACAGCATCTATTACAAAAGCAGTAACACTGTTCAACCAAAGTAACCACCAACACACAAGTAATTATAATCTAGAAATATAAAGCATCTTTGTAATTCTTCGTGTCCTTAGTGCCTTGGTGGTAAAAAAATTGACGAGAACAATCTCAATAAAACGAGAAAAAGTTATAAGGCAGGCAAAAACTACTTCGTCTGCGCCTTGAACACGCCATCCCAATCTGCAGGCGGCGGGGTATCCTTGAATGCGCTGATACGCTTGCGGTAGACTTCATGAAGCGCATCCAGTTTCGCGTTCGGCGTGAGTGCGGCCAGCGCCTCTTCCCACTTCTGTGCGCGATAGAGGTTTAAAAATTTATCGTGATTCTGTGTCAGTTCCTTAAATTCCGGGGTCTGCGCGCATGCCTCATCCCCCAGCAGCGCATAAACCCGCACGGCCTGGCTCTTACCTTTCACACGGATCAGATCAACTTCCAGAAATGCAAACTCAGGCGCGCGCGAAACAATCGCCTCACCCGCCAGAACCGGAACGCCGTAAGTTTTCGTCAGACCCTCAAGCCGTGAAGCCAGATTTACCGCATCGCCCAGCGCCGAATAGGCAAAGCGCTGCCGCGAGCCCATGTTCCCCACCGCGCAGGGTCCCGTGTTCAGCCCAATCCCTACGCGCAGAGGCGTCTCGAGCGCAAGTCTTTGATTGATCGGCTCCAGAACACTCTGCATCCCCAGCGCTGCGCGGCAGGCATGACGCGCATGATCGGGATCATCGAGCGGCGCGTTCCAAAACGCCATCATCGCATCGCCAATATATTTGTCGATCGTGCCGCGCTGGCGCATCACCTGCTCTGACATCGGCGTCAGGAAATCATTCATGAGCGTAATGAGCGCCGCCGGGTTCATCCCTTCGGCAATAGTCGTGAAGTTGCGGATATCGGTGAACATGATGCTGAGTTCTCGCGTCTCACCACCCAACTGCAGCTTGCCCGGATTGCGCGTCAACTCCTTCATATAATCGGGTGAAATATAAAGCCCGAATGCCTGGCGCACCTGCCGCCGCTGCGCCTCGGCGCGCATGAAGGAAAACAGCGCGGAGAATGAAAAAATAATCCCGACGCACAGGGCCGGATAGAGCGGATCAAGCAACAAACCCCATGTATGAAAGGCGTAGAACGATCCTGCAAAACTGGCCACGATAAACCCGGTGGCAATCAACATCATACCAAGTGCACCGAGAAATGGCGTGAGCGCGATAATGGCCAGCCCCATCGCGCCAATGACGAGCGCCTCCATGCCTTTAATGAAATACGGCCGAAGCAGGAATTTACCCTGCAATGTCTGCTCGATCACGTTAAAATGCACCTCAACACCCGGCACGAACAGATCAAGCGGTGTCGAGCGCACATCCTTCAACCCTTCCGGCGACGCACCAACCAAAACAATCTTATCTTTTATTTTTAGCGCAATCGCATCACTCATCGCGGCATCAATCACCTGATGGGCTGGAATGTAATTTTCACGCATCAGGGGACGGTAATACACCCACAGATGCCCGTCTGCATCCAGCGGGATTTGAACGCGCGCCATGAAATCCTTACCGGTCTGAGATCCAATCCGCAGCAAATAATCCGGATCGTAAAAACGCTGCTGCGTCGCAGGTTCGATACGTGAAAATCCGCCGGCCCCACCCAGCGCAACGCGCAGCGCCTCAATACTCAGCGCCGGGTAAATTTGCGGCCCGAAGGCCGGCTCGCCACTGAACACCAGCGTAACCTCGCGCAAGATCCCGTCGCCTGCCGGGCTGGCGATGAAACTGCCATTGCCCGCCGCGCCGGCCGTAAGAACAGGCAATGTATTGGCCGCGCCATGCAGATTTTGCGCCTGCAGGAGAAAATTCTTACGGTCGGCATCACGCACCAGAAACGGCTGGCGCAGTACTGGCGGCGCCAGCGTGTCCTTCTCCGCCGCATGGGTAAATCCGGTAATAACCCGGCCATTGCGAGCAATAGCCGCGCCAAAGATTGCATCATGATCAGGCAACTGCGTCAGGCTTTGGCGCACGGCGTCGTAATCGCTGCCCGTCGGCAAGGCCTGAGCGATGCGAACGGGCGTCGTGCGGTCGGGCTCGGCAAAAACCATATCAAACGCCACCGCCTTTGCGCCCATCGCCGCCAGCTGATCCACCAGCCGCGCAAGCACTGTGCGCGGCCAGGGCCATTGCCCCAGTTCCTTGAGTGATTGCTCGTCGATATCAACGATCACAACCGGTGCGCCCTCCGGCGCCGGACGCGGATAGAGGCGGTTATACGTGTCAAACACAGCGAATTGCAGACGCTGGCGCACCACATTGTCGGCATCGCTCCAGCCCACCAGCCCCGCCAGCAAGGCCAGAAGAAAGAGTGTCTGCAAAATCCCGCGCATTTTATCGCTCCGTCAGCGCGCGTTCTTGAGCCTGAAAAATCGGCTTGAGCAGATAATCCAGAATACTACGCTTGCCGGTGATGACATCAACATCCGCCACCATCCCCGGCGTGATCGGCAGCGGCGCGTTCTCCGGCCCCAGATGATTGCGCGCCGTGTGCACCTCGATCTCGAAAAAGACATTGCCCTCCTGGTCGGTCTGCGAATTCGAGGCAATCCGCGCCAACGTGCCGTCCAGCGCGCCGTATTTGTGGGAATCATAAGCCGTGATCTTTACCTTCGCCGGCAGGCCGGGGCGCAGGAAGGCCACCTGCTCCGGCCCAACGCGGGCGATGATTTTCAACGATTCATCGAGCGGCACAATCTCCACCAATTTCATCGCCGGCTCAATCACCCCGCCAATCGTCTTGAGCGCAATCGCATTCACTATCCCGGCCACGGGCGCACGCAGCTCGGCCCGGTCCACGCGATCACCAATGGTTTTCAACTGCTCCGACAGGCCAGCAATCTGTGTTTCGACATCATTCATCTCACTCAGCGCCAAAGATTGGAAGCGTGCGTTCTGGCTTTCCTTTTCCTTGCGTGCCACTTCCAGATCGGCATCCAGAGATTTCAGCCGCTCCTGACTGGCCTTCAACTGACCTTCGGTGTCGTTTAGCTCGCGCTCCTGGTTGATCTGCTGCAGCTTGGGCATGGCGCGCTGTTCCACCATCTTGCGCGTGATCGCCAGCGCCTCGTTCAACAGCCGCGCACTTTCACCCAAGCGCTCGATCTGCGCCTGTGTCTCCGCCTGATCGGCCAAGGCCTTGTTGATCTTGTCCTCCAAAATTCCCATGGAATTATCCAACTCCCGCTTGCGCGAGGCATAAAGATCCATCTCGATCTTCACCATCTCCGGGTGCGTCGTCGCTACATCCTCCGGCATGACCGGCGCTTGCCCGACCGCCTCAGCCGACAGGCGCGCACGCTTGGCCTTCAAACCTGCGAGCTTAGCTTCGGCGCCACGTTCTTCCGAGGAAAATTGAACATCGCTCAGGCGCATGAGCACCTGATCTTTCTCAACCTTTTGCCCTTCCTGCACCAGCAATTCCGCGAGAATACCTCCTTCCAGAGACTGCACGATCTGAATCTCGCGCGAAGGCACCACGCGCCCTTGCCCGCGCGTAATTTCCTCGATATGCGTGATTGCCGCCCAGAGCAGCGCAATGATAAACAGGGCCGCAACCACATAAAACATTGCCAGCGCTGCGCGCGAAGGCTGCAAGTTTTGCGCGCTGTGCACATCGTCCATAAACGCTGCCTCACCCTCGCCTTGCGCGCCGAAGGCCAGATGCTCGAACCGGCGCAGCGATTGCTTGATCTTGCTCATGCGCGGCTCGCCTCCTTGGGCACTTTGACCTGCCCTGCGGCCAGTGCGGCCAGAACCTGCTCACGCGGCCCATCCAACACCACGCGACCCTGATCGATCAGGATCAAGCGGTCCAGCAAATCCAGCGTGCTGTTGCGATGGGTAATCAAGACCAGCGTCCTGCCCTGCGTTTGCTCGCGGATTGTGCGCTTGAAGCCCTCTTCCGCCTGCATGTCCAGCGCATTGGTCGGCTCGTCGCAGACGAAAATTTGAGGCCCCGCAAGCAAGGCGCGCGCCAGCGCCACCGCCTGGCGCTGTCCGCCCGAAAGGCCTTCGCCGCGCTCGCCCACCGGCGCATCATAACCCATGGGATGACGCGCGACGAACTCA
This sequence comes from Alphaproteobacteria bacterium, assembly GCA_023150415.1. GTDB lineage: Bacteria > Pseudomonadota > Alphaproteobacteria > Micavibrionales > Micavibrionaceae > JAKLKY01. Next base: position 15,860 of record JAKLKY010000008.1, on the reverse strand, counting down.
TGCACGCCCGATGCCTGCGCGGCAGCCAGAATTTCTTCTTCGCTGGCGCACGGCGATCCAATGGCGATGTTATCGCGGACACTACCGGAAAACAGTGTTACATCCTGCGCGATATACGCCATCGCGCGGCGTATATCGGCCGGATCAATCTGCCGCGTGTCCGTCTCATCCAGCAAGATTACCCCTTCATCGGCTTCATACAACCCCATCATCAGACGCGCGATCGTACTCTTGCCCGAACCCACGCGACCAATGATTCCTACGCGCTCGCCGGGCTGGATGCGAAAGCTGACATTCTGCAGTACCGGCCGCGCCACGCCGGGATAGGCGAAACTGACATTCTCAAAAGCGATCGCGCCTTTCAAGTTCGGGCGGCTGAGAAAGACGCGGCCCGCCGGGCGCTCAACCGGCGTTTGCATCACGGCTTCGAGCGTGCGCAGGGCGCTGCCGGCCTGATGATAGCGCGCCATCAAATTCGCAACCTGGCCAATCGGCGCCAGCGCACGCCCCGCCAGAATGACAGCGGCAATGAGACTCCCCACCGTCATATCGCCGCTCTGAACCAGATACATCCCCGCCAGCACCAGCAGCACCGACGCGCTTTGCTGCGCGAGATTGGCCAGATTAATGCCCATCCCCGACCAGAAGCGCGAAGCCTGACCGTAGCGCGCATTCAACGCCATCTGCGCGGCATAGCGTGCGCGGAAATGTCCGTCTGCGCCCACCGCCTTTATGGTCTCCAGCCCATTGATGCTCTCCACCAGAAGGCCGTGCTTTGTCTCCGCCGTGCGCACGGCGCCACGCACGACGCCCTTAAGATGCAAATGGATCAATGCGCCCGCGATCATAACAAGCGACGTCAGCCCCAGCAAAATCATGGCCAGCGCACCACCCAGATGAAAGATAATAAAGATAAAAAACAGCGCGAAAGGCAGGTCCACCAGCCCCGTAACTGTTGCTGATGTGAAAAACTCGCGCACGGAATCAAAATCACGCAACATATTGGCGAACGCCCCGCTCGAGCGCGGACGATGTGCCATGCGCATATCCATCAGGTGATCGAAAATCCGCGCGCCTGCCAAAACATCTATCCGGCGTCCGGCAATGTCGATGAGATAAGCGCGAAGATTGCGCAAGATAAAATCAAAGACAAAAACGATAAGCGCGCCAAGCCCCAGCGCCCAGCCGGTCTCGATCGCCTCATTGGGAATGACGCGGTCATAGACGTTCTTGATGAATAGCGGTCCCGCGAGCGCGAACAGATTAATCAGCACAGCTGCAATCAAAACCATCCCGTAGACCTTGCGATTTTCCCACACCACCGACCAGAACCAGTGCCGACGCATGTCCTGCGGATCGGGCGTTTCCGGATTCAAAAATTCGGGCCGCGGCGAAACGTAGAGCGCATAGCCGCCATAGGCCTCGTGATCCTGCTTGTTCATCTCCCGCGCGCGGCCCAGCGCAGGATCGAACACATCCAGAATATCCCCCCGCCGCCGCAGCAGCACCAGCGCCTGCGCCTCCTTTAGTAACAACACGACAGGCAAAACAGAATCCGCAATCGCGGCAATCGCGGGCTTTTGCAGCAACGCCGCCTTCAGTCCCATGCGCTCCGCCGCCTGGCAAAACAGACCCGGCCCCATGCCTTTGGCATCATAGGCCAACCCGGCGCGGATCGCCGATGCTGATCGCGCGCGTCCGTGATGAGCCGTCAGGTAAACCAGGGATTCCAGCAGCGGATCACGGCTCATGGGCGCTGACCTTCTGCAAACCACCCAGACCGAGCGCTTCCTGCATCCGCCCCATGCCGGCGATGATGGCAAATTGTGCAGCCAGCAAGCGATGCTCGCCATTCATTTTCTCAAGCTCCGTAATAAACAGCTGATTATCGGCCTGCATCAGTTGCAGCAAGGATATTTGCGCGCCCTCGAATTTAGACCCGTACGTATCCATTAATGTTTTATTGAGCTTGCGCCGCTTCTCCTGATGGATGATCTGCTCGCGCGCGGTGTCATATTCCGCATAGGCCAGCCGCACATCACGCATCAGCGTGCGCTCAAGTTCTTTTTGCCGCGCCTGTGCGGCGCGTTCTTCATCGCGGCTGCGGGCAATGCGCGCCATCGTGGCGCCGCCGGTGTCAAATGCCCAGTTCAGTTTAACCACGGCCCGTGCGTCTTCCATTTCGCCGCCGATCAGATCACGCTTGTCACTTTTAAGATAAGACAATTCACCGCTGACATCGGGATAAAGCTGTGCATTCTGCGCCTGAATATCATACGTGCTGGATTTCGCCGACAGCGCCGCCGCGCGCAGAGCCGGATGATTGGCAAGGATCTGACGCACCGCCTCATCGCTGTTCGCCGGAATCGCCTGCATCGGCACAGCTGGCTTTTTCAGGGGCCCTTCCGGCAACGTACCCGCAATCTCCAGCATATTGCCTTCTGCGGCGCGCATCTGGCCTTTGTAATCGGTAATCAGCCCATCCAAAATAACGCGAATATCGCGCGCCATCTGATGATCAGCCTCATCCGCCGCGCCCTGATCGACCATGCTTTTGATCCGCGCCAGATAATTATCGACCTTCTTCTCATGCGTCTTTAGCATCGCCAGCCCCGTCCGCGCGCGCAGCAACTCGATATAGGCCTGCGCGGCACGGGCCGCAAGCTGTTCACGCGCATCGGCTGCGCTCATTTTCGCTGAACCCGCCCGCGCATTCGCTGCGCGCACTTTGTTATCGGTCTCGAAACCGTCGAACAACATCTGCCGCGCCGATATATTACCCTCCCACAGATAGGAATACGCCTCGCCGCGCGTAGTCGACAGGCCGCGGCTGGTGGCGTTATCGCCATAAATCCGCCCGCCCGTCGTGCCGACGGAAACTTTGGGGAAATAGCCGGAAAACTGCTCCTCGGCATCTTCGCGCGCCGCATCGAGCGAGGCTTGCGCCTCTTCATTCTTCGGGTGGGAAGACAGGGCCTTTTGCACCGTCTCGCTCAGCGTTTGCGCATGGCTCAGGGATGGACTCATAATCCAGGCGACACTCGCGAAGAGGAGAAGCTTCAAACGCATAGCTGGGACAAAAGAGGAGCAAGACGAATCAGGCGCGAGGCAAATCACTGCGCCTCATGAAAATTTATAGGATAACCTGCGAATCGGCAAGCAATCATAACTGGCGGTTGATGACATAAAGCTACAAAGTGGTGGGGACACTCGCCTAAGCAAGCACAATAATGATTGTGCCCCCTTTGCAGTTTGCGGCATTGTACGATTCAAAGGAGACCATCGTGAGCCTGAACGTCTTTATTCCGCGCGAACGTGCCCCTGATGAGACACGCGTCGCCGCTACCCCTGAAACCGTCAAAAAGATGCTCGCCCTGAAACTTCAGGTCAGCGTCGAAGCGGGGGCCGGAACCGGGGCCAGTTTTACAGATCATAACTATGCGGAAGCCGGAGCCACCATTGTATCCGATGCAGCCAAAACGGCTCAGGCGGCGCAAATCATCCTGTGCGTCAATGCACCGTATGCTCTCAAGGATATAGCACTTTCAAAAGACGCGCTGATCATCGGCCTGATGAATGCGCACGAAGAAAAGGAATTTATCGCTGGTCTTCATAAATCCGGCGCGCAGGGTCTGGCGATGGAGCTGGTGCCGCGCATCACCCGCGCGCAGCCCATGGATGTTCTCTCGTCGCAGGCGAATCTGGCGGGCTATCGCGCCGTGCTGGAAGCTGCCCACCATTACGGCCGCATCTTCCCAATGATGATGACCGCCGCTGGCACCCTGCCGCCCGCCAAGGCATTTATTATGGGCGCGGGCGTAGCGGGTTTGCAGGCGATTGCCACCGCGCGGCGCCTGGGCGCGATCGTCTCCGCCACCGATGTGCGTCCCGCCTCGAAGGAACAGGTGCAGTCGCTGGGCGCCAGCTTCATCGCCGTCGAGGATGAAGAATTCAAACAGGCCGAAACTGCCGGCGGCTACGCCAAGGAAATGTCGGCAGAGTATAAAAAGAAACAGCAAGCCCTGATCGAAGAGCATATCGCCAAACAGGATATCGTCATCACCACAGCACTCATCCCCGGCCGCGCCGCGCCAGTTTTGATTACCAAGGAAATGGTGGCGCGCATGAAACCCGGCGCGGTCATCGCCGATCTGGCTGCCGTAAATGGCGGCAACTGCGCGTTGACCCAGCCTGGAAAAATCATCGTAGAAAACGGCGTCACCATCATCGGCCACCGGAATTTTCCTTCTCTGCTGGCCGCCGATGCCAGCGCACTTTATGCCCGTAATGTTCTCGCGCTGCTTCAGCTTATCATTGATAAAGAGAGCGGCGCGCTGAAACTCAACACGGAGGATGACATCATCAAAGCCATTCTCCTCAAAACAAAGGAAGGTGCGTAATGCCCGAAACAATCAACACGCCCAGCAACATGCTGCAATACGATGTGCAAAATCTGGCTGAACAGGCGCAGGCCCTGGCCGATTCCGCCGCCCGCCTCGCAGACCAGACGGCCATGACCGTCATCCAGGCGCATAGCGGCGACGTGCCGTTTTTCGTGACGGGCCTAACCGTGTTCGTGCTGGCGTGTTTTGTGGGCTATCACGTCGTCTGGCGCGTCACGCCCGCACTGCATTCACCCCTCATGGGGATCACCAACGCGATATCATCCGTCATCATCGTCGGCGCCATTCTGGCTGCGGGCCTGATGCAGGCGGGGGGATTTTCAATGGTTCTGGCCTTCTTCGCGATCATTCTGGCCTCGGTGAATATCTTCGGCGGGTTCATGATCACCCACCGCATGCTGCAAATGTTTAAGAAGAAGGGATAATAGCCATGGAATCCCTCTCCCACCTCCTCTATCTCGTCTCCGCCGTGCTGTTCATTCTGGCGCTGCGAGGGCTGTCGCATCCGGAAAGTGCGCGCGGCGGGTTAAAACTCGGCATGGCAGGCATGGCGCTGGCAGTCCTGACGACGCTGGCATTGCCGCAGATGGGTGGCTATGTCCTTGTCGTGCTCGGCATAGCGATCGGCGGCAGCATCGGCTGGTGGATTGCCAAGCGCATCGCCATGACAGCCCTGCCCGAGCTGATGGCCGGGTTTCATTCGCTGGTGGGATTGGCCGCGGTGTTCGTGGCCTCGGCCGCCTTCCTGAACCCCAGCGCCTATAACATCGGCACGCCGGGCGCCATCGCTGCCGGCAGTTTGCTGGAAATGGCGCTGGGCCTCAGCATCGGTGCTGTCACCTTCACCGGCTCCATCATCGCATGGGGCAAATTGCAGGGCCGCATCAGCGGCAAGCCCCTCAAATTCAAGGGTCAGCATGTCCTCAACGCCGCGCTGGGGATTTTGCTTCTGGTGCTGATCATCGCATTTTGCATGAGCGAAAGCGGCTTTCTGTTCCTGTGCATCGCCCTGCTGTCCTTTGCCTTGGGTGTCTTGCTGATTATGCCGATCGGCGGCGCGGACATGCCGGTGATTGTCTCCATGCTCAATTCCTATTCCGGCTGGGCGGCAGCAGGCATCGGTTTTACCCTGCATAACAATCTGCTGATCATCACCGGCGCGCTGGTCGGTGCCAGCGGCGCGATCCTGTCCTACATCATGTGCAAGGCGATGAACCGCTCGTTCCTCAATGTCATCCTGGGCGGGTTCGGCGGCGAGACCAGCGCCAGCGCGGGCGCCGTTGGCGACCGGCAGGCCAAAATCGGCGCAGCGGAAGACGCCGCCTACATCATGAAAAACGCGCAGCGCGTCATCATCGTCCCCGGCTACGGCATGGCGGTGGCGCAGGCCCAGCACGCCGTGCGCGAAATGGCCGACGCGCTGAAGCGCGAAGGTGTCGACGTGAAATACGCCATCCATCCCGTCGCAGGGCGCATGCCCGGCCATATGAACGTCCTGCTGGCCGAGGCCAACGTGCCCTATGATTCCGTGTTCGAAATGGAGGACATCAACCGCGATTTCGCGCAGGCCGATGTCGCCTACGTCATCGGCGCCAATGACATCACCAACCCGGCCGCGAAAACCGATCCCTCATCGCCGATTTACGGCATGCCCGTGCTGGACGTGGAAAAGGCCAAGACGGTGCTCTTTGTAAAAAGATCCATGGGCGCGGGCTATGCCGGCGTGGACAATCCGCTCTTCTTCGCCGATAACACGCTCATGCTCCTGGGCGACGCCAAAAAAATGACGGAAGAAATCATCAAGGCGCTGGAGCATTGATGCCGAATCCGCCTTCTCTCGAACCCCGCTTCCTGGCGCCACCCGGCTGGCAATGGGGTACATACACGCGTGAAAGCCGCCGCATTCGCTATGGTTTTGCGGTGCCGGAGAATCCCCGCGCCATCGTCGTCGTTCTTCCCGGCCTCTCGGAATTCTGCGAGAAATATTTCGAAACGGCACATGATCTGCTCAAACGCAATCTCGGCGTATTCGTGATCGACTGGTTCGGGCAGGGGCGCTCGGGCCGCTATCTGCCCAATCCCCACAAACGGCATAGCACCGGCTTTGACGAAGACGTGAAGGATTTAGACGAACTCATCCGGGGACACATTAAATTAATGTGTCCCCAATCACAACTGATCCTCCTCGCGCATTCCATGGGCGGGAATATCGGGCTGCGCTATCTCATCCAGAATCCCACCATATTCAAAGCCTACGCGCTCTCGGCGCCGATGCTGGGCATTTTCGCCCTTGCGCGCTGGCCGGGGATGATCCGCCTGCGCATGACGCGCCTGGTGGCACATTTGCGCGGGGAGGCTTACGCCCCCGGCGCCGGCGACTGGACGACGCTCATGCGCCCGACGCCGGGACGCGGCTTTTTCTCCGGCGATGCCGTGCGCGATGCAGTTCATAACCTTTGGTGCCTGGCTGATCCCGATTTGCAGGTTGGCGGTGTGACATACAAATGGGTGTATGAGGCCGTGCGCTCCTGCCTGGCCATCCGCGACGAAGATCTCAAAGCGATCACCATTCCCGGCATCATGGCGCTGGCCGGGATCGAGGCGTTTGTGGACAACCGCGCGATCCGCCGCGCGGCGAAGATTTTACCCCATATCCGGCTGCTGGAATTCCCTCGTGCGCGGCACGAAATCCTGATGGAGAAAGACGAAATCCGCAGCGCGTTCTGGGCCGGATTTGATGATTTATTGCTGGCGCTTGAAAGCGCGGCGCAAACACCGCTATAGTAAGCCAAAGTGGAGGAATAAAATCATGAATAACAAAGACCGCGAGTCAATCCGATTGAGCGACCGTATCCTTTCCGCGCTGGAACTCGCGCTGGAGCAAAAAGACATCAAAGTGGCCGAGATTCTGACCAAGGCGCTGGAGCTGGCGATGACACGCAATTCCGGCGGCGGGGAGTTTGTCGAACGCCGCGATTACCCGCCCGAGATCGAAAAGGCGATGGACCGCCTCTATGATCTGCGCGACCAGCAAGGCGCGGTTTAAGCCTTTGCAATTTCAAGCCACGCGTCTTCGCTGAGCACGCGCACGCCCAATTCCTGCGCCTTCTTCAGCTTCGATCCCGAATCCGCACCCGCCACGACGTAATCGGTTTTCGCCGACACGGAGCCCGCCACTTTTGCCCCCAGCCGCTCGGCAAGGGCTTTCGCCTCAGCACGGCCCATTTTCTCCAGCGTTCCGGTGAATACGACCGTCTTGCCGCTCAGAACATGATCGCTGCGGCTCTGGCGCTCATAGGGCTGAATGCTCAGCTGTGATTCCAGATCCGCCAGCACATCCTGATTATGCTTCTCGGCAAAAAACGCGATAATATCCCCTGCCACCGACGGGCCGATGTCCTCAATCGCTATCAAATCATCGCTACTCGCTACGCTGCTTTTAAACGCATCCCATGTCCCATAATGCGCCGCCAGGCGCTTGGCCGTTGCCTCCCCTACCTGGCGGATGCCCAGCGCGTAGATAAAGCGATCAAGCGAAATCACGCGCCGCGCTGCAATGGCCGCGAACAAATTCGCCACCGATTTCTCGCCCCAGCCCTCGCGCCGCTGCAGCGGGTTCAGCAAATTCTTGTTCTTTTCCTCAAGCCGGAAAATATCGGCTGGGCTGCGCACCAGCCCCTCATCCCAGAATTCCTGAATGATTTTCTCACCCATCCCCTCAATATCAAACGCCAGACGTGAAACGAAATGCCGCAGCCGCTCAACCGCCTGCGCCGGACAAATCAAGCCACCGGTGCAGCGCCGCGCCACCTCGCCCTCCTCCCGCACCGCCTGCGATCCACAGACCGGACACACATCCGGAAATTCATAGGGCCGCGCATCTGGCGGCCGTTTGTCGTGCAGTACTTCAACCACTTGCGGGATAACATCGCCGGCGCGCTGCACCACCACCGTATCGCCCACGCGCACGTCCTTGCGCGCGATTTCATCTTCGTTGTGCAGCGTGACGTTCGACACGATCACCCCGCCGACATTCACCGGCGCCAGCCGCGCCACAGGTGTCAGCGTCCCCGTGCGGCCCACCTGAATATCAATCGCCGTAACGGCGGTGATGGCCTTTTCCGCCGGATATTTATGCGCCGCCGCCCAGCGCGGCGCGCGCGACACAAACCCCAGCCGCGCCTGCAGCGCCAGATCGTTTACCTTATATACCACGCCGTCAATGTCATACGGCAGCGTCGCGCGCAGCGTCTGCACAGTCTCATAATATTCCTGCATCGCCTGCACGCTGGCACACAGGCGCTGCGGCTGCGCCAGCGCAAAACCATAGGATTTCAAGGTGGACAGCATTGCATCATGGGTCTGATACGCTGACAGACCCACCATCCCATAAGCGAAGAAATGCAGCGGGCGCTGAGCCGTAATCGTTGCATCCAGCTGCCGCACCGATCCCGCCGCCGCGTTGCGCGGGTTGGCAAAAATCTGTTTTCCCTGCGCTGCCTGCCGCTCGTTAAGCGTAGCAAAATCATCCTTGCGCATGTAAATTTCACCGCGGATCTCTACAATATCCGGTACACCAGGCGGCAGACCTTTGGGAAGATCGGCAATCGTCATCACATTCGCTGTGATGTCCTCGCCCTCCTCCCCGTCACCGCGCGTGGCCGCCTGAACCAGGTGGCCACGCTCATAGCGCAAGGCACAAGACAGGCCGTCGATCTTCGGCTCCGCCAGGAATGTCAGTGGTGCGTCATCCGTCATATTCAGGAAACGGCGAATGCGATCGACAAAATCCTGCACATCCTCCGGCGTAAACAGATTTCCCAGCGATAGCATTGGCGCGCTGTGGCGCACCTTCTTGAACCCCCGCGCCGGCGCTGCGCCAACGGTCTGCGTCGGGCTGTTCGCGGTGATCAGCTCCGGATGCGCTTGCTCCAGCGCTTCCAGCTCACGGCGCAGCGCATCATATTCCGCGTCCGTAATCTCTGGCGCATCTTGGGTGTAATACAATTCATCATGCCGCCTGATCTCCGCCACCAGGCGGGCGTGGTGGTGGGGTATCGTGATATTGTCATGATGTGACATCTTAAAATTAGGCATGATTATATACTGCTTTGAGCGATACTTCTAAGAATAGAAATTTCCATTTCAACACGCTCCTTCCAGCTCGGAATGTGCGATAATGAAAAATTGCTCGCGCTTTTCTTATAGTATTCAATTTGATTTGGATTACTAAGTAACTCAAGCAATAGCTTTGCTAAACCTACTGTATCGTTTTGCAGCCCATAACGAAGAACAACATCATCCGGAATGAAGACATCCGTATCCTGATCTATGCCTGTTTCGTGGTTACTCGTAGGAATAATCGTACATAACCCGTCACATAGTGCCTCGATCACCGTATTCGTTAAATTTCCATGGGTATTCATAGATAAATATATATCGGAAATAGAACGCGCCTTACGCATCTGCGAAGGTGTTAGAGCGCCCGCAAAAGTAAAAAATTCATCGAGTTTTCTTTTTTTGATTTCTTCGCGAATCCACGATTCTGCGCTCCCATATCCAGCAACTAGAACATGAATCGAATTACAACGAGAATCTCTTAGCAACTCGCAAACATGCACTAGTTCATTTAATCCCTTAATATGTTCAAGCCTGCCTGCGAAAAGAATAATGGTTTTATGTTGTGGGATATCTATCGGTAATTCTGAAGCTTCTTGTGCACGATCAAAGCCGTTCAATAAGTAATGTTTGCTGGTATAAGGGCCTAATACTTTATTCATCCATGACTGCCCATTACTACCATCTCTTGTACATATAACTGCCTTAAATGGACTGCGATACAACCATCTGGATATGACGGATCTGATTTTAGGACTATTTGCATGCTGATGCATACCTTCTATTACGCCCATTACGCGCCAAACCACTGGAAAACGGCTATAACGCGCGAATATTGCAGCAGGAAAAATATTAACACGATCAAAGTAAATAAGATCCGGCTTAAAGGCGCACGCCTGTTTATATATCCAGTAAAGATGCAAACACTCCCTTAACTTCTCTCTAGCTCTTCCCAGCCAAAATGGTATTGAAGCTTTTCCGGGCAAGATCAGAACAGAATTTTTTAATCGGGATAATCTGGCTACAATTGCCCTTGGTTGCAACCATTTCGAATTATAATCCTTACAAGCCCATATCACACGGAGTTCAATGTCTGGATCAGCGTTCATAGCGTCAATAAGCTTTGCCACTGTAGGAACGCCCTTGGGCTCCCAATATTGCCGGGCAAGGCAGTCTTCAAATGCTGTATACAACCTACAAACATAAAGGATCCGCATGTTCTTTTATGCCGCTATTTTTTGATGTGAATGAAAGTGCGTTGTGAAATAAGTCAACAAGGACAAACGTAACATCAGCAATGTGTTTTGGGCATTACTGGTATCTGTGCAAATATCTTCTATGACGCTTCTTGAAAATCCTTGGTGCAGCTTTGCAAGAGCAGAATGCAAAATATCATCGCTGCTGATATGCCGTTTTGCAGGATAAACAAATCCTTGCTTTCCTTCTGTCAGAAGATTAAGCGGCAAGTATTCCTGCAATATTGTTCTTGCCAAGAATTTTTTACCACCTGCAATAAGATCGCTCTGACGCAGAGTACGAATGAATTCGTAAAGATCGCGATTAAGAAAAGGAGTTCGAACCTCTACAGAAGCACGCATACTCCCTCGGTCTACAGAAGGGATGAAGCTCTGAGGCAAAGAATTCTGAATATCAAATTCACGCGTTGCTTCAAAAAATGGTATGAATTTCTCTATGAAATGCCCCTTAGGCGGTATTATTTTTTTATACAGATCAAATGCCGCCCCGTTCTTAATTCTCAGAAATTGCCAATCCCGATCCCCTTGTGACAAATCCTTAATCAAAGAGGATTGCTGGCCGGGCAATATGTAAGACAAACCCTTTAATACAAATTTCGCGTGATTGGCGAGCCAGTAGAACATTCTGTTCTTATAAAAATGCTCGTACCTGTTATAGCCATAGAAAATCTCATCTCCACCAAGTCCAGTAATCGCAATTGTAAGATTTTTCTTCGCTGCAGCACACATCTGATATATCGCCAGCGCCGTCATATTATCATTGGGGATGCCAAATAAATCAGCAAGAATCTTAATCCCACCTGCATCATCATTCTGTGAAGGAATAATAGTATGAGAAAGCTTGAGGTGACTGGCAATTGCACTGGCTGCAACACTCTCATCGTGCCCATCAGGAAATGAAACTGTATAAGTATGCAAATCAATCCCTAGCTCATACTTGCACAATGCAGCACACAGACTGCTGTCAACACCGCCTGAAAGAAATAATCCAACAGGAACATCGCTTCGAAGGCGTCGTTGTAGCGAAATACATAGGCGATCTTTAGTCTCCTGAATTAGCGAACGGCTCAATGGTAAATGTCCAGTTTCTTGTGGTAAGTCCCAATATCGTGAAATTTCTTTAGTGCCGTCACTTTGCAATTGCAAAACAGATGCAGGAGATAAAACACTTAAGTTCTTGAACCCCGTCTTTGGCGCACGCACATAGCCTAAATATAAGAAATCAGAGAGCGCTTGTTCATCGGGCTCAAAGCTGATCTGCAAAGCATCAATCAATGAACCAGGCTCAGAAGAAAAATACAGCCCTTCAGAATTTTCAAAATAATAGAGCGGCTTCTCACCAAACCAGTCCGTTACAAGAAATAATTGGTGGCCATTCCAAAGGGCGAAGGCAAACATGCCATCTAAAGGAGCCAGGCTTCGAATGCCTTCATAACGCCAGCCTTCCAGCAAGACCTCTGTATCGCCTGTTGTCTGAAAATCAGCTACACCTAAGAGCTTCTCTTTAAGCTCAAGGTAATTGTATATTTCACCATTATACGCGATCACATGATTGCCGCGTTTCATGGGCTGCTTTGAACGCGAATCTAGATCAATTATCGCGAGGCGATTATGCCCAAGATAAAGCCCCTGCTCTACATCAAAAAATTCGCCTTCATCGTCAGGCCCACGATATTTAATGGCCTTTCGCATATGGCGAAGCATATTAATATCGGCCTGATTCAAAGGACGCCTCAGTTTACAACCGACAAATCCGCACATGCTCTTTCCTCTAGGCGCTATAAAGGGAAAACAGTTCTATAAAAACGATAGTAACTGAGTAGTGTTATCAAGAATGCTCCGCTGTATTTTTGATTCAAAATTCCTGATTGTATGGACTCCAATTTATCCCAATCAAGAAAATTCAAAAATTCACGAAAGTCCCTATCATAAAGAGCGGAAAATGCCAAATTCCTATACTTTTCATGGCTACGAAAATATTCATCGCGATCAGGCCATGTTCGGTCTTTACCAGATGGTCCTGCGGCATATTTATTCATCGTGATATGACGCAGCCCCTTTCTAACCATTAGCAAGATAGCCTTATGATACGGGTTCCACCCCGCAGGAAGCGCATGATTTGCTGCAGGTAAATTTGCCACATGCGGGCTCTTCTTATACAAAGCGCCACGCATCATATCTGCATTCAAGCGCATTTCATATGGAAGAGAGAGATAAAAATCATAAATGTTATTATCGAGACATGGCGTTCTAGTTTCACCACATGTTCTCTGACTTAGAATATTTGAGAATGTATAATGACGTGAAAGATGGTGGAATGTAAGATATTCCCAGTGATCTCTTCGATCATCTGAAAGCGCCTGTGCACGATGCTCAACATCTTTCACAGTATCGTATAGATGCTGTTCAAATTCTTTGTGGACAGCATGATTTAATAGGCCCCGAAAATTAAATTTTAGTCGATAAGATATGCCATCAATGAAACTCCTGCTTAAATCTTCTGGCAAGGGCAAGAATTCTTTAGGAGGTATAGAGTATCCGAACAAGTTTTTATGGCGTGCATAAAGATACATGCCCTGAAACATGAAATCGAGGCCATGTCCGTGCAGATAGATATCAGAATGCAAGCGAGGGCTCATGTAATCGTGCAAAAATAGACTGTGATCGGTTGCAAAGAGCCCTGAACATAGATTTGCTGCAACATCAAAGCTGTCTTCAAAGAAATTCTGATTAAGCCTGGAAAACACATGCGGATGACCTGATGCTTGCGCAATACGGCGCGCGCACTGAACTTCATAATTATCTTCAAAGGACAATGTATAGCAAGTCAGTGGCCTTTGTGTGTGCACCGCAATTAGACGACTATCATGCCCTCCACTTAGAAAAAGGCCCGTGCCCTGCTGGGTTGTACCGAATCGTTGCTCAATCGCTTGAGACAAAAGATCTGAGAATAAATTAATCGCCTGTGTACGATTCCGTGACCTGTTCTTTTCGTAGTCAGGTCGCCAGTAAGAATGCACCGTTGTCTTTTTATCAACTGTGACCGTCAGGCATGATGCTGGCTCCAAATACAGAGTGCAGTTGTCGTGCGTTTGATTACCCATCAGACGCTGCAAGATAAAAAATTCATACGCCTTTTCAGATCTCAGCTTAAATCCCGGCCAATGCCTGCAATGCTGTACAAGATCAATATATGCATAGCTTAAGCAAAATTCCTTTTGCGTAAGCGCCCAAAATATCGGGTAGGATGAAAAACGATCGGTAAAAACTCGCAACGTACCTGATATCTCATCTAATGATATTAATGAAAATTCCCCATTTATACGCGATACGATACTTTCGACCTTATTTGGATCAAGTGAAGATAACTCGGAAGCAAGCACATCACGGGAAACATGATAATTCCATATGGGACTTCCTATAACGACAACACGATGCCTTTTCTGCGGATTGAAATGATGCCCAATAATTTTCAGCGTATTCGCATGTGACAAAACAACATTTGCTTCAGTATCCCTCACAAAAATTCCTTCATGGGAAGAATAAAAAAGATTCTTGTCATCAAAGATCCTTTGAAAGGTAAAGTGCATAAGAGGATCGCGCATGTCGTCCATACTATAACCTTGAAATTGCTTTGTTCTGCTCCAGCCAAAGATTTAGAATTATAAAGCAGAAAAGACTGTGACCGTTAACACGCATCGGATCATGCAGCATACGGACTGCCTTCTCTCTTGCATCCTTTGAGAGAATGCCCAAGCGATGAAGAGCTGATGCACTGGAGAATGCTTCTTCAAAAAGATCATTCCATTCACCTTTCAACCATGTATCGATCGGCACCCGAAAACCATGCTTGGCGCGACGCGTTATTGAAGCAGGAAGTAAATCATCAAATGCCGCCCGCAAGAGAGGTTTTAGTACATCCCCTTTAACCATATGCTCATAATTTAAATTCTTTACAAAATTCAATATAGATGGCGCAACCAGGGGGGCGCGTCCTTCTACAGAATGCGCCATGGTCATGCGGTCCAATTTCACCATCATTTCATTAGGCAGATAACACGCGCGATCCTGCCTTATATAGTCCATAACTTCCCACGCACCTGTAGGCTTATAGGATTCAAATATCCTTACAGAACTCAACGCATTATTTGATATATCCTGCGTGAATAAATCCGCCTTTTCTTGTTCGGATGCATAGTAATGCCACGCCCATGCACGCTTGGCAGGCGCGTAAGCTGCAATACAGGAAATGATCTGCTCCGCAGAAAGGCCCATAGAATGCATGGAAACAGATGGATTATCCGATATGTCAGGCAAGTTCATAGCAGAATGAGAAAACCACTTATACCACGAATAACCGCCAAATAATTCATCTGCCCCATCGCCTGACAACAGCACCTTAATTCCTCTTTTTCTAGCCTCACGCGCCACAGCCATAACCCCCAAACCTGAAGAGACTGCATAAGGCTGTCCAGCGCGCTGACAGAACAGGGATAGATCCTGTTTAAAATCTGCCCCCCTGACACGAATGACATGATGTTTTGTGCCTAAATGCCTTGCATATGCTTCCGCTTCTGCAGATTCATCCGCATGCCCTTCATAGGGATCAACCGCATCAGGCATAAATCCAATCGAAAACGTTGTCAGATCGGTCAGCCTCTGCCTGGCCAGCGTACATACTATCGAGCTATCCAAACCGCTACTTAAGAAAGCTCCAACGGGCACATCAGACAGCAAACGGCTATAGACAGCTTGCGATACAACAGCGCGCGTTTTTTCTACTAGATCTGACCAGGAGTCGGAAGGACTATACTGAAATTCGTTAAATTTATTCTCAAAAGCATGTAACGAAAGTTTTGTCCCATCAAATTCCAAATAATGCGCACGGGGCAAAACTGATATACCATTATAAATCGTATTCGGCTCTGGAATCCAAAGAAAAGTAGGAAAATCCCATAAAGATTGGATGTTCAAAGATGTCTCAACACCGGGATGACAGGCCAGAGCTTGAATCTCGGAACCGAACACCAGGTCATTATTCTTCGTACGCGTGTAATAAAGTGGCTTTTCTCCTGGAATATCT
>JAKLKY010000089.1 GCA_023150415.1 Alphaproteobacteria bacterium | reverse complement strand
CAACATGCTTATACTCGGCTGCGTCCATATTGTTGCGGAGCTTATCAGCCGCAGCCCATAGGGTCTTTTCTAATTCATTATCTTTTCACCTAAAACTTGACTCCTTTTCAAATAATTTGTTATCCTTAATAAGAATTTTACAGTAAATAAGTATGTATGTATATCTCTTAAGAAGAATCTATTTTTTTGTACGTTATGAGTAATTATATTGTTCTCGTCAAACAGGTTCCCGACGTAACCCAAATTACCGGCAATGCCTTAGATCCTGAAACCGGCACCCTTAAACGTGGCGTTTTGCCCAGCGTTATCAACAAACTTGATACAGATGCACTGGCGTTTGCCAGCAAGATGAGACAGATTTCACCAGGAAAGATTGTTTGTCTCACCATGGGTCCGCCCATGGCAAAAGATATCTTGATATATTCATTGACCAGGTGTGCCGACTCTGCGGTGCTTCTTACCGATAAGGCGCTAGGAGGGGCGGATACCCCTGCGACGGCTAATCCATTGGCCTATGCAATACGACGGATCGTGAGGGACATGTTTAGCGGCAATGATGATTATGCAGTGATAGCAGGAATGCAATCGGTTGATGGCGATACCGCACAGGTTCCACCACAGGTAGCTGAGGAATTGCAGATACCCTGTATTGCATATGCCACGGATGTAGAATTCATTGACGATAAGTTCCGGATTAAGAAAATCGTTGCTGGTGGTAATCAGTGGGTAATCCCTAAAACATTCCCTTACGTGATAACGATTGCCAATTATGAATATCCGTTGTTTGCATCATTTCAGAGGTCGCGATGGGCCAACAAATTTACCGTTACTAATTGGTCTGCCGAGGATATAAAACCCACTTTATTCGGCGCCAATGGCTCAAAGACACGTGTGATAAGGGTCTTTCCGCCGCCAAAGAGCGCCAGGAAAAATAAACAGATTTTTACTATTGATGAATTTGTTACTGAATTAATGATGGATTATAAAAAAGGCGGTTTCCATAGTGCTTTTGAAACAGAAGGGACAGATTATGTACTTCCGTCAAAAAGAGCGGGCGACCCATTTAACCGCGATTATGAATTTACTGATAAGGAAATGACATTATTTAAAAAAGTTGCACAAGCGCTTTCCAAGCTGGGAGTAATCGATGTACATCAGCTTCATGAGTCGCTGGTCGATAAGATTCAAGAGCTTCTTGGCGAAAAAACGCCCAAACGGATGATCCTGGAAATGTTTGAAGGATACAAGATTACGCAACCGGCTTACGCGGGCGATGTTTGGGTAATTGCGGAACATGATGGTGAAAAGACGATTGATGTTACATCAGAACTCCTTGGTAAGGCCAATAGCCTGGCAAAATCTTTACAGGTAAAGGTTGGCGCTGTGATTGCGGGACATACATGCAGGCATATGTCGGATGGACTCGTTGCCGCTGGCGCTGATGATGTTCATGTAATTGAAGATGAACTCCTGAAGGAATTCAGGCCTGTGCCGTATAGAAAAGTTATTGCCGAGGTGATAGAAAAACACAATCCACAGATTGTCTTATTTGGCGCTACTCCTCAGGGAAGAGTCCTGGCGCCCATGGTTGCTTATCGCCTCGGTTGCGGATTGACAGCAGATTGTACTGGATTAGACATCAGAGATAATACAAGGCGAGGCGCTATTGCAATATTGATGCAGACCCGTCCGGCATTGGGCGGTAACGTCATGGCTACCATATGCACCATAAATTCACAAATACAAATGGCAACAGCCAGGCCGGGGGTCATGAAAAGAATGAAACCGGAACCTTCGAGAAAGGGGAATATTATAGAGCACAGGGCTGCCCTTTCGGAATCGGATATTGATTTTGATATTGTCAGTACAGAATTGAGTGGTGGAAGTGCAAAACTTACTACCGCGGATGTAATTGTGTCGGGTGGCAAGGGCCTGAGGAATAGAGATACTTATAATAAGCTTGTGAGTGATTTGTCCATAGCGCTGCAGGAAAAACTTCATTGTCAGGTCGAGCGTGGGGCGTCCCGGGCAGCCGTAGAGCATGGATTTATTGACCGTATCCATCAGGTCGGGCAAACGGGAACCGCTGTTAGTCCCAAGCTGTACATTGCTCTTGGAATTTCAGGTGCCATTCAGCACTTAATCGGTATTGAAAATGCCGGCATAATTGTGGCCGTCAATTCCGATCCACAGGCACCCATATTCAAGCACTCAGATTACTATATCATCGGGAATGCAGAGGAGATCGTACCCAAAATCATTGAGGCCTTAAGATGATACAAGAAAAAGATTATACACACGTTTCAATCCTGGTTGTTGGCGCCGGACCTGGTGGCCTGGCTGCTGCGATTGCCGCTAAAAGTGTTCATAAGGATGCAGATGTCGTGATTTTGGAAAAGGGAGAGTCGCTTGGTGATCACAATCTGTCTGGCGCTGTTCTGGAAACGGCCGCACTAAAGCGCTTGCTTGACGAAGCCAGCCATGATTGGCTTAGCATGGAGGGGGCTGGTCATATCATGGAAAGGGAGGTGAAAGATGATGACGTGTGCTTCCTCCTGGGGAAAA
>JAKLKY010000088.1 GCA_023150415.1 Alphaproteobacteria bacterium | reverse complement strand
TGAGAAGAAAGAAAAGGCACCTGCCAAGAAGCCTGCTGCGAAGAAGTCAGCAGACAAGGCTCCTGCGACAAGTAAGGCCGCACCTGCGAAAAAGGAAGTAGCGAAGAAATCTCAGGCCTCGGGCAAGACTGTGCGCGTGACGCAAATCGGTTCCCCCATCGGCCGGCAGTCTTATCAGCGCTCAACATTGATTGGGCTTGGCCTAAACAAAATTGGCCGCACACGCGAATTGCAGGACACGCCTTCGGTGCGTGGGATGATTAACAGTGTCAGCCATTTAGTCCAAATCGAGGAAGCAGCCTAATGAAACTCAACGCACTCAAGCCCAATGCGGGCGCTAAAAAGAAAAGAATGCGCGTCGGCCGCGGGATCGGCTCAGGCAAGGGGAAAACCTCGGGTCGCGGCGGCAAGGGCCAGACGGCACGCACAGGCGTGGCGATTGGTGGCTTTGAAGGCGGCCAGACTCCGCTTTATCGTCGTTTGCCGAAGTCCGGGTTTAACAACACAGCGTTCGCTGCGGATTTGGTTGAGCTGACCTTGGGCCGCTTACAAACGGCATTGGATGCAAAAAAAATTGATACCAAAGGCACAGTGGATGAAGACGCCCTGGTAAAGGCGGGCGTTATCCGCCGCAAGCGTGAGGGGGTTAAGATTATTGGCGCTGGTGCGTTTAAGTCTAAAATCGCCCTGCGGGTGAGCAAAATTTCGGCCGGTGCGCGTGCGGCTATTGAAAAGGCTGGTGGCTCTGTTGAACTGATCGAGCGTGTGGTTGCTCCTGTAAAACGGCCGCAGAGAAATAAATAATTCTTTTAAACACGAATATACACGCATTAGAAAAAATTGATTCACCACAGATTGATACAGGTGAATTCATATAAAGATAAAACTATGATTTCTTTGTCTGATTTTATCTTTGGTTAAAATTTTTTTTAATTCGTGTATATTCGTGTTCATTTCGTGTTTAAAAATTAATATCTAAAGGGTTCTCCATGGTCTCTGCCGCTGAACAACTCGCCCGATCCGCCAGCTGGTCTACCTTCTCCAAAGCCACCGAATTAAAACAGCGATTGCTTTTTGTCCTTGGTGCCCTGCTGGTTTATCGCCTGGGTACTTATATTCCGGTGCCCGGCATTGACCCCTATATCTGGAATGAGATCTACACGCAAAAGGGCGGTGGCATTTTGGATATGTTTAACATGTTCTCGGGTGGCGCGCTTCAGCGTATGACAATTTTCGCGTTGAATATCATGCCCTATATTTCTGCCTCGATTATTATGCAGCTGGCTGCTGCGCTCTCGCCGCAGCTCGAAGCACTCAAGAAGGAAGGCGAAAGCGGACGCCAAAAGATCAATCAGTACACGCGTTATCTCACGGTTCTTTTGGCCTCGATCCAGGCTTACGGGTTGGCTGTAGGGCTGGAAAACATGCACGGCACGACGGGCTCCGCTGTTATTGATCCGGGGATTTTCTTCCGCATCTCCACCGTGATTACGATTGTCGGTGGCACGGTGTTTTTGATGTGGCTGGGTGAACAAATTACCAGTCGCGGCATCGGCAACGGCACGTCGCTGATTATTTTTGCAGGGATTGTAGCGGGTTTGCCCCACGCCTTGTTCAGCACGCTTGAGCTTAGCCGGCAGGGGCAGTTTAGTTTTCTTGCGTTGCTGAGCATTTTTGCGCTGATTGCAGCTGTCATATTTTTCATTGTGTTTATTGAGCGCGCGCAGCGCCGGGTCGTGGTGCAATATCCCAAGCGACAAATGGGCAATCGCTTGATGGAAGGGCAGACGAACCATATTCCCCTGAAATTGAACACAGCCGGTGTAATTCCGCCTATTTTTGCATCGTCTTTGTTGTTGCTTCCGCTGACGATTGTTGGCTTTTCCGGACTGGAAGGGGGCGACTGGACAGCAACGTTGGCGCGTTATCTCCATCATGGCCAGCCTATCTACATGCTTTTGTATGGCGCACTGATTGTGTTCTTTGCCTTCTTTTATACAGCCGTTGTTTTTAATACGGATGAAAATGCCGAGATGCTGCGTAAATACGGCGGCTTTATTCCTGGCATCCGCCCCGGAAAGCAGACAGCGGAATATCTCGATGGAATTCTAACCCGCATTACGTTACTCGGTGCGGCATATTTGGTAATTATTTGCCTTTTGCCAGAATTTCTGATTGCAGAATACAATATGCCATTCTATTTTGGGGGCACAAGTTTGTTGATCGTCGTCAGTGTGACACTGGATACGGTCGGGCAAATTCATTCACATCTGATAGCCCATCAATATGAGGGGCTGATGAAGAAGGCGCGCTTGCGAGGACGTTGATGAATATTATTCTTTTTGGACCACCGGGCGCAGGCAAGGGTACGCAAGCCGTTCGCCTGGCTCAAAAATACGCGATAAGAAAACTTTCGACCGGGGATATGCTGCGCGCGCAAGTTGCGGCGCAAACGCCGTTGGGGCAGCGGATTAAGAAATTCCTCGATGAGGGTGAGCTGGTGCCCGATGAAACCATCATCGAGATGATTGCCTATTCTATCGCTGAGCCGGATTGCGAGCGCGGCTTTGTCCTCGACGGGTTCCCCCGCACGGTGCGGCAGGCTGAGGCTCTTGACGATATGTTAACTAATATGAAGCGCCAGATTGATCATGTAATTGTTCTGGAGGTGAATGAGCAAAGGTTGATTGACCGCGTCAATAGGCGCGCCCTGGAAACTTCCGGAGCTCGAAGCGATGACACGGAAGAAA
>JAKLKY010000087.1 GCA_023150415.1 Alphaproteobacteria bacterium | reverse complement strand
CCACCATCGCCTATGGCAGCGATGTGGTGGGCGGAACCGATGCGCTGCTGACGAACAACACCTTTGCGAAAATCGCCGATGGCGGCGCGGACATCGACCAAGGCCTGAACGCATTGAATATCGAATTGATCGGCGCAGGCGCGGAACAGGCCACCAACGCCATCGCTCGCGTCACATATGAAACATCGGTGGATGCAACTGGCGCCGTTCTGGCCGCCACCATGCCTGATGCCATCTTCAGCGAAAACAATAAACTCGGACGCGGCTTTAACAAACTGGCCCATACCGGCGAGCACATGCGCGAAACCGAATTCGTGCAAACCCTCGTGGCCGAGAAAGCCAATGCCCTGCGCGAAGGCACAGGCGAGGCCCTGTACGTCACTTCCCAAGACCCTACGATGGCCCTGAATTACGCCTACGAAGGCGCCAAGGATGGGGCCGCCAGTATCATCGCCCTGCCCGCCTATGCACTCGATGGCGGTGTGGAGATTGGCGAATATTTAACAGGCCACGAATTCTATCAAGGCTCAGCAGGCAAGGCCGTGGCGGAAGGTGTTAAAGCCCCGCTCAACTGGCTGGAAGAACAAACCGTCGGCGCATTCGAGGCATTGCCCGAAGATCATGAACTGGCCGCAGGCATGAAGACTATCGAAGGCGGAAGCGAATTCGTGACCGCCTTCGCCGTGCCGGTCGGCACAGCCGGAAAAATGCTGAAAAGTGCGGGCAAGATCCTGCCCTCGTTGCCCGGCGGCGCGCGCGCCGTGGAGGCCTTCGGCAGCGTCGCCTCAAAAGCCGCACATATTCCCGGCGCGGCCAAAGGCGGTTCGCTGCTGGCCAAGGGCGCGGGCGCCGCCGCCCTCCCCCTCACCGTTGTCGGCATGGTGGCGCATGGCGAGACACAAGAAACAGAACCGGAAACACAGAAAAACCCCGACAGCGCCGTCGCCGCAACGACTGCCGCTACGACCCCCGCCTCAGCGCAGCAAAGCGCGTTCAAGGCCGCCGCTGCTCCAGCCGCGCCAAAATCCCCGGAGAACAAGCCGGAAAGTAGTATCCTCAGCGGCCTGCTGGACAGCTGGATGGGCCGGGCCGGTGCGACCATCGCCGCCCTGCTGGGTTTGAATTTCTTCGCGCCGGATGAGCTGGGCCCCGTCAAAACCGTCGGCACCCTGGCCGTGCTGGCGCTGGGGGCCTATCTGACGCTCAACGCCCCGGATTTGAAGGGAAATTTAAACCACAACGCCTCTGCCCCCGCCCCGGCGATGGTGTAGGGAAATTTGCGTAATGATTGGAGATTATGGTATTATACGTATAAATTATAGTTGGTGACATATGGTAACAGTTAGAGACAAAAGCGACGCACAACCAACAACGAAAAAGCAGTATCGCCATAACGCGCGATTTTTTGCACGCGCGTTATGGTCGGATTTTTATTATGCAGATTTGACCCGCGACTGGTTTCGCATGGGTCATAATTTGAAAAGCGTCAGTGCTGTTAATTTGCTTCTTGATATCAACCCTAAACGCCGCGCCGGAGATGATAATTATGTTTTTGCGGAAGCAGGAACTCCTATCTGGGATCTTCGCGGCAGTATTAAGACTTTAATCGAAGGAGATCGCCGTAGCGGGGCATCTGGCCTTTTTGAAGGAAGCGGATTGTTGAATCAATCTTATTCTGAGTTAATCACTCAACTGACTACAGCCTCAAACTTATGTCAGGATTTTGCGAATTTGAGCACTTCTAATGCTGATGCAGTAGAGAAACTAAAACAAGATATTGACCGTATCGGCGCAGAAATTGATGATTCATTTGGTAATATCAGCACCAGAAGACAAAACGTTAAAGATTTGATCCTTAAAGTTCATAATAACACTCAACATATACAAGAAAAGCGGGAGAAAATTTTAGAAGAAGTTGAAATTGGAAATGCCAATAAACAGGGGGGTACAAAAATTGCGCGTCTTGCCGCACACGACATGGGAGGAAGTTTTTCTCAAATTTCGAACAATATCCAAAGCTCTTTAGAGCAAACCAAGCGCCATGAGCACACAACACAACGCATACAAAGAGAAGCACAGAACTTAATATCCGGGATTAAGAATGCTACTAATAATGCGCAAGCAAGAGCTAAAATTACTGCTGAGGGTCTAAATGATCTTATAGCTGATCTTAAGCGCAATAGAACGCAACTTTGCACTTTTAGCCAAGTTGAACCAGACCGCTTTGCCCAAGATTTGGTGAATAATCTTGATCAAACCGAAGATACCGTTACATCTTATATTTATCTCACACAGTATCGCCGCCTTCTGCCAATTGGAACACAATTATTTACTGAAATGCCTGCTGGAATTGTAGAGCGGCGCCTAACAAAAGCAGATGAAGAAAAATACCAACAACTCGAACAGGCAGGAGCCGTTGTTCCGCTGCATAAACACTTCCAGATTGGCGAAGACACAACAACAAGATACCCCTTGATTAAAGAGGTTCTGCGTTGGTGGCCTGGACGTCCACGCTCAACAAGCGTAAAACCCGATGAACAAAAATGGATTGAGCAAGTATGGGGCAAGCAGGAAGGAAAAGTTAAGCGAACACCTTCAGAAGATGAAATTGTCAAAGTGGTGCTCGAGAAATTGATTAGCCTTGTGCCAAATTATGGTCATGATCAAGGGCTAGAAGCTCTTATTTGGCTTGGCTTAAATTACTCCAACGTCAAGCCGCAGGAGCAGCCAAAAGACAAGCCAGGCAAGGGCGCGAAAAGATTAATTGGAGACCGCGGCGGCGGTATTCCAAATGGCATCACACAAGCTTTATCCGATTATGACACCAAGCTCGTGCAAGCTGGTAAAAAGCCGCTTTTTGGACCTGATTTTATCAACAGAGTAACGTTTATAACCTCCCAACAAGAATCGACTTTTGCGAACAATCTTCGTTTTGGACGCTCGCTTGCGTCTCAAGATCGCTGGTACTTCCGCATGCCACAAGATCTTATCAACGAGCTTACCAGACGCTCCGATTCCTCACATGGAGGGGCCTGGAATTGGGTCATCATGAAGAGGTTAAGTCGCTGGCTTTGGCCTGTCACAACCTTGGCAAGAACAGTTGCAGCACAACCCGGCATTGCCAC
>JAKLKY010000086.1 GCA_023150415.1 Alphaproteobacteria bacterium | reverse complement strand
TCTTCATCCGCAGCAGCATCACCGCCCCGGCCACCAGCGCTAGGCCTTTGAGATAAGGCGCTGCTGCAGCGCCACAGAGATCCAGCTGGTTATTTTTACCCCAGATTAAGATCTGTTCCGTAGTCTTTTCCAAAGGCGTGAAGGCATCCATCACATTAATATCGTGCGTAGCATGAGTTCTTAAAGTGGCAATATATCCGCGCAGGGTCTTTCCCTCATCGCGCAGCAATTTGCGGAAGATGAGATCAGCAGCCTGAATGCCGTTCGTGCCCTCGTAAATCGGCAGGATGCGCGCATCGCGGTAATATTGCGCGGCACCGGTTTCCTCGACAAATCCCATGCCGCCATGGATTTGCACGCCCAGAGATGCAACCTCGCACGCCATGTCGGTGCTATAGGCTTTGACGATGGGTGTGAGAATATCGATTACATCCTGCGTGCTGGCATCAATTGCCAGTGCGGCTTCATACGTCAGGGCGCGCGCGGCCAAAATGTGGGATTGCATGCTCAGCAGCATTCTTCGCACATCGGCATGATGGGCGATGGAGACGCGCTGGCCCGTTGCGAAATCTTTGCCCTGCTGACGGCCCTGCGCATAGGCGAGCGCGTGCTGATATGAGCGCTCCGCAATCGCCACGCCCTGCAAGCCCACCGACAGCCGCGCGTTGTTCATCATGGTGAACATGTATTTCAGGCCCTGATGCTCTTGCCCAACCAAATACCCCACCGCGCCGCCTGCATCGCCAAACTGCATCGTGCAGGTGGGGGAGGCATGAATGCCTAACTTATGCTCGATCCCCGTGCAGCGCACATCGTTGCGCGTGCCGTCCTTCAGGAATTTCGGCACGATGAACAGGGAAATCCCCTTTACATCCGCCGGCGCGTCGGTCGTGCGGGCCAACACCAGATGGATGATGTTGTCGGTCAGATCATGCTCGCCATAAGTGATAAAAATCTTCTGGCCAGAAATACGATACGTGCCGTCGCTTTGTTTTTCGGCTTTAGAACGGATAAGGCCGAGGTCCGAACCTGCTTGCGGTTCCGTCAGATTCATCGTCCCCGTCCATGCGCCGGAAATGAGGTTGGGCAGATACACGGCCTTTTGTTCGTCGTTGCCGTGATGGAGGATGGCCTCGATCGCTCCCTGATTGAGCAAGGGGCACAGGCCGAAGGACATGTTCGCCGCCTGCCACATCTCCTGCACCGGAAAGGCAATCGCCCAGGGCAAGCCTTGCCCACCGTAATCGGCGGGAAAGGGCACGGCGTTCCAACCGCCCTGGCGATAGCGTTCATAAAAATCCTTGAAACCGGGGGCAGTCGACACTGCGCCATCCGTCCACTTGGCTCCGGCCTTGTCAGCAGGGTGGTTAAGGGGGGCAAGCTCCTCGCTGGCCAACTTGGCCGCTTCTTCCAGAATGGCTTGCGCCGTGTCGCGGTCGACCGTGCCTGCGGGCGCGCCCAGCACGTCATAGAGGGTAAACAGCATATCGGCAACGGGCGGGGTGTAGGTCATTTGGCACGGGGTTTGCTAGAACAACTTGGAAGGACATTATCCATGGATTCCGTTGCGAAAACAATACAGGCGATGGCGTTGCCCAAGGGTTTGCAAGGCTTGGCCAGCAAAGCCCCCACGCATGTGCTCGGAGCCATTCAAAGGGCCAGCGCGGAGGCAGGGGTCGATTTTTCCTATATGGTGCAGCAGGCTCATGTGGAGAGCAGTTTTGACCCGCAGGCGAAGGCGCGTACCAGCTCGGCCAGCGGCCTGTATCAGTTCATCGAAAGCACCTGGATGGCCATGGTGCGCGATCACGGCGCGAAATATGGCTTAGCGGATCTGGCGGCGCAGATCGACGCGCGCGGCAAAGTGGCCGATCGCGCCACACGCCAGGAAATACTCAAGCTCCGACAGGACCCCGAGATCGCCGCGCATATGGCGGCAGAACTTGCCCAGGATAATAGACAGGTTCTCGAGACGAATTGGGGCGGGGATATCGGTTCGACCGAGCTTTATCTGGCCCATTTCATGGGCGCGGGCGGCGCTTCGGCGTTCCTGAAAGCCAAGGACAGTAACCCGCTGCAAGAGGCCGCCGTACTATTCCCCGCTGCCGCGAAAAGCAACCGGAGCGTATTTTACGATACCAAGTCAGGGCGTCCGCGCAGCGTGCAGGAGGTTTATAATTTCTTCGATCGTAAATTCGAGATCAAAGACAAAACGCCAGTTTCTATTACGCCCGCAACGCTTGTGGTCGAAGCCGCGCCATCCATTATGCCCCAGGCTGTAGCAACGCCCGTGCGCAGCGTGCTGTTTCAACAATTGATGGACCGCACCGCACGTCTTGAAATTCAGGCCGTGCAAGATCAAACAGATTTGTTTAGTTTTGGCACGCGCACCGTTGCGCCACCGCCCGTGCCTTACGCCTCCCTGATCCGCAATCCCGCACAGGTGATGGTTTTGGCCATGGGGACATAATAATTATTGTGTCCCCAGCTTCATTTTGCTTCTATTCGTGGTTATAAGAAGCCATGAATATGTCTCAGGAAATCCACGTCCTCGACAAAAAAGTGCGGTTGTTGCAGCCCGCGCAGGGATTTCGCACGTCGATGGATACGGTTCTGCTAGCGGCGGCTTGCAGGGCACAGGCCGGAGACAATATTCTTGATCTTGGCTGCGGCGTGGGGGCGGCGGGGCTGTGTGTACTCTGGCGCGTACCGGATGTCAGATTGACCGGGCTGGATATTCAAGCGGCGCATATCGATTTGGCGCGGCAGAACGCGGCGCTGAACCACCGGCAAAACAACGCGCAGTTCATCGTGGGCGATGTTCGCGATTGGGCTGTGCACCGTGATGGCCACAAGCCGGAATTCGATCATGTACTCTGCAATCCGCCATTTCTCGAAGCCGGCACGTACACAGTTTCGCCGCGCGCGGAACGCGCCCGCGCGCTGGGTCATGACGGGCAGGCGGAAATTGAATTAAAGACCTGGATCGACGCCGCATTTTATCATCTTAAAAATAGCGGGTGCCTTACTCTGATTCATCGGGCCGATTATCTGGATAAAATTCTTTTGGCCTTAGAGTCACGTTTTGGCGGTGTGGAGATCATCCCTCTGTGGCCGCGCGCAGGACAACCGGCCAAGCGCGTGATTCTGCGTGCTGTAAAAAATAGCAAAGCGCCCTGTGTGCTCCATTCCGGTGTCGTGTTGCACGAAGCGGATGGCACCTATACGCAAAACGCCGATGCGCTGTTGCGCACCGGCGTTGCGTTAGCCTAGTCAGAGCGAAGGGATCATTCTTCGTCTTTAGTCTTTTTCGCGGCTTTTTTCT
>JAKLKY010000085.1 GCA_023150415.1 Alphaproteobacteria bacterium | reverse complement strand
GAAGGAACCGGCATAGCGAAGTACCGATTTCGGCAAGCCAAAGCCAATCGCATCGTTCCCAATCCAAACCTGGTCACCATCAAGGTACCGGACGCTACGCCGGAGATTATTTCTGTCTATGCACAATCGGACGAGCAAGCTCTACTCGCGAAGGTACGTTACAACCGCTTGATCGACATCTTTCTTGGCATCGCAACGTACTCCCTGCAAAACCACCTCCGAACTACCGTCAAGGACATAGGCCAGATCGAAATCGACGAAATCTACGTAGGGGTCGACAAGCATGGGCGCCAGTTCGTTATTCCAGTTCAAGCAAAGGGCGGAAGCGACATGCACGGCGTTGTGCAAACACATCAGGATATCGCCTGCTGCGCGGAAAAATTCCCGACGTTAATATGTCGAGCCGTATCGGCTCAATTCTTGAGCAACGACAAAATCGCTCTTTTTGAGCTGACGGTAGAGGACGGTGACATAAAGGTGGTTGAAGAAAGGCACTATCAACTGGTTCCCGCTGCCGATATTTCAGCAAGAGATCTGAAAACCTATAGCCTTCGTCGAACTTAATAACCTAAGCAACTTTTAGTAATAAAAACGAGGACTGTCTTTCTCCAATCATCTTCAGGAGCTCCTAGACATGCTTGACTGGAATAGCTTGTTGAATCCGGTTAGACGCAAAGAGCTAGCTGGCGATAGCAGCACTATGGGCACACGTGCCAATAGGACTGAAATCGAGCGAGACTACGACAGAATTCTATTTGCCACACCGACTCGGCGCCTTGCCGACAAGACGCAAGTGTTTCCAATGGAGGAGAACGACTCCGTACGGACAAGGCTAACGCATTCACATGAAGTAAGTAATTTAGCGAGAAGCATTGGCGTACGATTGGCATTCGACTTCCCTGAGAAGGTCTTTGGCCCTAATCACGAAGAGCTTGGTGTCAAACGAAACGTTCCCTCTCTGCTGGCAGCTGTAGGTCTTGCGCACGATCTGGGCAATCCACCATTTGGACATCAAGGCGAAATCGCCATACAACAGTGGTTTCGTAAGGAGTACGAGAGTCAGAATATCGAAGACGACTTCCTGGAATTTGACGGCAACGCACAAACGTTCCGCTTATTAACACGGTTACAAGTACTCAACGATCACTTCGGATTAAATTTAACTGTAGCGACTTTAGCGGCTCTGATTAAGTATCCGAGCATATATGGTTCCGCGAACAAACAAGGATTCAAGAAGTTTGGAGTTTTCAGGAGCGAAGAAGCAATCATCAGACAAGTATGGGAGCACACAGGTCTGCGATGTGGCGTTCGACATCCTTTGGCTTATGTAATGGAAGCCTGTGATGACATCGCATATTCGATTATCGATGCTGAGGATACGGTCAAGAAGGGATATGCATCGTTCTATGACCTAATGGATTATCTAGAGACATTTGCGGGCGATGATCCAGTCATCGAAAGAGTACTTCTAACTGCAAGAGAAAAAAATACCGAATTTAAGAAGGCTCAACTAAGCTCTCGCGAACTAAATGACATCTCAATGCAGATGTTCAGGGTAAAAGCCATTGCTGAAATGGTTGGAGCGGCTACTAACGCTTTTGTGTCGCACATAGAAAGGATAATGGCTGAAGAAATCGAGCAGGGTTTCGAACTAATTAAGCAATCCGAATGCTCGCAGTTGTGCAAGGCAGTTAAGGAGTTTGATAAGCGTCACGGTTTTCAACATAAAGACGTATTGAAGCTTGAACTTGAAGGGAACAACTATATAAAAAATATGATGACCATAGTTTGGAAGGCGATTTCAGGAGAAAGCGACAACGACCGACCCTTTGAACGTTACGTTTTCGGTGCAATTTCTGAAAACTACCGACGTGTGTATAACGAGACAGACAAATCACCGTATGCAAAACACCAATTGCTCTGCGATGTCGTTTCAGGAATGACCGAAAAATATTTGATAACAAAGCATGATGAATTTAAGGCCCTTGAAAAAGCCAACGCATAGACTTCAGCCTGTTGCCTCAATTGAAAATCTCAGAGGCCGCGTTGATCGGCTGTTAATGCCAGAACCTAAGCGTGCAGGAAATGCTAGTCAGTTTTCATTGGACCTTACAGACACTTTCAGACGCGAAGATTCGATTAATGTACCCACGAAGAGCATCTCCGCGTTCTTGGACTTTCTCACCGACTCACTACCGGATGGTGACATTTATCTGTTCGGGGGTGTTCTTCGCGATCTAGCTCTTCTTGGAGGGAGAGGCTTTAATTCCGACATTGATGTTGTCGTAGAGGGGGATTGGAAAAGCTGTGCAAAATATGTTGAATATTTAGGAGCACATCTAAATAAGTTTGGCGGTTACCGACTGGAAGTCGCTGACTGGAAAGTTGACATTTGGAGTGCAAGAGAAACATGGGCAATAAGGCAGGGATTAATTCAGTACAAAGGTATCGCCTCCTTGACTGAAACTACTGTGTTGAATTGGGATGCCATTCTCATGAATTGGAGGACTCGTGCCTTCATTTTTCGAAGAGGCTATTTTGAAGAAATTCAGGCCAGAATTTTAGATATAGTGCTTGAACAAAACCCAGATCCTATAGGGATGGCAGTGCGAGTCTTTAGGCACCTATGCCTCAAAGATGCGAAATCGGTAACACCCAGAGCCCTGATGTATCTTGCGAACTGTACTAGTACCTATAGTTTGAAAGCTCTCATGGACAGAGAAATCAAGAGCTATGGAAAGTCCGTTATCGATCCCCCAATGTATAGGTTCTTCGAACACGTAAAAACACATGAAGAACTAGGAATGCACGATCGCATCAAGGTTGCCAGCGAACTTACCAAGCAAGAATTGGGGGAGATTCCGCTACATACAACATAACCGGGAATAGCTGGCGTTCCCGGTTAGCTATTCATCTTATCTCAGCCAACTGTCAGGTGAATACGGTCACACTACACATTACATTCTGACCGTTGCCGCCGTGTAACAGCGGCTGACTTTTGATTAAAGCGCCGCCGCCGCCCTCGTCCCCTGATCAATAGCCCGCTTCGCATCTAGCTCCGCAGCAACATCCGCCCCGCCGATCAGGCTCACCGCGACGCCGGCTTTCTTCAGATCATCGAGCAGTTCGCGGCGCGGCTCCTGGCCGGCGCACATCACGATGGTGTCGACGTCGAGCACTTGCGACTCGTCGCCCAGGCGCAGGTGCAGGCCGGCGTCGTCGATCTTCTCGTAGCTCACGCCCGCCAGCATCTTGACGTTGCGGCGCTTGAGCAGGGTGCGGCGGATCCAGCCGGTGGTCTTGGCGAGGCCGTCGCCGACCTTGCTGGTCTTCCTCTGCAGCAGCCAGATCTGGCGCGGCGGCGGCTCGTCGGCGGGCTTCTTCAGGCCTCCGCGCACGGCGTAGGTCGCGTCGATGC
>JAKLKY010000084.1 GCA_023150415.1 Alphaproteobacteria bacterium | reverse complement strand
TAGGATGTCGGGGCGGTCTTGCTCGACGGCATGGCCTGTCTTTTTTTGCGCGTCATGCCGCGCCGTACGAAGAAGCGGTGCAGCCCGGCCACCGAAACGCTCAGGCCAATCTCAAGCAGCGCTCGGCGCAATTCTTCGAGAGAGATGTCTTTGCGCGCTTCCCAAAGGGCGAGGATGTCTTCTCGCCGCGCCTCGATCCGGCTGGAGCGCCGGTCGCCGCCTTGCGCTTTGGGGGCAAAACTGCCCGTCGCACGCCGCTGGGCGTGCCAGCGGATCGCCGTCGAGGGGGCAACGTCAAACCGCGCAGCGGCCGCTCGGCAACTCATCCCATCGTCAATCGCCGCCAAAAGACGAGACCGCAAATCCAGCGAAAGGGGCTGACCCATCCGTGCTGACCTCCTGCTCCAGCACAGAGGTTGAATCAGAAATCACAACACGAGGGAATCCTCTTTCGATTCGGAACGATCGAAAAACGCTCTAGCTCACGAGTGATTATGCGACATTAGGGATCATCCAGGAATACGTTTTAGGAAACTTACCCTATTGATTTACGCCTAAAAATTGCATACACTATTCTTATGTAAAGAGAGAAAAGAAACATGATATCTGCAAGAAAAAATGAAATATATAATTTTGAGAATGAGTATTATTATGACATATTTAAATTATCCAATTTCATAAATGAGAATTATGATAAAATAATCATTAGAAAAGCGCCTATAGATCAAAATTTACTATATCACATTTCATCTTATAAAGAGCTTGACGAAGACTGGGTAAAGGATATGCCGATTACGCGGGCAGAAGAGCCTATATTGGTTGCGGAACTGCCAAACGGTCAATTTAGAGTTATTGATGGACATCATAGGATAAATAGACTCCATCGCAGTGGATGTACAGAAATAAGTGTCATATCGATTCCCAAGGAAATAATAGCTTCCTTCATTATGCAGAAAGAGGTAGGATAGAGATTACTTAAAGATATACTGCCGTAAAAGACCTGCGATTACGAATCTTATAACAAAAAGATAAACTATGCACACGCAGTGCGTAAAATAGATGGAGTATCATTTGTTACCACTCATTAATCCATATCCAATAACAGAATATCAACCAGATATGTCGCATCCAATAACAGCATATGTTTGGAAAGATCGAGTTCCGGAAACCTGCAATACCGCGCGGAACTTAGCAATAAAGATGGCTGAAAATCATGTTAACAGCCCTTTGCCTTCCGCTCTGCACACTGCATTAGATTTATCTAATGAGTATTCAATTGCAAAAAAATCAATGAAACCTTTGGGGAGAATGCCAAACGTAAATACTTATCGAAACAGACATCCAGCTTACGATCCAATAGCTCTAGACTCAGAGTTACGTACTTATGGGGATTTTTTACATCCTCAACAAGTTATTTTTCATGGAGGGCTGTGCCCAAGTTCCGATATTTTAGGGACGCCCTATGGACAACAGGCTCCCTTGTCTACCACACTCTGCCCTCAAGTAGCCGCAACTCACGGACATTATCACTCACCAAATGGTGCCATTTGGATTTTTACTGTATCAGAAAACCCAATCACACCTGTATATGTTTTTAATAATAAAGGCAATCAAAGGCTAAAACATGAAATGGAAATATTATTTGCATCAAGTCACATTATACAAGTAACTTGCATAACCCGTACAAATGGCTTGTCGATTGTAGATGCTATTATTACCTAATCGACGCTCACCCCACGCCCCCCCCGCGCAATCTCCCGCAGCTTCAACACCATTGCCATCTTTACAACTCACCCCCGTCATCCGGCTCATTCCCCACCCAGAGCCTAGCCAGTATCGCAAGAGCCTTCTCCGGGTCTCCCCGACGCGCTCTGTCAGCGAAATAGGTCTGCGCTTCGTAAGTTGCGGATACCATCTCACTCAATGCCTGTTCAGCCGGAATACCGCGCATCTTCGCAATGGCCTCAGCCTTCCGAACAGTAGCCGTATCGGTAATATGAAGAGCGGTCATCGCGTCATTCCCCTCACCTGCTGAAGCGCTTCACCCGGCTTCACTATCGGCGTGACGGGGCTTAACGACCATTCTACTGCACAGGTACGCTGGTGCAGGGGGCGTCCACCCCATCAAGTCATAGACTCTCAGCGGCATCCGCCCTTCTTAGGTGCGACCGTTCTGTGTCGGAAGCAGACTGTCCAATCGAATGCGCGCATGTGATCGCGAGTGCTTCAGATATAGCGGGCGTAGTCTGAGCTGACCTTTTGATCTATCGTATACTTCAGCACTTCGCCCACGGCACGAGCCGCCCTGATCGGGATTGGCAGCTTTTGGTTCATCTGGGTGGAGTTCCAGTTGATCTTCGTCAGTGACAGTACCTCGCTGGCAATCTGCGCAATGGTGCTGTCACTGCCTCTATAAGGGCACAGCAAAAGGGGCTTGGGATCATACTGGCCAGGGTAGGTTCCGTAATAAGGCATGCTGCCGTTTGTGTAGAGCAGGCCCTTGCCATCAAGCTCGACGAATGTCCCCCGCATCACCGGGTAGTTCCCGTCCCGTAGAACTTTCACAGAGTATGATTCCTGCACCCAGACGAGGTCGCGAAGCTCTGTGCCTGCCTCGTTCAACGCCTCGAAAATTCCTTCCGCCTCTTCTTCCCGAAACTGCGATGTTTTCAGAACGATCACTCGCGCAGGGTAGTTCTTGTGATGGCCCTTGTAGGCGCTAAGCGCATCGGCGATCAGTTGATGTGCATCGTCCTGTGTCATGTAAGGATGACGGCCACTGCTCTCAGTCTGGGCACGCTTTCCCTTAAGAATGAAACCCCGCCCCCTTTCGTCGAACATCTGGGCGGCACTGGTGAATAGTTGCGGACCTCCGACTTCGCGATAGAAGCTGATCCCGATGTAGCAGGCAGTAAACTCGCCATCCTGTGGCATCTTCCGCCACGGGATGCGGCCTGTTCCCTTGTAATAGAGGGTGGTGAAAAGGTTCCAGGCCCGATCTGCTTGATCCTGAATCTTCCGCGAGCTGCTTTCCTTGATCTTGCGTGGAATGCTGACCTTCTCGTCGAACACGTCCTCCCAAGCGATCTGGATTGGAAAACTCAGGCCCATGGCTTTCGCTTTAAGCATGCCACGGAAGTCTGGGGCATCCGATCCGACGCTGTCATCCTTCTCGACGGTGTCATTCGCATCGACCTTTGCATTCCAAACGCGTTCGATCAGGCTGATGGGCAGCGCCACGATGGCGACGTCAGGCCGATGGCGGCTCTCGTCGAGGGTCTGGAGTTCTTGAAGGATCTCATCGACCGCCATTTCGACGGCCTTGGCGTGGTTTGGCTCCTTCCTGATCCTGTCGATCTTCGCCTGTGAGATGGCTGCTGTTGCACCATCCGCAATATCGAATACACAGCGGAAGGGGTTCTGGTTGCCGAGGCCGGGGAAGTCGGGGTGGAGGTTTGGATGCTTCTCACCCTTGCCCTTAAATCCAGCGGCGGCTTCGTCCAAGAATCTCTTGGTGTCCTCAACGGTCTTCGCACTACCCACCACGGCGATGTTCACCACATCTCCGGTCGGGA
>JAKLKY010000083.1 GCA_023150415.1 Alphaproteobacteria bacterium | reverse complement strand
AGTTAAATTAACACCTTGCTTGTAATCTAAATATATAAGAAAACCACACATTTTCCCTCAATCTCCTCCCCGCATCAGCAGCCTAGGGCCATAGGGATCTTCTGCGATTTCTTTTGGCAAATGCAAGTGAAATACAAAAGCATCATGAAGAGCTTCCTGATCAGGAGGGATATGATTCCACGGGGCATCAAGGAGATACCACTCATGTTTATTATTTTTTGCCCATATGCGCGCGTCGCGATGAACATCGATTTTTTGCCAAAAAACTTCTGGATCAATGTCGAGCCATTCCAAAAAAGGAAGGCTATCAATATTATCCTGCGATTGATAATGCTTGATTAAAGCAATTCCTTGAGAAACGGAAATTCGCTGGTATCGAACCTCGCGTGCAACGTGATCATTAATCTTGCTGTACCCTAGCTTTCTAAATTTAATCACATCATGTAGGCGATTGTATATCTGACAATCGATATCGTTGTAGCTATCAAAGGTGCGTTGCTGTGCAAGCGAACAAAATTCATACTTTTTATGCATCGCTTCATGAAAAGATTTTGTATCCCACCGGATGTAATTGCCCAAATAAATACCACGGACACCTACGCGGTGAATTTCCGAGTCTTCTGGATAGAACAGTGGCTTTAGATCTGCTTCTTCCACTTGGCTAGGCTCTATCGCTATTTCCTCGGCTTCTAGACCCATAAGATCATGTTCTTTGCGGTAACGGCGGGTCATTTCCACTTCATGCAGATGAGAGAACATACCCACTTGTTCAAGCCCTTGATGTGCGCCCCAAATGATTAAAGGTATATTTTTCTGCACAGCGACCTGAACAGGAAATGCCGTACTGCCTGCAAGATAGGGCCAGTGTACGCTTCCAACTTTTTCGATTGAATGATGGATCAACCGACGTAAAGAATCGGGATTAGGCGTTCTACATACGATATCACAGCCAATTTGCGTGCGTATCTGTTCAAGATTGTAAATTCCAGCTTTGGTGTTATAGAGCCTATTATAGCTGACAAGCAGTGGGTTCATTTTATATTTGTTTTTTATGAGATCAGTAATAAAGAATGAATCTTTCCCGCCACTTACTGGAATTATGCAGTCGTAATTGTTCTTATCCTTATTGCGATAGGTATTAAGAATTTTGATTAGCTTTTGTTCACGTTCTTGCCAGGGAAGAACATCCTTTTCCTCATGAACAATACAGCCTGAGCATACTCCCCCCTGATTAAAGGTTATGCCTAAAGCATGATTTTCTGGATATGCACAACGTTTACAATATTGCATGGCGTCGCCGTGTTTGGGATTCTTGAGGTGTAAGGCTTTGCCCTCTATGAATGGTATCAATACGCTCTATTACCGATTGCGTTTCGATGGTATCAATATCATTCATTCCGTACCATATGGGCTTTTTTAAATGCCATTCTCCCCGCGTGTCTTGTCGCCACATTGTCCCACGATAACTATTCGCAATTTCCCAGAAACTTTCTTCTGTGATGTCAATCCAACTACAAAAATCCTTGATTAGTTTTGGGTTACATTTTCCATCAAGACGTTTAACAAGCGCAATTGCTTCTTTGCGGGTTATTCTATTTGCGCGCACATCATAGGAAGCATGTTCAGTTGCTTCTCCAAAGCCAAATTTAATGTATTTCATAAGAAAATTGACAGCGGCACCATTGTTACTATCTAAGGAATGATGTTTGTAATGCATGCCTAAATCTTCGTAATCAAGGCTATGGGGTGTCATCCCATGTCCGATAGAAAATACGGCGTTATTCCATCCGCTCCAATTTAAGAAATACCCCATAAAAACACCACGTCCGCCCCATTCTTGCAATTCTGAAGCATGGGGAAAAGTATAGGGAATTAGATCTTCCCTTCGAATGCCGTTGGCTTCATCGAGCCATATTTCATGAGCGGCACCTGCGAGCGTATTGCTATAGCGAATCCCACTGGCATCCCATCCCGGATTCTCAGTGTTTGTATCTCCATTTTCAAGGGCGGCATTTTCACCAAAAAAAACAAGTGGTATGTTGTGCTCTATCGCGGTGCGAAAGGGGGCTGTAAATAATGCTAGTTCAGAGAACTTTGCAATATTTCCATGTTCAAAGAATGATTTCCTTGCCAGCTTAACAGCGATACGGGGATTTGGTTGTATGGAATGAACCGTGAAACCGCAGCGAACCATATTCTCGGCGTTCATGCGGCCCAGCTCTGTCACGTCTGAGCTTACATACATAACCAGTAATGGATTCAAGCCGTAGTGATCACGCAATTGATGCGCCTGCCAAAGGCTGTCTTTCCCTCCGCTTACACCCAATACACAATGCCAACTTGAACGGCTGGTGCTCCGTGCCCAAGCGGCAATACGGTGAAGTTGCTGACTTCTAAATTCCCAGTCAATTGTGCTTTTCTTTTCATGCCACAGGCAGGCCATGCAGACACCATTTTCGTTCATTCGCATGCCCGGACGCGATGAAGGCATCACACAATTTTTGCAAAACTTTATATTTTCTTCCAAATCCTTGCTCCGCCGTTCACTCCATAAACCCTGTTTTTGCAAGATCTTGCCAGATTGTAAAATCTTCCGCTTGAAATTGAGATTTCTTAAGTTGTGTTCTTTTGGCTGCAGCATAATCGATCCCAAGGGTGCTCGGCCGGATAGGGATATTAACGCTGGAAACAGCATCCTTGCAGGCTTTATAGCTTAATTCTTGAAAATTAAAAATATTTGCTGCTGCGCTTGCTTTGGCTCCAGCCATAAGCGGCTTGGAAAAATCATGCCAGGTGCCCGCGCCGCCACATGCGACAATTGGTATTTTGACTGCTGTTGTGATTTCACGAATAAGGGAGAGATCGTATCCTTCTCCAGACCCGTCGCGATCAATGGATTGAATGAATATTTCACCAGCTCCGCGTTTTTCAGCTTCACAGGCCCAATTTATTGCTGACCAATCTGCTCTCTTGCGCCCTCCATTCATTTTAACTTGATATGTTTTTTCTACCTGATTCCAATATGCGTCAATACCTATAATAATAGCTTGCGTGCCCAATAATTCTGCACCTGCCGTAATTAACGAAGGATTCTCCAGTGCAGCAGAATTTAAGACAATCCGGTCTGCCCCAGCTGCAATGAGTCGCCGCATATGGTTTGTATTTCGAATGCCGCCACCAACTGCCAGGGGAATAAAGCAATAGCAGCTTATCTCTTGAATTGTACAAATCAGTTTGTCAAAAATTATTTCTGAGTCCGTGTCGGACCAGTAACGAGAGATGTCAAGGAAAATAAGTTCATCAACATCCCAACTTTTTAATCTTTCTGCGATATAATAAGGGTTGCCGATATCCTGGTACTGACCAAAATTTCGGCTCAATATCAGTTTCCCATTACGGTGCAGCAGCACGGGAATTAATCGTTGAACACTCATAAATTCCTTATGAAGAAGAGTTATAGCTTACTGAAAGCAAATTGCTTGAGAAAATGCAATCCCGCTGTATGGCTTTTTTCAGGGTGACATTGAATTCCTGTGATGTTTCCTATTTGGATCACGGCCGGCCATTCTGCATTCTCTA
This sequence comes from Alphaproteobacteria bacterium, assembly GCA_023150415.1. GTDB lineage: Bacteria > Pseudomonadota > Alphaproteobacteria > Micavibrionales > Micavibrionaceae > JAKLKY01. Next base: position 24 of record JAKLKY010000083.1, on the reverse strand, counting down.
TGCGGGCTCTGATAACAGCACTAT
>JAKLKY010000082.1 GCA_023150415.1 Alphaproteobacteria bacterium | reverse complement strand
AGAACGGAAATGCCGTCGAGCTTCGGCAGCACAACCGTATTCGCACCGGTGCTGACCTCCTCTGTCGGGATTTCAAACCAGAAGGTAGAACCTTTGCCCTCTGCACTATTGACGCCAATTTGCCCGCCCATCAATTCCGTGAGCTTCTTGCAAATCGAAAGCCCCAGCCCGGTGCCGCCATATTTACGCGCGGTGGTATTATCGGCCTGAACAAAAGATTGGAACAGCTTGCTGCTCACTGCCGGGCTCATGCCAATGCCGGTATCGACGATTTCAAAACGCAGACCGACTTGCCCTTCGCGTGCTTTAACATGCTGCAGATTACGCGTCACGCGCACGGTGACACTGCCCTTTTTCGTGAATTTCATGGCGTTGCCGCAGAGATTCATAATGATCTGCCGCAGGCGCTTCGGGTCACCGATAATCACGAAGGGAACATCAGCCTCGATCTCGTCCTTCAAAACAACATCGATGCCATGCACCTTGACCGACAGCGCCTCCAGGATGCCGCGCACCAGCGTGCGCACCGGCACCTCGAACACGTCGAGTTCCATCTTGTTCGCATCCATCTTCGCCAGATCGAGAATATCATCGAGAATTTCCAGCAAACCGCTGGCGGCGTTCTGTGCCGTGCTGACCATCGAAGCGATTTTCTCCACCGGCCTTTCATCGGCAATCAACTCCAGCAGACCGTAAATTGTTTGCATCGGTGTGCGGATTTCATGGCTCATCGTCGCCAGAAAATTACTTTTCAATTCGGCTGCGGCATCGGCCTGCTCGACAGCGGCCAGAAGTTTTTCCTCCTGCGCCATGGTATCGGAAATATCCGTGCCCCACAGGAAATAGGCGTCCTGCCCCTGCCACTGCCCCGGCGTGATGGTGAAATGCACCCAATGCTTGCCGGTTTCATTCTCCAGCGGCAACACATGCCATTCCACCGGCATCATGCCCTTGAGCATATTGAGAAGCACATGCGCATCCGGGTCTGGCCACACGTCTTCAAACAAACGCCCGGTCAGCGCCGGCTGCTTGCCCGCGCCATAGATCAGACGCGCCATCGCCGGGTTGGCGTAAAGAATATCGCTCTCCTTGCGCGTCTTGCGGATGATGCACACGGGGATCGGAATGGGATTATAGAGATCAGGTTGGGACATGGATAGAAAAAGGGAAAAAGAAGAGAAATTCTTGCGTACTATAAGGCTTTTAGCGTATCACAAATTAAGAAAAAGCAAAAAGCAAAGGAAAATGCACTATGTCATATAAAATCGCCATAGTTGGCGCCACGGGCAATGTCGGGCACGAAGTGCTGGAGATTTTGCACGAGCGAAAATTTCCTATCTCTGAACTGATCCCGCTGGCCTCCGCGCGTTCGGCGGGCAAGGAAGTCTCTTTCGGCGATTCCAATGTAAAGGTGCGCAATCTGGCCGATTTCGATTTCAAGGGCGTTGACATCGTATTCTCCGCCGCCGGGTCGGGTGTGTCGAAGGAATTCGCGCCTAAGGCCGCCAAGCACGCGGTGGTGATCGACAAGACCTCCCTCTTCCGGATGGAGCCGGATATTCCCCTCATCGTGCCCGAGGTCAACCCACAGGCGCTGGCCGATCATACCAAGCGTAACATCATCGCGGTGCCCAATTGCTCGACCATCCAGATGGTCGTCGCGCTCAAGCCTTTGCATGATGCTGCGAAAATCAAGCGCGTGGTGGTGGCGACGTATCAATCCGTCTCCGGCACCGGCAAGGCCGCGATGGATGAGCTGTTCAACCAGACCAAGGGCGTCTACATGAACGCCACGCCAGAACCGTCCGTCTACCCCAAACAGATCGCCTTCAACCTGATCCCGCAGATCGACGTGTTCATGGATGACGGCATGACGAAGGAAGAGTGGAAAATGGTGGCGGAGACGAAAAAGATTCTCGATCCATCCATCAAGGTCTGCGCGTCCTGCGTGCGCGTGCCGGTATTCATCAGCCATTCGGAAATGGTGAATGTTGAGCTGGAGCGCGAGCTCAGCGCCGACGACGCCCGCGCCCTGTGGCGAAAAGCAAAAGGCGTGACGCTGGTCGATACCGAGAGCGAGCTGAATTATATCACCCCGATCGAAGCCCAGGGCGAAGACGCCGTCTTCATCAGCCGCGTGCGCGAAGACGCGTCCGTCGAAAACGGCCTGAATTTCTGGTGCGTCTCCGACAACCTCCGCAAAGGCGCCGCGCTGAACGCGGTGCAGATTGCGGAGTTGTTGGTGAAGGAAAAGAAGGCGAAATCGACGTAGATTAGTCTTGTGTAGGAATCCAAACAACAGGATATGCAATCAAGTTATTGTTAGTATTTTGTGGGTGTAAATCCATGCTTCTGGCCGCTTTAGGCGTGTCAAATATCATGCCATGAAAAACAGCAAAAACACGAGATAGACTTGAAGAATTTTGTGTATGCCTATAATTAATCATGGTCACGGCGGATAAAATATTAGCCGACGCATCGCTATAATTTTGACCTGCAGGTAACATGCTCCCTGTCAAACCAATAACTTTTTTAGTGTCCGCTTGGCACCGCATCAGTAATTCAGCAATATGCGGCAACATATAAGTGCCGGTGGTAATTAAAACACGCTCGCACCGGATTTGATGAAGAAAATCTAAAAGCAAAATAAGATCAGCATCAGTAATATCCCTGCTATCCTTTGCAAATAAATCTGTAGACGTAAATTGATCTGAAATAATACCAAAAGCACTTTTCATGCTACTTAAAACACGAAAGGCAACTTTATATCGCCCAGGCACAATCGTTTCCTTGCTAGGACTATAAGCTGATGAAATTGTACCGCCTGTTCCAATCAAGGCAAAATATTGAGGCTGATTAATAAACTCGCCCACTTGTATAAGTGTCTCGATTGAAACTGCGCGTGCAGAGTCAGGTTCTGGTGGCGTATACGTGGAAATGATTTTTTCCAAATCAAATTTTGGCGTTAAAGACATGATAAAATTATATAATATATGAAAAATAAAAGCAAGTTATATTATTAAGATAGAATATAAAGGTATTTTTACCCCTCCTCCCTCAAAATCCGCATCACAAAGCGGCTGAGGAAGGACCCGGTTTCGGGGCGGTCGTCGAGGCGGATCATCTCGTTCTTCACGCGCTCGCGGATCTCGGCGCGCAGGGCGTCCATATTCACCCCCTCCAGAACTTCGGCGCGGATTTTGGTCAGCAGATATTCCTCGCTAGGCATCGTTTTGCCGTCTTTTGCGGCCAAGATCCGGGCGAAATCGACGATCTGGGCACGGAATTTTGGCTCGGTAATATTCGGCATCAGCTCATCAATATTGCCGGGCTTTTCCAGATCGCGCTGAATGAGGGTCTTTTGATTATGGTCCAGCGGCAGATGTTTCATCAAGTTTTCGATAAATTGCTTTTCCTGCGGCCGCATCGCCGCATCCGCATGTGCCATGGCAATCAACACGCGCAGCATGTAAAACTGGCTCTTGCTCACCTTCTTGCCGGTGCTTTTGGTCGGCGCCATTTCTGTTCCTAGGCTTTAAAAAATCTGTGAGGACAAAGATCGGGTTGGATTGATTCTCCGCGCATTTAGTATACACTTTTACCGGAAAAACCAAGAGAGTGTTTCATATCAATCATGACACGCAGCACCCCAACCCCGCCTCGGCCGCTTTCCCCGCATTTGCTGCGCTATAAGCCGCAAATGACAAGTATGCTCTCGATCCTGCACCGGATTACCGGTTCGGCCTTGGCGGTTGGACTTGTCTTTATGACATGGGTGCTGTGGGCGATCGCCAGCGGACCGGAAGCCTACGCGCATGTGCAGGCGTTTTGCACATCCTTGCTCGGGTTTTTGATGCTGTTTGGCTGGTCTTTCGCGCTGTATTACCATCTCTGCAACGGCATCCGCCATTTGATTTGGGATACCGGCGCGCTGTTTGAAATTAATGAAGCAAAAAAGGCCGGCTATGCCGTTCTGGTTTGCGCTGCGGCGCTGACGTCCCTGACCTGGTTTGCGGCGGCGTATTTATAGGAAGAGCATATGAAAGATCCTCATACCCTTCAAACCCCTCTGGCCCGCGCGCGCGGGCTGGGTGCTTCGCATCACGGCAGCCTGCACTGGATGCAAGAGCGCCTGACGTCCCTGGCCAGCATTCCCCTCACACTTTGGCTGGCTTGCTCGATCTTGTATCTGAAGGACGCGTCCCACAGCGTAATTGCCGCCTGGCTGGGGCATCCCTTGAACGCCATTATGATGCTGCTGTTCATCTTCACGATTTTTTATCATACGTTGCTGGGCTTGCAGGTGATTACCGAGGATTACATC
>JAKLKY010000081.1 GCA_023150415.1 Alphaproteobacteria bacterium | reverse complement strand
CCCCCCGTCGGGGGGAGGCAGGCGGAGTGCAGAGCAAGTCGCCGAAAGAAATCGTACTCGCCCCCGATCAAAAAACCATCGCCGATAAAATCATCGCGGCCTTCGCAGAAAAAACGCCCAAGCCCATTTTGCTCGACGGCGTGACGGGGGCGGGGAAGACGGAAGTGTATTTTGAGGCCATCGCACATGCCTTACACAATAATAAACAAGCGCTCATCCTTCTGCCCGAGATTGCGCTCTCCAACGCCTTCCTTGAACGTTTTGAACATCGTTTTGGATTCATACCCGCGCTCTGGCATTCCGGCCTGACCCCGGCTCAGCGCCGTAAAACCTGGCGTGCGCTGGCGCTGGGGCAAATCCCCGTCATCATTGGCGCGCGTTCGGCGTTGTTTTTGCCTTATCCTGATTTGGGCGTGATCGTGGTGGATGAGGAGCATGACAGCGCCTTCAAGCAGGAAGAAACTCCCATCTACCACGCGCGCGACATGGCGATTGTCCGCGCGCATCTTGCGCATATTCCTGTCGTGTTAGTTTCAGCCACGCCGTCGCTGGAGACAATGCACAACGCCTGGACGGGGCGCTATGCGCATCTGCATCTGCCCGATCGTTTTGGCGGTGCGCGTCTGCCCGATATTCATCTTATTGATCTGAAGGCCGACAAGCCGGAGTCGCAGCATTTCATCGCACCCACTTTAAAAAGCGCGCTGATCGATACGCTGCAGACGGGGGAACAGGCCTTGCTGTTTTTAAATCGGCGCGGCTATGCACCTCTCACACTATGCCGTGGGTGCGGGCACCGGATGGAATGTCCGCGCTGCACGTCTTGGCTGGTCGAGCATAAGAAATCAAACCGGCTACATTGTCATCATTGCGGTTTCGGTCAGGCGCTGCCGAAAACATGCCCGGCCTGCAACGCCGAGAAATCCTTCGTGCCCTGCGGCCCCGGAGTCGAGCGTATTTATGAAGAGGTGAGCGCGCTGTTTCCCGATGCGCGAACCTTGCTGCTGGCCAGCGACACGGTGAGCGGCGAAGACGATCTGCGCGACAAGCTGCGCCAGATCAAAGACCGGCAGGTGGATATCATCATTGGCACGCAGATCATCGCCAAGGGGCATCATTTCCCGGCCTTAACACTGGTCGGCGCGGTCGATGCCGATCTCGCGCTGGGCGGGGAGGAACTGCGCGCGGCCGAACGCACCTATCAATTGCTGTACCAGGTCGCGGGCCGGGCGGGCCGCGCCGAGAGGCCGGGGCGCGTCTACATTCAAACGCATGTGCCGGGCCATCCGCTGATGCAGGCGCTGGCCCACGGCTCGCGCGAGCAGTTTTTGGAAGCCGAATCAGCCCAACGCCAGCACGCCCGCATGCCGCCTTTCTCACGTCTGGTTGGGATTATCATCGCTGGCCGCAAGGAGGCGCAGGTCATCGCCGCCACGCGCGCTCTGGCACAAAGTGCGCCGCATGGACACGGTGTCGAGACACTTGGCCCTGCGCCTGCGCCGCTGGCCCGCTTACGGGGGCGTTATCGCTATCGTTTTCTGGTTCGGGCCGAACGTCAGCTCAATATTCAGAAAACGGTCAAAGCCTGGCTGGAAAATGTAAAAATCCCGACCTCCATCCGCGTGGCCGTGGATGTCGACCCCCAAAGTTTTTTATAGTCATTTTCTTGCGTGTTCCTCTTGTTTTCCGTGAACGCGTATGCTAAACCCTGCGGCAAACAAGGCTATTCAGGGGTTACAGGAGTCGCATGAGCGCAGCCAGCAAAGCTTCACACGCAGTCCGCACGCGGTATGCCGCCGCCATTCTGGATTTGGCGCAGGAGCAGGGGAAAACCAACGAGCTGATCCGAGATATTGTCGCGCTGCGCGCTCTATGGGCGCAGTCCTCCGATTTTCAGAATGCTGTTGTTTTGCCGACTCTGACCCGTAAGGCACAGGGCGCTATTGTCGCTCAGATATCCAAGACATTAAACTGCGATGCGCTGACGGCCAAGTTTCTGGGTGTCCTGGCGCAGAATCGTCGTTTGGCTGCGTTGCCTGAGATTTTGCAGGAAATCGAAAAGGAAATCGCGCGCCGCAGTGGACAGCTGAATGTGCAAGTCCAAAGTGCGCGCGCTATGGATGACAAGGCTAAGGCTGATCTTACGCTGGCCTTAGGTCAGGCTTTAGGGTGTGAGGTGCGAATGCAAACTGAGATCAAGCCCGATATTCTTGGGGGCATGATTGTGACGGTAGGCTCGCGGATGATTGATTTCTCAGTGCGCCGGAAGCTCGAAAGGCTCAAAGGCTTTATGAAGCGCCCTGCAGATTTAGCAAATACAAAAACAGTTCAACAGTCTAGGTAAGAGGAAAAAAGCTATGGATATTCGTGCCGCAGAAATTTCTGATGTCTTGAAAAAGCAGATTGCCGATTTTGGCGTGCAGGCTGACGTAGCCGAAATTGGCCAGGTGCTGTCCGTCGGTGACGGCGTGGCGCGCATTTACGGTCTCGACCATGTGCAGGCGGGGGAGATGGTGGAATTCCCCGGGGGAATCAAAGGGATGGCCCTGAACCTGGAGAGTGATAATGTCGGCGTCGTGATCTTCGGCAATGACCGAGACATTAAAGAAGGCGACATTGTACGCCGGACGGGGCAGATCGTTGAAATTCCCGTGGGTAAGGAATTGCTGGGCCGCGTGGTGGATGGACTTGGCAATCCGATTGACGGCAAAGGTCCGATCAAGTCCAGCCAGATGAGCCGCGTCGAAGTCAAGGCACCGGGCATCATTCCGCGTCAGTCGGTGCATGAGCCGATGCAAACCGGCCTCAAGGCGATTGATGCGCTGGTGCCGATCGGCCGCGGCCAGAGGGAGTTGATCATCGGCGACCGCCAGACGGGAAAGACTGCCGTCGCTGTCGATACAATCATCAATCAGAAATATTTCAACCGTGCTTCCGATACCAAAAAGCATTTGTATTGTATTTATGTTTCCATCGGCCAAAAGCGCTCGACCGTTGCGCAGCTGGTGAAGGAGCTTGAGGATCAAGGCGCTATGGAATATTCCATCGTTGTTGTCGCTTCGGCATCCGATCCTGCGCCGATGCAGTTCCTGGCGCCGTACACGGGCTGCACCATGGGTGAATATTTCCGCGACAACGGCATGCACGCGCTGTGTATTTATGACGACTTATCCAAGCAGGCTGTGGCGTATCGTCAGATGTCCTTGCTGCTGCGCCGTCCGCCGGGTCGCGAAGCCTATCCGGGCGATGTGTTCTACATTCATTCCCGCCTGCTGGAGCGCGCGGCGAAAATGAATGAGGAAACGCATGGCGGTGGTTCGCTGACGGCGCTGCCGATCATTGAAACGCAGGCCGGTGATATTTCCGCCTACATCCCTACGAACGTGATCTCCATCACCGACGGACAGATCTTCCTGGAGACAGGCTTGTTCTACAAAGGCATTCGTCCCGCCATCGACGTGGGCGCATCGGTGTCGCGCGTTGGCTCCGCCGCCCAGATTAAGGCGATGAAGCAAGTTGCCGGCACCATTAAGCTCGAACTCGCGCAGTTCCGCGAAATGGAGGCCTTCTCGCAGTTTGCCTCCGATTTGGATGCCTCGACGCAGAAATTGTTGGCGCGCGGCCAGCGTTTGACGCAGTTGTTGCGCCAGCCGCAATATTCGCCGCTTTCGGTCGAAGAGCAAGTTTTTGCCATCTTCGCCGGAACGCGTGGCTATCTAGACGATGTCCCCGTGAACAAGGTCAGCGACTATGAGCAGAAATTACTCGAAAGTTTGCGCGCCAGCGGCAAGGCGATGCTGGAGCAGATCCGCGACAAGAAGGCGCTGTCCGATGAATTGATCGGGGAGATGAAGTCGTTCCTTGAGTCATTCACGCGCAATTATTTGGGAAGTGTTGCCAAAGCGGCTTAGGATCATAGATGCCCAGTCTTCGCAGTTACAGAGACCGTATCAAGTCGGTCAAATCGACCCGGAAAATCACCGCCGCGATGAAGCTGGTGGCAGCCTCCAAGCTGCGCCGCGCGCAGGAACACGCCCAGGCCGCGCAGCCCTATGCGCAGGCGATGGCCGCGATGATGGCGCGACTGGCGGCGAATGTGACGATTGGTCCAGGCACGTCGAAATTGCTGGCGGGGACGGGATCGGAGCAAAAGCATCTCCTTGTTGTTGTCTCTGCTGATCGCGGCTTGTGCGGCGGATTCAACGCCAACGTCATTCGCGAGGCACGGCGCATGATTATCGAACTCAAGCGCGCGGGCAAGGATGTGAAGCTCGTTTGCGTCGGCCGCAAAGCGCGTGATTTGCTGGCTCGCGATTTCAAAAGTCTGATCCTGCAATCTTACACTGATATTTTGGGTAAGAACCGTGTTGATTATGCGCATGCACAGAGTGTCACCGATTTCATTCTGCAAGAATTTCAGGATGGCGGCTTTGATATTTGCACGCTTATATACAACGATTTCCGTAGCGTACTGGTGCAAAAGCCAGGGCGTCACCAGATTATTCCCTTTGTTCTGCCGCGCAATGACAATCAGCCGCAAAACACCGCACCCGTCAGCCCCTACGATTTCGAGCCTGATGAAGATGCGATTTTAAATGCCTTGCTGCCACGCAACCTGGCTGTGCAGATCTATCGCGCCTTGCTTGATAGTGCGGCTGGGGAACAGGCCGCACGGATGACGGCGATGGACAATGCCACGCGTAATGCGGGCGATATGATCAAGCGCGTCAGTCTACAATACAATCGCGCGCGTCAGGCGTTCATCACCAAGGAATTGATTGAGATTATATCGGGTGCGGAGGCCCTATAAAATTAACTGAACTGATAAGCAATGTAATCAAAAAGATAAAACAGGGATGTGTAAATGACGAAGAACTTAACGCGGCTTTTAGGGCCGGAGGAGATCGAGCTGGTTTTAAAGGACGTGTGGCGCGCGGTGGGTGTGCAAAGAACCGGAGGAGATTTTT
>JAKLKY010000080.1 GCA_023150415.1 Alphaproteobacteria bacterium | reverse complement strand
AGACGAACCTAAAGGAAGATCTTCAGCAACACCTTTTTGAAGCCAAGGCAAACAAGAAGTGAAATAATCATGGCGCTTACCACGTTTTAACAATTTATAATCCGTATAAGTATCAGGACCATCATCCTTATCTACAACAACAGAATCTTGTAAATTTTGATCACGAAACCATTCGTTCCAGATAAGATTATACGCACGACCTAAATAATTATGATGCGTAATACCCGCAACACGGGTAGGAATACCAAAATAATCTTGAAGTGAAGAAGCAAGTTCAGCAGTAGATGGCGCGGACCAATCAGACGGTGGAACATAACCACCAACAGGAGAAGTTAACTTAGGAGTAGCATAATCAATAGTATCATCAGGATCGACACGCTCACCCATCAATTTTTGAAAATTATTTTGCAACAAACGCAATGGCACAAAGAAAAAGAAGAAATCAGAATAAAGATTATCCATGAAAGGAGTTTCAGGAGTCATCATCCGAATAATCGCAGAAAAGCGCATATTAGCAGTATCACCGGGAAGTACCCAATCCCAGTAAAAAGGAATAATATAATCAGCATTAAAAGTGGTTTTATTACTAGCAATCATTTGAAATTGTGAACGAGGAATACGGGCGCGAGGCACTTGTGAAAAAGAGTGCTGCATCACCGAAGGCATATTTTTCTGCATTATATTAAACATCATCAAATCTCCATAAAAAAACTCCCCACCGATTAAAGTGGGGAGAGTTGCCCTACCCTACTAACTTAACGTCAAGACCATTCGCAACAGACTCACGAACCTCATACAAAGAAATCTGACCTGTTTGCTTATCAAAAGTACCTATTTCAAACAAAGTAAAATCCTCAGGATGCTTTGAGAGAATTGACTGACCATCATTAACAGCATCAGCAAATGAACGAAGTGCTTGCCCACGAGCAGGATTAACAGTAGGGGGTGTCCAAGTTTCAGACTTACAATCATACAATTGATACAATTTTTCCATGTTGACATTCCTTTCCGAATGTGCTATAGTTGAGGGTTGACCAAAATGTTACACATTATATATTATCACTCTTGGAAAATATCAAGAGTAAGCCCAAACGGTACGATTTCGCGGTTGTTCTTTTAAGCCTGTCCTCTATCCTGCCATTTATGAAGGCTGTTTTCGCGCATGATACGTTCTACCGCCGGATGCCCGATGGGGTGTTTGCCGAAGGCGCGTTTCCTTATACGTTGTGGGCGGAGCGATTCCTGCCGCATTTTAAGGAGATTACGGTCATTGGCCGTGAACGCGCCAACAACACTGCCGGAAAAGTAACGGGTGAACGTTCCGACGGGCCTGGTGTTAACTTTCTGCTTTTGCCGAATATCAACAAGCCTTTGGCGCGGCTTGTTAACGCGCAGCCCGTTCTCGATCAAATTCACGCCGCCGTGGCTGGTGCCGATGCGCTCATCGTGCGTGGCCCTGTTGAATTCGCAATGGCCGCAGCTTCATCTGCGCGCGCATTGGGCAAGCCTTACGCTGTGGAAATGTCGGGCTGCGCATTCGATCACACATTTTATCACGGATCTCTGCTGGGAAAATTTTACGCGCCAGTAAAGTATCATCGCGCACGGCAAATGGTGGCCCATGCAGACGGTGTAATCTACGTCACACAATCATTCCTGCAAAAGCGCTATCCAACCAAAGCGCCATTGCAGGCTACGGCCTCAAATGTTGAGGTCGTCATGCCACCAGATCACCATCTCAAAGATCGCATAGCGCGTATTTCAGCCCTAAACCAACGTCCATTTTCCATTGGTATTATTGGAAATTACGGCAACAAACTCAAGGGAATCGATATTGCTCTGAAGGCAATGAATGAAATTTCTCAAATAAGTTCTTCATATCACTTGAATATTTTGGGTCAAGGGGACGCTGCTCCCTGGTATCACATGATCGATCGCTTGGGAATCGCTGATAAAGTGACCTTCTGCGGGGCATTGCCGGGCGCAGCCGTGGCTGGCTGGCTGGATACGCTGGACCTCTACATCCAGCCCAGCTTCCACGAGGGTCTGCCGCGCGCCCTCATCGAGGCGATGAGCCGCGGCCTGCCCGCGCTGGCCTCCAATGCAGGCGGAACAGATGAATTGCTAGATCCGCGCTGTATTCATCCTCGCGGGCACGCACACATCCTGGCCCGGCACATAAAGCGCATGATGGACAATCCGCAGGAACGCGCACATCACGCGCAACGAAATTTTGAAGCCGCCCGCGCCTACAGCCGCGCACAGCTTTTGCCCATCCGAATGAAATTCTGGGCCGCCTTTGCGGCACTGGCTGCTCAAAGGAAAGAACAACTCAGGCAAGCCGCATGATCCGCCAATACATTTCCTCCTTCACAGTAATGTTAGCAGGCATCGGCATGGGTTTCCTCGTGCAGATGCTGCTTGCGCGCGGCCTGGGCGCTACAGATTACGGCATTTATAATTTTATTTTTGCGCTAGCGTCATTCGTCGCTGTAATCGGCGCCCTGGGTTTTGAAACATCCATCATCCGCTTTATTGCGACGCTGAAAGACAGCCCTGCAACTTTGTCATCCCTCCTGCGCTTCAGCCAGCTCTTCAGCGTGGGATTTTCCCTGCTTGCCGCTGCGATTGTTTTTTGTGGGCTTTACGCGCTGGGCTACAGCACAACTTATCCTGCATCGGCACTTGGGATCGGCGCAGGGATGAGCGTTATGATGGTCCTTCTGCGCCTGAATTCCGGCATCCTGCGCGGCTATGGCCACGGAACCCGCAGTGTTTTTTTTGAAATCGCCTTTCGTGAATTTGTGATGCTGGTCATTCTGGCCGTGTTCTTTTTTTTGCGCGGCTATCCCCTGCCAGACGCGACAAGCATTTTGCTAATCCTCCTGGCAGTATATGCACTTGGCGCGCTCGCAGCGCATTACGCAGCCACCGCAGATAGACAAACCCTTCCCGCCTACAGCCCGTGGCCCGGGCGCATGCAGGCAATGGAATGGCTGCGCATTTCTTTTCCGATGGTAGTGATGACCGCAGCGCGACGGCTCATGCAGCGCATGGACATTATCGTGCTGGGCTTAATGCTGCCGCCAGCGCAAGTGGGCATTTATGCTTTGGCGACAATGTTCGCAGATACCGCCACGCTGGCATCGCGCCCGACATTGGCGCATTTCTCGCCCGAGGCCGCACGCCTGTATCAGCAAGGTAACAAACCTACCCTGCGCCGACTCTTTTGGCATGCGACAGGATTCATCGCCGCTATTCACAGCCTCACGGCGTTGGTAATTGCTGTGCTGGCGCCCTTCATTTTCCCCTATTTCGGACCGGAATTTGCGAAGGCAATTCCGGCGCTGTGGATTTTGCTGGCGGGCATTATTCTCTCAGCCGCGCAAGGGCCCGTCGGCAATTTGCTTCTCATGACCGAATACGAACGCTGGGCGATGCGCATCACTGCCATGATGGCCATCTTGAACGCCATTTTTAACCCATTGGCGATTTACTTCTACGGAATCGAAGGCTCAGCGTTCGCCTCATCCGCCTTGATCGTACTGTGGAACGTGCTGTGCTGGGGCGTCATCATCCGGAAGCGGATTTTGTATGATGCGGCATAGTTGTATGATTAAGGCCCTGCATGCGCTCCTCCCAGATTAACGCGCTCTCGATCATCGCCTTCAGATCGTCGCGACGCGGGCGCCATTGCGTCTGTGCAAAAATCAGATCATTGCAAGCTACCAGCACCGCCGGATCGCCGGGGCGTCGTGGCATCTCAACCACCGGCACCTGACGGCCCGCGACTTCAAATCCTGCCGCAATGACTTCGCGCACACTAAACCCTCGGCCGTAGCCGCAATTCATTGCACCACTCTTTCCACCGCTGTTAAGGTAATCCAGGGCCGCCAAATGCGCATCCGCAAGATCGAGAACGTGCACGTAGTCACGGATGCAGGTACCATCCGGCGTAGGGTAATCCGTCCCGAAAATATCAACCTGCCCCCGTCTGCCTGACAAGGCCTCGCATAGCACCTTGATAATGTGGGTCGTAACACGTGCGCGCTGACCAATATCAAACGCCAGACCAGCCCCCGCCACATTGAAATAGCGTAGACTTACAAAACGGTAATTGTAAACATTCGCCAAATCAGCAATCACACGCTCGGCAAAAAGCTTAGAAGCGCCGTAGGGCGTTAACGGCCGCAGATCCGCAATCGACTCTTTCAAAGGCTGCACACCATGATCGCCATAAACCCCTGCACTGGATGAATAAAGCAAGCGCTCCACCCCTGCATGCCCACACATCTCCGCCAGGCATAAAGTCTCAAATGTGTTCTGCGTGTAGTAAAGCGCCGGGTTGATAATAGATTCGCTGTTAATGATGCGTCCGGCAAAATGAATCACATCTCGAATACCATGCGTTTCGATGACCGCACGAACCTTTGCTGCATCACTCACGCGCGCTTCATAAAACGCCATGCCGGGCATTAGCGATTCGCGAAAACCTGTGGAAAGGTCATCCAGCCCGACAGGCTCATGCCCCGCCTGCGCCAGCACATGACACATATGCGATCCAATATACCCCGCCGCGCCGGTGACTAAGACAGGCCTGCCCATCTTTGGTTCCTCTTCTATGCTGCTCTTCTCTGGGTACTGCCTTCACGCGCTGGCTTGCGCGCCCGCGCATCAATGCCGTTATAGCCTGGCTTCACGTCAATCTCTTCAAAGCCTGCTTCTTCATGCCAGGCGCGATAGGTGTTCAGCGTCTGTGGAAATTCATAGCGCGCGCTATTGCGGTCGAACGTGTTCAGATAAGCCCATTGCTTGATCGTAATCTCATGCGCGCCGCGCAAACCCATTGTGGAATGATCAGCAATGTTCAAAAATTTGCGGGTAAAAATTACGCCAAGCCCATAAGGCACCTTCTGCAGCAGACGCACCAAAGGCCAGAGTGTATCGACATACCATGTAACGAAGCGTTGCAGGCGATGCGGTTCCA
>JAKLKY010000007.1:54635-60112 GCA_023150415.1 Alphaproteobacteria bacterium | reverse complement strand
TTGCTGCCTTTGGCACAAGGGCACTTCAGAATTGCATACGACGGATCAAGTTGCGTTTAATTTTTTATTGCGAATAAAGCCGCTTCGCAAGATCAGGGTTTGAACAGGCAATGCCCGCTTGCGTTTGTAACTCTACAGATAGATACGCGCTGGGCTGTCTCCGTGCGGCTTTGAAAAGCTGACCGTAGGTACGCGCCTTGCAAGCACAATAATCGTCATGGCTGGCGATGGTTGCCGGCGGAGCACTTTGCAAGCAGTCCTCATACATTCTGCCCATTTCGTTTGTCAGATCATGGCACTGATCCTGAACCTCCAGCATGAGCGCGCTGCGCGACATATCAGGGCCATGCTCAATGCGCGCTTCCAGAAATGCAAGCGCAAGACACTGACAATCATAGTAATTTCTTAATATGTGTTGTTGTGTGCAATAATTTTGAAAATCGTCTGCTTCCTCGAAATAGGCATCGGGTAAATCGGCATAGGGATCACCTTGTTGTGCCTGTACCGGTTCAAGCGCTATTGCCACTGTCATCAGAAAAATGAAAATCAGGAATAATCTGACCATAAGGTTCAGTTTATCACACCTCTGTCTCTTCCTCCATCTTGCGATAGAAGGTCGATTTAGCGATACCCAAAGCCTTGGCCGCCTGCGTGATATTGCCAGCATATGCATTCAAGGCGACTTGCATTGCCTCGCGCTCAATCTCCGCCATGGTTTTGAACAGGCCTTGTGCATCATGCAATGTCAACGCGCCAGAATTATTTGATGCGACCTGAACTTGGCCTTCGTTTACTTCTGCCTTTCCCAAGACAGCTATAAAATCTTCGTCACGCAGTACATCGCGATCACTCAAGACCATGGCACGGTGCAGAGCGTTTTCCAGCTCGCGTACATTGCCTGGCCAGTTATACTGCTGCAGCAAACGTACCGCCGATTCTTCGACAATCTTGAGCGGACGGGAATCACGCGCGCAAAATCTCTCGATAAAATGCTGCGCCAATGCCGGTATATCACCACAGCGTTCGCGCAATGATGGCAGGCGAATGGTCAGAACATTCAGACGGAAAAAGAGATCTTCGCGAAAGAGACCCTGTCGTACCAATTCTTGCAGGTCACGATTTGTTGCGGAAATGACCCGTACATTCACGGAGACTGGCCTTGCTGCGCCAACAGGCTCGATCTCGGCCTGCTGCAGCACACGCAGCAATTTTACCTGAGCATCAAGCGGCAACTCTCCGACTTCGTCCAGAAAAATAGTGCCGCCTTCTGCCTCTCGGAATTTGCCTGCGGTCTTTTGCGTTGCGCCTGTGAAAGATCCTTTCTCATGGCCAAAGAGTGTGCTTTCCACCAGCTGCGCAGGAATTGCACCGCAATTCAGGGCCACAAAGGGCTTCCCGGAACGCCCGCTTTCCCCATGCAAAGCCCGGGCAAAAACTTCCTTGCCCACCCCGGTCTCTCCCATAATTAAAACAGGTATATCTGTGACGGCAGCACGACGGCCGATATTCACCATTTCAGCTAAACCGCCTTCGGATCCTATCAGATTATTAAAACGCAGCACGCCCTGTTTCTCGGAATGAAGTCGATTGACCTCGCGCGTGAGCGTGCCGATCCGAAGGGCATTGCGCACTGTGACAATCATGCGCTCGGATTCAAAGGGCTTGGTAAGAAAATCGGTGGCCCCCAGCTTCATCGCCTGCACGGCATCATCAATATCCTTGGAGCCTGTCAGCATGACCACAGGCAATCCGGGCGCCTGTTCGCGCATGATTTTAAGCGCCTCCAGGCCTCCCATTACCGGCATGTTTAGGTCCATGATCACCAAGCGGATACTTTGGCCTTCATCACGGCGCAAAACATCAAGCCCCTCACGACCATTGCGCGCTGTCCATGCGCCCATCTCCAGCTTGCGCTGAAGCAAACGCGCCAACATTTCAAGTTGAAGCGGATCATCTTCGATGATCAGAATAGGCTTCTCCATGACCATTTCTTCCAACCCCATCCTCGCATAAAGAGATTAAAAAGCCGTTTCAAAATGAAACGCATGCCTGCGTATTCTCATTTTGAGGCGTTCCAAAACGAGAATGACCCCCCGGGGACATTTTTAAGTATCTGATATTAAATAATAAAATTTGGCATGGGCGTTGCTATAATATAAACCAGGAGGGCACCATGTACCGTAGCAAAACCAGATATGAAGGATCGATGCTTTCATTGAATTTAATGGAGGCAAGTTATATGCGCACACGTCCCAAGGGCGTAACAGACATCTTGTTTTTGATGAGTTTCATGGTGCTGCTGGTAGCGATCGGCACAGTAATGCTGCTGCCGGATACTACATTTTTTGCGCTCTGCCAGAACGTACCAGGCGGCGACGTTTGCCAAATCAACATACAATAAAAAAATTCGCTGACAGCAAACACAGGAGGATAAACAGTCATAAACAATACGAAAGGCAAGGGTAAGGACCATGAACAAGAATATTCCTGAAACACAGCTTCTAGAGAGATTACGGCATTTCTGGATCCATGAGAGGAACAAGCGCTGTCTGATTTTACGAGTTTCGAAGCATGAAAGGTCTGCTGAGGATTGGAATCAATTACTTCGCAGCATGCTGGAAGGAGAATACCGCGACGATTGTGATGAAATGATAACCGGTCACGATGGCGATATCTATATCTTCAGCCGAACCATGACATCGCGTCTGCTGCAAAAGTTTCTTGCCCACCTTGCCCACAAACTACCGCCGGCCCTGGACACCCCAGGGTCGGCGGAACTTTTTGAAGTGGGCGTAGACTGGCCTCATTTGCGTGATTTATGCGAGCGAAAAATAGCGCTGGCGCAAAGCAAGACAGCGCTACAAAAACCTGCTCCTAACATTGACATGTTGCCGGCTGCGCAGGCACTCAATGAAATCGCAGATCCGCTCGTTCGCAGCATCAGCGAACGCCGCGCCAAGCGCACCAACCCACAAATCATGATTGTCGAGGATGATAAATTTTCCCAACGTCTGGTCAGCAACGCGCTGGGAGAAAAATTTCCCCTCAGCGTAACCGAGGACGGCGAAGGCGCAATCCTGAGCTACGTCAACAAAACGCCTGATGTACTGTTTCTTGATATTGGTTTGCCGGATATTGACGGTCTTATGGTCCTGGAAAAAATCTTTTCCATGGATCCACACGCTTACGTGGTGATGTTTAGCGGAAATGGAAATAAAGAAAACATCAAACGCGCAATTGCACTTGGCGCGAAGGGGTTTGTGGCAAAACCATTTACGCGCGAAAAACTCCTTCAATATATTGAGCGTTCGCCGTTCATTCAGGCAAAGCGCGGAGAGTTTATGGGCAACGAGGGCAACAATCATGGAACAACATTACATTGATGCACAGAGCGAACTGGAAAACCTGGCGCAAATGATCGCCGACAAACCCCTGAGCTGGCGCGGCTGGAAAGCTTTAAGAATTGAGATCTCAGGCCTTCACCCCCTACAACAGGAAGATGCGCTGCAATGGACAAAATCTATACTTGATTCGCAGTTACAAGGCACAGCAAGGCATCTGTATTTTTGCCCCGACAACAACATCTATTGCATTCTACGTAACCCGGGAAATGGCATTCTTGAAGAGGTCGGACAGCAAATTTCTGCACTTATTTACGACGAATGCCGAAATAGCCTGGATTTCATGGTCTATGATCTTACCAATGATCATCTGATATTTGCGCAGCATGTCTTCGACCATAGTGAAAGGCTCATCTCTTTGAAGAACAAGGAGGCGCAAAACTTTCCTGCCACGACAAAACAACGTGTTCTGCTCGTAGAGGATGATGTCGTCACACGCTGGATGGTGAGCCAGAGCCTCAAGAACAAATGCGATTTCGCGGTTGCTCCGACGGCATCTAAAGCTTACGCCATGGTGCAAAGTTTTCGTCCCGATGTCGTTTTCCTGGATATCGGATTGCCCGACGAAAATGGCGAGAAGGTTCTCGAATGGCTTAAAGATTTTAACCCGCATACCACTGTCATCATGTTCAGTGGGCAACATAATCTGACGCGGATTGCAGAAACACTCAGCAAGGGAGCTGACGGGTTTATTTCCAAGCCCTTTTTAAAAGAAGATCTGTTAAACTATCTGCGGGAGGGCCAGAGGCATGTTCCAGCAGAATAAATTTCCTTTTTACAATCTATTATCTTCACCCGTATTCCTTACCACCCTGCTATTTTTCATGTTTCTCCTGCAATCTCTCTTAATTTTTGAAAGCGCAGAACATAATCCGGATTTTATGCGTTTGACTTCCACTTATGCGCTTAGCTTTGCGATTTTTGGAATTTTTGTTCTGGCGATGGTTGCCTTATACGCACAATCACGCGCCCGTGCTTTAGGCATGGTTGCACTTGAGAAAGCGCGCCTTTTAGAAGCAGCAATCGCATATGGCAAAGATTCAGTGGTTATAACCAATGCTCAATTTAAAGATGATGGGCCCCATATTATCTATGTTAATGAATCCTTTACACGGATTACGGGCTACACAGCAGAAGAAGTGATGGGGAAAAACCCGCGCTTTTTACAAGGAAAAGACACAGATCGTAATGTTCTGGCCCGCCTTAAGGCCTGCCTGACGGAAGGCAAGCCATTTTCAGGCGAAATTAAAAATTATTCCAAAGACGGAATTGCCTATTGGCTGGATATTAACGTCATTCCTGTGCGCAATAGCGTCGGAAAGATCACGCATTATGCCTCCATTCAACGTGATGTCACCGACCGTAAAGCCTTTGAAAAGGAATTGACCATCACTAAAGAAGCGGCCGAAGTTGCCAACCGCGCGAAGGGCGACTTCCTGGCCAACATGTCGCATGAATTGCGCACACCCATGAACGGTATCATCGGCCTTTCTGATTTGTTGCTGGATCTCAATTTGAACGCTGAACAAAAGGAGCTTGGCGAAGCGATTAATGTTTCAGCGCGCAATCTTCTCATTCTGCTGAACGATATCCTCGATCTTTCAAAAATCGAGGCGGGTGAATTAACCCTCGAGAATGTTTCCTTTGATCTGCGCAAAACTGTAAGACAGACAATAGAATTGCTTGCGCCCATAGCCTCGCGCAAAGGGGTCGTGCTTGAAAGCACTATCAATCCCATTGTTCCCGAACGGCTGATGGGTGATCCAGGCCGTCTGCAGCAGATCATGACAAATCTTGTCAGCAATGCGATTAAATTTACTGAAGTCGGCTATGTGCGTTTGGATATAACCACACAGCGTGATGGCGCACGTGATGTACTATTGCAAATGCGTGTCGAAGACACAGGTATCGGGATCCCCGATGACAAACGGGATATTATTTTTGAAAAATTCACGCAGGCTGATGTCTCCACAGCCCGTAAATACGGTGGAACAGGCCTTGGCCTTGCGATCACAAAAGAACTGGTGGAGATGATGGGTGGTCGCATTAGCTTTGACAGTGCAGAGAATAAGGGCA
>JAKLKY010000007.1:0-54625 GCA_023150415.1 Alphaproteobacteria bacterium | reverse complement strand
AAGGCTGATGAAAAATCGGCTTCAAAGTCTCTCCCGCTTGTTGTGAATACATCAGCGCGTGTCTTAATTGTGGACGATCACCCTGTAAACTTGCTTTTCCTGCGCAAGGTTTTAAAGAAGATGGGTTTTACCAATGTGGATGAAGCAACAGGCGGATTGCAATCCCTTAAACTAGCGCGCAAAAATGATTACGACTTGATTTTCATGGATTGCCAAATGCCAGAAATGGACGGCTTCGAAGCTTCGGCCCGAATTCGGGAAGTTGAAGATTTTTCTAACCAGATAAAAATTATCGCTGTTACCGCAGACGCAATGAAAGGTGCGCGCGAAAAATGCATCGATGCCGGGATGAATGACTATATAAGCAAGCCTGTAGATATTGACAAGCTTGAGGCTATTTTGGCGCGATGGTTGCCCGCAGCACAGAATAATTCTATTGAACTTCCCGCAGCGCCGGTTTTGCAATCCACTTTAACAACAGAGAATACTTCACACGATCGCAGCGTTATGGACTGGGATCGCCTGTCACTGTTTACCGATGACGATCCCGAGGAAGAAGCAGCCCTGATTACTTTGTTTAAAACCTATGCCGAGGAATCGCTGACTCTGCTGCAAAGCCACCAAACTGATGGTGCAGATGATGTGTGGAAAAAGGCTGCTCATAAACTTAAGGGATCTGCTGCAAATCTGGGGGCCAGCAAACTCTCCGCCTTATGTCTGGAAGCGGAAATGGCGCATGAAGCATCCGCTGCGCAAAAGGCGCAGATATTTGAAAGCATCATGGAATCCTATCGCGAAGTTGTCTATGCGCTAGACACGCATCGCGCACGCGTTTAGGATTCAGCGGATGGATTCTTACAAGTCGATTTTGCTGGTCGATGACAATCTGTTCATACAAGAAATTGTGGCAGATTTTCTGCGCAATAGCGGCTACCGCGTCGAAGCGGCAGCAAATGGGAATAAGGCGCTCCTGCGCTTGCGAGAAAAGTCCTTTGACCTTGTTCTTACTGATTTGATTATGCCGCAAGAGGATGGATTTTCTTTAATATCCAGCATCAAAAAACTACCCACACCTCCACTAATAATTGTTATGACCAGCGGGAGTAATGACAAGGTTTTCCAGGAAAAGTTAAAAGCTTTGCAAGACCAGGGCGTAAAGATGATCTGGAAGCCCTTTTCAAAAGAAGATCTGCTGCAAATGGTCAATGACCTTCTGTATTACGCGAATCCTTCATCCTAAAAACCGCAGAAACCGCTCCTGAACCTGCGGATTGTCCTTGAACACACCGGAGAATGACGTCGTTACGGTCGCCGAATGCGCCTTATGCACGCCGCGAATGGACATGCATTGATGATCGGCCGCGATCATCACAGCCACGCCCTTGGGTGCGAGCGCGTTATTGATGGATTCAAGAACCAGCCGCGTCATGTTCTCCTGCGACACGAGGCGCTTGGCGAAGATATCTACTACGCGCGCCAGCTTGCTGATGCCCACGACCTTCTGGTCAGGCCAATAGGCCACATGCGCCTTGCCGATAATGGGCAGCATATGATGCTCGCAGAAGGATACGAATTCTATATCCTTCACCAGCACCATATCGTCGAAATCCTGGATGTCCTCGAAGGTTTTTGTCAGCTCGTCCTCGGCGCTTTTGCCATAGCCCGCGAAAAATTCCTCATAGGCGCGGGTCACCCGGCCCGGCGTGTCCTTCAGCCCTTCGCGCGCGGGATCCTCCCCCGCCCAGCGCAACAGCACCTGCACAGCCGCCTCAGCCTCTTCACGGCTTGGCCGCATTGCCTTTTGCCCGCCTTTTTGAAACGCATCGGGTTTGATCACTTCATGGGCCATTATTTGTCCTCATTCGTTAGAAATTTCAGTTGGAGTAAACGCGGTTTTCCTTTATTTTTCAATAAAAATATCACTCAAGGGTAAATATGCTTGACCTAAAACTTTTCAACTCTCTCACCCGCCGGAAGGAGGATTTTAATCCTCTGGATGCCACACATGTGCGCCTGTATGCCTGCGGGCCGACAGTGTATAATTACGCCCATATCGGCAATGCGCGGATGGCAGTGGTGTTTGACGTGCTGGCGCGCGTGCTGCGCCGCCAGTATCCGAAGGTCACGTACGTCTCCAACATCACGGATGTCGACGACAAGATCATGGATGCGGCGCGCGAAAGCGGCGAGGCCATCGACGCTATCACAGAGAAATTCACGCGCATTTACAACGAAGACATGGCAGCCCTGAATGTCGCGCCGCCGGATGTGCAGCCCCGCGCCACGACGCATATTCCGCAGATGATCGCGCTGATCGAAACCCTGATCACGCGTGGCCATGCGTACGAAGCGCAGGGCCATGTCTTGTTCAACGTGCCGTCTTTTCCGGCTTATGGTGGACTGTCGGGCCGCTCGCGGGATGAGCAGATCGCCGGTGCGCGGGTAGAAATCTCCCCCTTTAAAAAAGACCCGGCGGATTTTGTGCTGTGGAAACCGTCATCACAAGACCAGCCGGGTTGGGACTCCCCCTGGGGGCGCGGCCGGCCGGGCTGGCACATCGAATGCTCGGCCATGGCGCAGGAGCATCTGGGCGTGCCGTTCGACATTCACGGTGGCGGGGCGGATCTGAAATTCCCGCATCATGAAAACGAAATCGCCCAGAGCTGCTGCGCGCACGGCGCGCTGCATGATCTCAGCGCCTTTGCAAAAGTCTGGGTGCATAACGGCTTTGTCACCGTGCAGGGCGAGAAAATGTCGAAATCGCTGGGCAATGTGATGCTGGTGCATGACCTTCTACGCGACTGGCCGGGGGAGGTTCTGCGCCTGACGCTCCTTTCAGCACATTACCGCCAGCCACTGGATCTGTCTTTGGATAAAATCGCCGAGCAGGCGCGCGTGCTGGAGAAATTCCACAAACGCCTGGCCGCGCTGGACGGCCCGGAAGATCCAGCGCTGCAAGTCCCCCCATCCGTGATGGAGGCTTTGCTGGACGATCTCAACACGCCGCAGGCAATCGCGGCGCTGAATGCCCTTCTCCAACGCGAAGACGGGCCGGAATTAAAGGCTGATCTGCTGGCTGCCGGCGCGATCATAGGCCTGTTCCAAAACAGCGCAGACTGGCAACCGCACGCAGAAACGGTGCCGGATTTTGTACAGGATCTGCTGGCCCAGCGCATCGCCGCGAGGAAGGAAAAGAATTTCAAACGCGCCGATGAAATTCGGGATCAACTTATTGCCAAAGGCTGGCGCATCGAAGACACACCACAAGGACCAGTAGCACACAAAATTTAGAAAAATCCTAACGCGTAAGTAAAACGGCGTAGAATATATTCCAGTCATTCGGCAAGCTGTAATAGCATCCGGTCTTGATACCATTAAGCGCAGTGCCGCTACCAATTGTAGCATTCGTAGCGAAGCTTCCTTGGAAAGGATTCAAGTCTTCATCAGCACCATCATCTGGCGGCGTAGAGGAATTGCTTACATTCAGAAGCTTGTTAATTCTTACACAAACACTTTGATCCAAACCCGGCGCTAAAATTACGAGCTCTGGATCAGATGTTCCAATATTATTAACGGCATTTCCTCCTGTAATCAGATAATATCCGTTTGCATTGGTTGTTGGCGATAAGGCCTCCGTTGGAATTGGCTTCATCGTAAGCCCACCCCCACTCTCGCTAAAGATTTTATTCCCTACCGTCGCGCAAGCAGCATAGTTATAACTCACACCACCCGGCCAGCCATCAGCGTCAAAACATAAAGATGTTTCCGCAACACCGCGCAATCGTAGTTGTGTCACTGCATTAGCTACAGCCTGTGTGTATTCAATGATCTCGCTGGCAAAGAGTCTGGCCTTTTCTTCTGTAATTTGGGACGGGCTGACCCGACCACTTTGTGTTACGGCGAAGGACAAGCCTGCCAATAACGAAATCGCTATTAAAAGATAAACAAGAATATTTCCGTTTTGCATTTTTCGCTTTTGGATTAAGATATCAACAACAAAACAGAGAGTAACATGAACCCGCTCAATGCCCTACCCCCTGAAATCATTTATATAGACCCGCACGCCGATGAAGTGGCCTGTGATGGCGGCGGTGGTGCGCTGGGCCATCCTAAGGTCTGGTACAGCTTCGACGGACAGGCGCAGATTGAATGCGGCTACTGTGACCGATTGTTTATTAAACGCACTCATTGAACCCCATGGACATGGTGTTACTATCGTTGGCCATAATTCTAATGGTCATTACAGCGTTGTTAATTATCTATTTCATCTTTTTCGAAATCTATGCGGTGCGAACACAATCCTCCACTGTTTCCTCTTCTATTCTTGTCCAGCGTCAGATTGCTCATAGAGTGAAAGCCTTAATCCAGAATCATTCACAAGGCATCGGCACCGCTGCAAAGATTGCCGATCTTGGGGCAGGCACAGGCGGACTGGCCATCACTGTAGCGCAGTTGTGCCCACAGGCGCAGATACTTGCCGTAGAATTATCACCATTTCCCTATTTCATTGGGCGCTGCCGTATATTTCTGCAAAGATTAAAAAATATAATTTTTAGACGCGCTGATTTATACACTCTGGATTTACGAGATCTGGATGTGATCATCAGCTATTTACCGCAAAACCATATGATTCGCCTTGTGGAGAAATTAAACCGCGAGCCCGCCTCCAAACCCCAAACCTGGATCAGTCATTATTTCTTCCTGCCCGAATCGGTGCGCGAAGCGGATGAAGTTATTACCTTGGGGCGCTGGTATCAACGAAATATATACATCTACCGTTTGCCTTGAATCAGAAGAACCTTATCTTATATAATACGTTGAGGATGCTGTTATAACAGGTCCTTACGATTCTCGCTCAGCTGGAGGAGGAAAAGGTGACATCTGGTCGTTTAACCCTATTTGAAAGCCCTCTGTTTTTAGGGTTTGATCATTTCGAAAAAGCATTTGAACGTATCCGCAAATCTGCGGGCGAAGGTTATCCGCCTTATAATATCGAACAAACAGGCGAAAATGCTTTGCGTATCACGATTGCTGTCGCTGGATTTACTCAACAGGACCTAGACGTCCAGATTGAGAACAACCAGCTTATGATTCGCGGCCGCCAGCAAGAAGATACCAACCGCATTTATCTCCATCGCGGTATTGCAGCGCGACAATTTCAGCGAGCCTTTGTTCTCGCGGAAGGGATGGAGGTCCAGAGTGCGGCGTTGGATAATGGCCTTTTGCACATTGATCTTGTGCAGATTTTACCTGAACCTAATGTTCGCAGAATTAATATCCGCTCAGCTACGGCCCCATCGCACAGTAGCCAAACCATTGATGTTAATAAGAATAATGAAGCATAGGGTCGGATTTTGCCTCTGCCCACAAAAAGAGTTATGATGAAAGTATAGGTGTGAGATGATCAAAACTGACAATCCGATCCGGACTGATTTACGCAATTTAACAGCGCGCGATTTTTTGAATCTAGGGGTACGCGAGATCGCCTACATTCGGCCCATTGTCGTGCAAAACCGTCAGGCCTATGCAATCCACGCGGCCGACGGGACTCCGCTTTCCGTGATCGATAATCTGAACACGGCGATGGCGATGGTACACCATAATGACCTTGAAGCCGTGACTCTGCATTAACGACTCAGGCAGCCAGCAACCACCCATCCGCAGCAACCATCAGCGCCTGCAGCACATCTGCCCGGTCTGCGATGCGGATGCGGTCTTGAGCCTTTTTATCACGTAAAAAGCGCGTTATGCGCGACAAACGCTGCAAGCCCGTGGGAATCGGTTCCTGCTCCGGGCAAGCGACAATGCATAGAATATCACAAGAAAGCCCGTCCGCTGCTGAAAAATCAAGTGGGGTTTTGGTGTGAATTAAGCCGATAAACGGACGCTTCAGTCCTTCAATTCGTATACTCAAGATTAGAGCACCACCACCAAGAACAGCATTTTCCATGATCTCAGGTGCTGCGAGTTCATTTTCAAGCTTCTTAGCCGACATCAGTGTCCGGAGCTGAGGCAATGCTGCAATCGCCTTTGCACAATTACTTAGGATCTGGTTTTTTTTGATTGCAATCGTTTCAACATGAAAAAAATCAAAGGTGAAATCCGGATACTGATTCGTCATTAATTCCCCACAAAATCCTTGATATTCAAGCCTATCAAATCAACCAGCAGTTAAAGGATTAACATGACACTCCTGCCGGTGCTAGCCCATTAACGCTGAAGGGAATAAAAAATTCCAATCAAAATAAATTATATCGGATCGGATAAGTTTCAGGCAGTTTTGCGCTTCTTCGCGACCGCGATATTTTCAGGGTCGATCCAGCCCACATTCCCATCTGCACGACGATAGACAACATTGAGGCTATCATTGCTGGCATTGCGGAACATCAATAAAGGCTGATCGGAAAGATCCATGCGCATGACGGCATCAGAGACACTCATGGTCTGAATCTCCACGCTCATCTCAGCAATCACAATTGGGCCCTCTCCATCATTTGAAGGCTCTTCTGAATGTTCGATTTCATCCATTGCCAGGACGTAATCGCGTGCCCTTACGATTTCGCTTTCAGGTGTTTGCTCAAGACGTTCGTGATGATCACGCAAACGATTTTTGTAGCGGCGCAACTGTTTTCCGGCTTTGGCCAATGCGGAATCAAAAGCAACATAGGGGTCGGCCTCGACACCATCTGCAACAACCATAATATTCTTGCCCAATTGAATGAGAATATGCGCACGCGTTAAAGGATGGCCATGACCTTCGCGCGAGAATGTAACTGTGATGTAAGTTGTATGATTAAAAAACTTATGGCTCAAATCCGTTAATTTCTCTGTCGCATGGTTACGCAGCGCATCGCCGACATCCATTTGCTTACCGTGTATGTTGATTTCCATGGGGAGGTTCCTTTCTGTCTCTTGAAACGGATTGTGCTGGGGCTATTTATCAGTATTGCACACAAAGTTTCAACACTTCATAAACGCCCTTGATTGATCTTTGTGGCTTTGTATGCAAAGGAAGAGAAATGAAAAATCTGGTTTTGCCTTTTGTATTTCTCATATTGCTATTATTCTTGCCTTTGGCTGTGTCTGCCAACCCGACCCCGAAGTTAAAGGATAACCAAGCCTGGAGTGAGAAGGCAGAGAATTACCTCAATGAATTGCGCACAGCACGCGCCCGTTTTGTCCAGACCACCAATGACGGACGCCAGCTCGTCGGTACCTTTTATCTTGATCGGCCAGGAAAACTCCGTTTTGAATATGACCCGCCTGTCGATGATTTTGTGGTCGCGGATGGCATATTTATATATTTCTATGACTCGGAATTAAAAGAACAATCCAACGCGCCAATCGGGCAAACCCTGGCAGATTTCTTACTGAGACGGGAGATTACATTGAATGACGAGCTGGAAGTCAAAAGCATTCAAAGGGCTGGAGGCCTGCTTCAAATACAAGTCTTGCAAAGTGAAGATCCTGATGCGGGTTCCTTGACTTTAGGATTCACAGAAAATCCTTTTGCTCTTAAAAAGTGGCGCATTGTCGATGGCCAAGGCCTAGTAACAGAAATTGAACTTT
This sequence comes from Alphaproteobacteria bacterium, assembly GCA_023150415.1. Lineage (GTDB taxonomy): Bacteria > Pseudomonadota > Alphaproteobacteria > Micavibrionales > Micavibrionaceae > JAKLKY01. The sequence goes on along the minus strand of JAKLKY010000007.1, from coordinate 47,056 downwards.
TTTATCTGAAGACAGGCATTACGCATCCGTCTGGCTTGTTTGTCTATCGCGATCCTAACCCTAAGCCTGTCAATCGCTGATATGAATACGGATGGACCCCTTGAAATGTTGATCCGCCAATTGGCTGCATTGCCCGGACTGGGGCCCCGTTCAGCGCGCCGCGCCGCGCTATACCTGCTGACCCGACGCAAAACGCAAATGCAGCCACTCGCGCAAGCCATACAACAAGCGGCAGAGTTAGTGAGGGAATGTACAGCCTGCAATAATCTCGATACGGCCGATCCGTGTCGTATCTGTTCCGATCCGCGCCGTGACGCAGGGCAGATCTGTGTCGTCGCGCAGGTGAGCGATCTGTGGGCCATCGAACGCACAGGCGCGTTTAAGGGGCGCTATCATGTGCTGGGCGGTCTGCTTTCGGCACTGGACGGCATGGGGCCGGAGCAATTGCGCATCCCTACCTTGCTGGTGCGGGTCAAAGAACCTGCAGTGCGCGAGGTCATTCTGGCGCTGAGCGCCACCGTCGACGGGCAATCGACCGCGCATTACATTGCTGATCATCTTGGCCCCGGCAGTAACGCGAAAATAACACGCCTGGCGCATGGCGTGCCGGTGGGCGGCGAACTGGATTATCTGGATGATGGGACCATCATCACGGCCCTGCGCGCGCGCAATGCGGCGTAAAACTACTCCACCGTCACCGATTTGGCGAGGTTGCGCGGCTGATCAACATCCGTGCCCTTGAGCACGGCCACATGGTAGGCCAACAGCTGCACGGGAATCGCATAGAGAAGAGGCGCTACGAAGGGGTGGATATCCTCCAGTACCACAGACCAGCGCACCCGCCCGCCCAGTTTCTTACTGCCCTGTTGATCGGTGATCAGCAAGACCTGCCCGCCGCGCGCCATGGTTTCCTGGACATTCGATTCAGTCTTCTCAAACAGCGGATCATTGCCGGGCGCGACCACGACGATGGGCACAGTCTCATCAATCAGCGCGATGGGCCCGTGCTTCATTTCACCGGCCGCATAGCCTTCAGCGTGGATGTAGGATATCTCCTTCAGCTTCAGCGCGCCTTCCAGCGCCAGCGGATACAACGGCCCGCGCGCCAGATACAGCACATCACGCGCCGCTTCCACATCGCGTGCGATGTCCTTGACCGCCTGATCATGCTGCAACACAGAGGCTGCAATTTTCGGCACATGGCGCAAAGCGTCAGACAGTTCTTTTTCCTGCGCGTCGGTAATGACATCGCGCGCGCGTGCCGTGGCCAATGCGAGGCACGCCAGCACCGAGAGCTGCGTTGTAAAGGCCTTGGTTGAGGCCACGCCGATCTCCGGCCCGGCCAGCGTGTGCAGAGCGTGATCGCTTTCGCGTTCGATCGTGCTTTCGATGCTGTTGACGATGGCAATTGTTTTCTGGCCCTGACGTTTGGAATACCGCAACGCTTCGAGCGTATCCAGCGTCTCCCCTGATTGAGAAACAGCGAGGCATACGCCGCCCTGGGGCATCGGCGCCTCGCGGTAGCGGAATTCGGAGGCGATATCGACCTCGCACGGAATACGGGCGATTTGCTCGAACCAGTATTTGGCCACCATGCAGGCGTAATAGGCCGTTCCGCACGCCACCAGCGTCAGGCGCGGCGCACCGACCAGCGCGGCCAGAATCTCGGTGGGCACGCTGATATGGCCTGTGGTGGGGTTGATGAACGTGTTCAGCGTTTCACCGATGACCGCCGGCTGCTCGTAAATCTCCTTAAGCATGAAATGCTTGTATTCGCCCTTGCCCGTCGTTGCGCCGCTTTGGGATGTGATGCGGATCGGACGATCAATCGCTTCGTTGTCGTTGATGTAAATACGCGCACCATCGCGGGTGAGCGCCACGCGGTCGCCATCTTCCAGAAAACAGATCTTGCGCGTTAGTGGTGCCAGCGCGTAGGAATCCGACGCCAGGAACATCTCGCCGTCGCCATACCCAACGGCCAGCGGTGTGCCCTGGCGGCAGCCGATCATCAAATTTTCCTCGCCCGCGAAAATCATGACAATTGCATAAGCCCCGCGCAGGCGGTTGAACGTGGCATTCGCCGCGTCGCGTGGCTTCATCCCCTGTTTAATATAATGCGCGGTCAGATGCGCGATGACCTCGGTATCGGTTTCGGTTTCAAAGCGCACCTGCGTGGCTTCCAACTCGGACTTCAATTCGCCGTAATTTTCGATGATGCCGTTATGCACGACGGCCACACGGTCATTGGCGATGGGATGCGCGTTGCGTTCGACCGGCAGGCCGTGCGTCGCCCAGCGCGTATGGCCGATGCCCACTGCGCCCGCGAGGGGTTGCTGTTCCAATCGCGCAGCCAGATTGTTGAGCTTCCCTTCGGCGCGACAGCGCACGATTTTATTGTTCTGCAGCGTCGCCACGCCAGCCGAATCATAGCCGCGATATTCCAAGCGCCGCAGCCCATCCACCAGCAACGGCGCCACGTCTTTGTTTTCAGAGAGAATGCCAATAATGCCGCACATGTTCGAACTCCTTAAAATTGAGTAGAGCGGAAGCCGTATGCGTCATTGCGGGGAGCTTTGCTCCGAAGCAATCCAGCATAATGCAATGATTGATGCAACATTCTGGATTGCTTCGTTGTCCCGGCGGTCCGCCTCGTAATGACGCACACAAGATCATTTCAATACAGACTTTACTCTTTCCTCTTAAATGGAAAAATTCACGTTCTATTTCAGGATGTTGCTAACGCTACTCTCCCTTAAAATTGCATTTATGAAAAAGATGTGATAGCATTCGAGCATGAGAATAGAAAGAACTGCACCTGCATTTAGCGCAAGCGCAAATCCGCCGCCAGCAGCAGTAAATGCTGTGGGGGCAGCAGTTGGCGCGAAAGCTGCTCAAAATCACGCTTCAGCGCAGCTTGTACGTGCGGGCGATACCGCTGATATATTCGCGAACATTTCCCCTGTCGCGCCCGCTAGCAAGGGCAGCAGCGGATCGGACGCGGGGAAACGCCAACCAGGATCGAGAAAACCTCCCCCACAAAGTTTCCAGACCTTAGATATAGCGGGCTAGCAATGCCTGAGTACACCGCATGCATGCCTTGGGGTATAAAAGAAAGACGTGCATGGTGCGCAAAGCAAAAGCGTATCCGAGATTATTTTCAGCGCGTTTGCAAAGCCATTACGCGATGTGTAGATCCCTCTGAAATTCAACGGTATGGCCAATTAGAACATGATTTTCTAAATTTAGGGGCTTATCCACTACTTTCGATTTGCACCGGTAACTTGAACGAAGATAAGCCCAACATTCTTGTGACGGCTGGCGTTCACGGGCATGAAGAAGGTGGCGTTGCCGCCGCCTTACGCTTTCTGAAACACAAAGTTCCGAAATTGCGCCACGAATTTAACTTTATGATTTTCCCCTGTATAAACCCCTGGGCATTTGAGACTAACAATTTATTTAATCAGGAAATGGAAGATCTCAACATGCATTTTAATTTTTTTGATTCAGAAATACACGAATGCACATTTTTTATGGATCACATTCATTCTCTGGGCGTACGTTTCAGGTTAGCCATAGATCTGCACGAAACAACGACAAAAGATCTCTTATTTTTCCAGCAAAGGGCGCTCAGAGATGGAGAGATTCCACACAGTAACTTAGAACTTCCTGATGGATTTTACGGGATCATTGATCCTCGTCATTGTGATTCAAAATTGGGGTCTTATGTGATTGCTGCTGTCGCGAGAGTTGCACCCATTGCAAGCAACACTGAAATTTTTGGTGATCGGAATCAAAACGGCATTGTTACCATGGATGAAGACAATGTTTTAACATCGTTTACCTCAGGATACGCAGATGAAGTCCTAACAACGGAGCCCTTCCGTGACAAACTCAGAGCAGTCGACATCGAATGCCAGATGGCCGCCCTTGAGGGCGCACTTGAGTATGTTCGGAAACAACCAACAATCTAAAACGATTATCGTATTTTCTGCTTCAAATAATCTTTCACCTTATGCAGCGCGATGCGGTCTTGTTTCATGCTGTTGCGTTCGCGCACGGTGACGGTTTGATCCTGCAGCGTGTCATTGTCGATGGTGAAGCAGAACGGCGTGCCGATTTCATCCTGCCGCGCGTAACGCTTGCCGATGTTTTGCTTGATGTCCAGCTCCACCACGTATTCCTTGCGTAGATCCATATAGAGTTTCTGCGCGGTGGGCACATGGTCTTCCTTGGCCGTCAGAGGCAGGATGGCCGCTTTCACGGGCGCCATGGACGGATGGAAATCCAGATACAGCCCCGCCGGGCGGTTCGGATCGATGCGGTACGCCGCGCAGATCAGCGCGAGAACTCCGCGCGTCAGACCCGCTGCCGGTTCGATCACATGCGGCGTATAGCGGCGATTGCCATTGATCTGGTCAAGATAATCGAGCTTCTGGCCCGAGAATTCCGAATGCTGGCGCAGATCGAAATCGCCGCGATGGGCAATGCCTTCCAGCTCGCCAAAACCAGGCGCGGTGAAGGGGAACTGGAATTCCACGTCGATCGTGCCTAGCCCTTCCTTGGCGTAGTGCGCCAGTTCGTCCTGATCGTGCTTACGCAGCTGCAGCATCGATTCCGGCAGGCCGACATCCAGCCAAAATTGCTTGCGCTGCGCGACCCAGAAATCGAACCATTGCGCGGCCTCTTCCGGCGGGCAGAACCATTCCATTTCCATCTGCTCGAATTCGCGCGAGCGATAGATGAAATTGCGCGGCGTGACCTCGTTGCGGAACGCCTTGCCCACCTGCGCGATACCGAAAGGCATGCGCACGCGCATGGAATCCAGCACGTTTTTATAGTTCAGAAAAATCCCCTGTGCGGTTTCGGGGCGGAGATAGGCTTTGCTCGCTTCGTCCCGCACCACGCCGGGATAGGTGTCGAGCATCAAGTTGAATTGGCGGGGTGGAGTGAGAGTGCCGGGCTCAGAAGCATCGGGACCTACAGTTTCAGAAAGATTTACATTTTCAAGAGATGTAAATGCTAGCAAATCAGATATATCTGCAGATGTTCCTACGAATTCTTTATTTACGCGAAGCTTCTTTAAGCGCTCTTTGATCTCTTCATTTGATGTGCCTTGCATAAATGCAAATGCGCTTGCCTGTTTACCTTTAATAGTTACACTTTTGCCATCAAGTGGAGTAAGGAACAAAAGATGATCCGCTCTATATCTTTGCTTCGTTTCCTTACAATCCACCATGGGATCGGTGAAGCCACCAACATGGCCTGAGGCTTCCCACGTCTTTGGATTTTGGATGATGGCGGAATCGAGGCCAACGATCTCAACCGGGCTGCCGTCCGGGCCGAGTGGCGGGGCGATGACCATCGAGCGCCACCACGCATCGCGCAGATTGTTCTTCAGCGCGATGCCCAGCGGCCCGAAATCCCAGAATCCGTTCAAGCCGCCATAGATGTCCGAGGCCTGGAAAATAAACCCGCGCCGCTTGCACAGGGCCACAATGTCTTTCATGTCGATGGTCATGTTTCTAACTCCTGCGGCTTCTTATAAACCACAGAGCGCAAGGATTCCATTGTTATTTCTTACGCTGCCGCGCTGCCAGCCAGTTTGGCGCGCATCTGCTTGGCCGCTGCGACCATATTCTTCAGAGCGGGCTCAACTTCTTTCCAACCGCGGGTTTTCAGTCCGCAATCGGGATTAACCCAAAGCTGCCGCGCTGGGATGACCTTCACGGCCTTCTCAAGAAGTGTCACCATCTCCGTCGTGTCAGGCACACGCGGCGAATGGATATCGTACACGCCGGGCCCGATTTCATTGGGGTATTTATAGGCCACAAACGCATCGAGCAATTCCATCTGCGAACGCGATGTCTCGATAGAGATCACATCCGCATCCATGCGCGCAATCGCCCGGATGATGTCGTTGAATTCGGAGTAGCACATATGCGTATGGATCTGCGTTTTATCGGCCACGCCGCTGGCGCTGATGCGAAATGCGTCCACCGCCCAGTCCAGATAATCCACCCAGTCCGCGCGGCGCAGTGGCAGGCCCTCACGGATGGCGGCCTCGTCGATCTGGATCATGCGGATGCCGGCTTTTTCCAAATCTTGTACCTCATCGCGGATGGCCAGGGCGATTTGCATGGCGGTGGTGGAACGCGGTTGATCATCACGCACAAAGGACCATTGCAAAATCGTGATCGGGCCGGTGAGCATTCCCTTCATCACGCGCTGCGTCAAGCTTTGCGCGTATTGCGCCCATTTCACCGTCATCGGCGCGGGCCGCGACACATCGCCGAATATCACCGGAGGCTTGACGCAGCGTGAACCGTAAGATTGGACCCAGCCATTCTGCGTGAAGGCGAATCCTTTGAGCTGTTCACCGAAATATTCGACCATGTCATTGCGTTCCGGCTCGCCATGCACCAGAACGTCGATCTCGATGCTGTGCTGGAAATCGACCACGGCTTTGATTTCCTTTTTAATGCCGTCCTCATAGACCATCGCATTGATTGTACCGGCTTTATAATCGGCGCGTAGCTTGCGTATTGCCGCCGTCTGCGGGAAAGAGCCGATCGTTGTCGTCGGGAACAAGGGCAAATTCAGCGCCGAATGCTGCAGCGTTTGCCGGATGGCAAACGGCGATTGGCGATTGCGCATATCCAGCGTAATGGCATTCTGCCGCGCACTCACGGCGGGATCATGGATGCGGGTGGATTGATTGCGACTTTGCTGCGCAGCATTTGCAGCCTGCAGTTGCACTTCAATTGCCTTTCGACCCTGTGTCGCGCCCTTGGCCAATGTCGTGATTTCCTGAAGTTTTTGCGTCGCAAAGGCCATCCAGTTTTTCAACTCGGCATCGAGTTTCGTTTCCTGCGCCAGATCAACGGGCGTGTGCAGCAAAGAGCAGGATGGAGCCACAAAAACGCGATCACTGCCCAATTTCTGAACCGCATGATCAATCAGGTTCAACGACACGGAGAGATCATTCTTCCAGATATTGCGCCCATCCACCACGCCTAGAGACAAGACTTTGTCCCTTGCCATAGCCAGCGCAGCATCAAGCATTTGCTGCGGGTCGTTAACGACACTGTTAGCGCGTCCTGTGATGCGGCACAGATCGAGGTGCACACCCGCAACGGGCAAAGACAGCACCCACGCGTTATGTTCACGCAAACTGTCGAAATAAGTAGCCAGCATAATTTTCAAACCTGGCATGGCCTGCGCAAGTTGCGTATAGACCTGCTGATAAGGCTCATCCGCTTCCGGCCAAAGATCGGTGGACAGGCAGGGCTCATCCATCTGAACCCATGCTGCGCCCATTTGATGCAGCTTTTGTAATATTTGGACATAAACCGGCATAATTCCGGCCACAAGATCTCCCCAGCTCAGACCTTCATCCTTGCGCTTGCCCAAAACCATATAGGTGATAGGGCCGATCAGCACGGGCCGCGCTGCGATTCCCTGCGCCTGCGCTTCGGCAAACTCATCGAAGATCTTGGTCGAGGACAGTTTGAAGGACATGCCCTTTTCAAATTCCGGCACGATGTAGTGATAGTTGGTATCGAACCATTTGGTCATTTCCATCGCCGTGACGGCACGGCCCTGATAGGAACCGCCGCGCGCCATCGCGAAATAAAGATCGAGATCGACGTTTCCACCGTCCCAGCCATAGCGGGAGGGAATCGCGCCCAGCGTCGCGGTCATGTCCAGCATCTGGTCGTAGAAGGAAAAATCATTGCAGGGAATATGCGCGATGCCCGCGTTTTTCTGTAGCAGCCAGTGGCGCGCGCGCAGCGTTTGCCCGGTCTGGATCAAATCCTGCTGTGTGGTTTCGCCCTTCCAGCAGGATTCCAGCGCCTTTTTCAACTCGCGCTGCACGCCGATGCGGGGAAAACCGAGATTGGTGGCAAGAACCATGGGATGCTCCTGTCTGTTGCGGATCATATGACAGGCTTACTTTAGAGGGAATTTACAGCCAGTCAAATGTCATGCGGCGATTTCCATGCTAGGACCTTTTTGAGAAAACTCAAAAGGCGCTGGATTTTTTTTGAAATCCCCGACAAATCGGTCAATGTCGTTCGAATTTTGCTGCAACGCTGTAACAGCGCCCAATAAGCCCCGCGCACAGGAATAAGTCCCCATGCGACCACCGTGATAAATTGCATGCAAAACCGGTGTACCCTGCCCCAGATTGACGCATACCGCGCCGCGCGTGGCATCGCCCGCACCATTTTTCTTTAGCCGAGACAAGGCGCGGAATTCATCAGTGGTAATGACAGGAATTTGGACTAGGTCGCTTCCCCGGCATTGATACCATGTGGGCTCTTTACCGCAGAATACGGCTGCGTGCTCGATTGTAGGAAATGATTGAATATACGTCATAACGGCCTTTGCGCCCGTTCCCTGCGGGGTTTCTATTTCATCCGCCAGAAAAGCATGCGTGGCCAGAGCCATGGCCGCATCCAGATGCGCATCGTAATGGCTTGCGTCAATAATAACAGGCTTATTGTAATGACGCGCAATTTTTGCGGCAAGCAAACTAAGATCCGGCATACTCATATGAATATGCACATAAGCCGCATCCTTAATGGCTGCGATCAATTGATCGATAAAGGTCTGGTCGAGTTTTTCCGCATGTTCGCCGGGTTCCACCTCCGCAGGCATGCTGCGCTCGCGAATGAGCACTTCAATGTCTTCGCCATAATAACCATCCCAGTTTGGATATTGAGCATTTCCGTCGATCAGAGCTGTGCGGTTGAAAGCTTGGCTAAGAATTGTATTTTCGGGAATGTTAAATCGTTCATGGGACTTTATGGCATCGAGTACATTAAGGCCGTGGAGTTTTAGAAAGTCGCGCGCTGTCTTCGATGTGCCTTGCCCACCGCCGATCTTCGTGACCAAAGAGACCTTTACTTGTCGGGCCTCTGGAAAAATTTGAGTAAGGCTATGCGCAACAATGGCTGCGTTAAAACCGCCGCCCCCTAACTGACATTCTACCGAGGCTTTGTTTTTTTTGCCCTCGAGTAAAGATCCATCCAGGGTATAAATTTTATCGAGAACTGTAGCCCCTACAAAGAGAATATTGCTTTTTCTCATGAAAACTTCCCTAAAAACAAATTTTTTTTAGATTCTACCAGAGCAAAAACATTCCTCAAAAAAACTTCTTGATGATATCCCCCGTAATTTTTGCCTTATTCAGGGTATAAAAGTGAAAATGCTGCACATTATGCTGCAAAAGATTCTGCACCTGCCCTTCTAAAATTTCCACGGCAATATCATAAGGACGATCTTCTCTCTGCTCGAAAATCTGATGCAACCATTCAGGAACTTTCGCGTGGCAGCGTGCAGCAAAACGCAGCATGGCCTGATAGTCATGCACCGGCAATAAACCTGGGTATAGCGGATGTACAATTCCCTCGCTGCGGCAAGCCTTTAAAAAGTCATAGTAATTTGCATTCTCAAAGAAAAATTGTGTTAAGGCAAAATCAGCCCCAGCTTCGCATTTCTTGCGCAAAGCCTCGATATCCGCCGCCAGCGACGGCGCATCGGGATGTTTCTCAGGATAGGCACTGACAATCACGCTAAAGGGATAATGGGCTTTAAGATGAGAGACAAAATCGCTCGTCCATTGAAAATATTCTGCCCCGTGGAAATCTTCATACCGCGCCCCCTGTGGCAAATCACCACGCAGTGCGACAATCTTTTGCACACCTGCATCCCAGAGCTGCTTAAGATAGGCATCAAGCTCCGCCCGGGGGGTCGATACAAAGGTCAGATGCGAAGCAAAAGAAATATCCGGAAAGCGCTGCACGGCCTGGCGCAGGGTTTCCAACGTCCCCTGCCGCGTTGAGCCACCCGCGCCGTAAGTCACTGTCATAAAAGCCGGCCCCAGCGCAGCCAATTCTTCCATCGCCGCCCACAGCTGCGCCTCGCCCTGCGGCGATTTGGCCGGAAAGAATTCGAAGCTGAAGGTCGGTTTTTCCATAGGATATATAAATTATGCTCTTCCTATTCTCGCGCTTTCTGCTTAAAAAACAAGCATGACGCACGATCATATTCTTATCCTTGATTTCGGTTCTCAAGTAACACAGCTGATTGCCCGCCGCCTGCGGGAGTTGGGCGTGTATTGCGAGATCTGGCCCTTCAACCAGGCCGACGAAGCCCGCATACGGGCGTACAATCCCAAGGGAATTATCCTTTCGGGCGGGCCGGCTTCGGTGACAGAGGCGAATTCACCGCGCGCGCCAGACTGCGTCTTTACCTTGGGCTTGCCGGTTTTCGGCATTTGTTATGGACAGCAGACAATGGTGACCCAGCTGGGCGGGCGTGTAGAATCCTCCGACCACCGCGAATTTGGCCGCGCCCATGTGGATATCAAAAAGCCTTGTGCGATGTTCAAAGACGTCTGGACCGTCGGCACGCGTGAGCAAGTATGGATGAGCCACGGCGACCGCGTGACGCAGCTGCCCGACGGGTTCGAAGTTGTGGCTGTATCCGAAGGCGCGCCCTATGCCGCAATTGCCGATGATAGGCGCCATTTCTATGCCGTGCAATTCCATCCCGAAGTGGCGCACACGCCGCATGGCACGCAGCTGTTGAAGAATTTCACGCATGGCGTCTGCGGCTGCAAGGGGGACTGGACCATGGCCGCCTTTCGCGAAGAGGCCATCGCCAAAATCCGCCAGCAAGTCGGCAATGGCCGTGTCATTTGCGGCCTGTCGGGCGGGGTGGATTCATCGGTCACGGCCGTGCTGCTGCATGAGGCGATTGGCGACCAGCTGACGTGCATTTATGTCGATACCGGCCTCATGCGCGCCAATGAAAGCCAGCAGGTCGTGGATATGTTCCGCGGCCATTACAACATCCCCCTGATTCATGAAGACGCCAGCACGAAGTTCCTGGGAGGCTTGGAAGGTGTTTCTGAGCCGGAAATGAAGCGCAAACTGATCGGCACGATGTTTATCGAAGTGTTCGAAAAGCTGGCACGAAAAGTTGGCGGCGCGGATTTTCTGGCCCAAGGCACGCTTTATCCCGATGTCATCGAATCCGTCAGCTTCACCGGCGGGCCCAGCGTCACTATCAAATCGCACCATAATGTTGGCGGCCTGCCCGAGCGCATGAATTTGAAACTGGTCGAGCCGCTGCGCGAGCTGTTCAAGGACGAGGTGCGCGCGCTGGGCCGCGAACTGGGTATGCCCGAAGACTTCATCCGGCGCCACCCCTTCCCCGGCCCCGGACTTGCGATCCGCGTGCCCGGCGAAATCACGCGCGAGAAGCTGGATATCCTGCGCAAGGCGGATGTAGTGTATCTGGAGGAAATCCGCAATGCCGGGCTGTATGACGCGATCTGGCAGGCCTTCGCCGTGCTGCTGCCCGTCAAGACGGTGGGCGTCATGGGCGACGGGCGGACCTATGATTACGTCTGCGCACTGCGCGCCGTGACCTCAACCGACGGCATGACGGCCGATTCCTACCCTTTCGACCACGCCTTCCTCAGCCGCGTCGCCACCCGCATCATCAACGAAGTGCGCGGCATCAACCGCGTGGTCTATGACGTGACCTCCAAACCGCCGGGGACAATCGAGTGGGAGTGAGAATATTTAGTTCCCTAATATTTTCTTGACAAAATATCTCTCATATTGCATCATTGAAGAAATTATTATAATAAAATTATACTATCGTAGGCTGCACATGTCTGAAATTGTCACGATGATGCTATTTGTGAAAGCGGTTGAAGGTGCCAAAGGCGAGGAGCTAGAAGCACTGGAAGGCAAAATTGCCCCGGCCCGCGAAAAGCTTCTGAAAGATCCCCTCACCGCCTGGGCGCTGCATTTTCTGGCAGCCAACCGGATGAAACGCGCCCTCCAGTCCATTCATGAAGACCGGACAACACTCCTGGATTTCGTTCGCGCCAGCGCTTTGGTGCGGCCTTTTCCTGCTGTGATCGCAGAAATGAAGGCCGATGAACAAAAACGGCAACAACTTCAAAATGCGGAAACATTCGCCGAAAAAGCAACGCGGCAGATGCTGGAGGCCAATAACCGATTTGGCAGCATTTCCGGCTCGCCGCTTGATAACCCTGATAAGGCCGTGCTTGAAAATATTGCGGGCATTAAAACCCCGCTTTTCGCGCATATGGGAGAAACATTCTATGGCGAATTACTGCGCGACTTTCTATCTATCAGCGCCAAGCCGGGCCTCCAATTGAAACTGGTACCGATTATTGTCACGACGTTGCAGGCCGTGGATGCAAAAACCCATGACTATCAACGCTGGCAAAGCGCGCGGGATAATCTTGCCAAAGGCACGCCGCGTTTTGGTGGAATTCTGTGGGGTATTTTTGGGAATATTGTCGATCATGAAAAACTAGCCACAATCGATAAAACATTGGAGCAAATGCGCAATTCAACACCCATGATTATTTTTTGCGAAGTGTATGGAAGAGTGGCGCAAAAAGCGCTGGCGGCTCACGGTATTTCCATTTCCACCGATGCCACGTGGCATGATCTGGAAGAAGCATGGAGGAAGGTCGAAAAAGACAATCAAACTCATGCGACTTTGACAGCAAAACATCTGACAACCGTGAAAGCGGTACAGAATGAAGCCGTAACTGCTGGGTCTTCCTTTGCCGCAGCGGCCGCCGATGATGGGTCTGCGATCATACCAACCGGAGGATTGCTGACCCAACGTGATATAAAAGAATTCGGTAATAGGCGCCCGCCCCATAAAAAGACAGACCCCCTTTACCCCTCGTAAAAACGCGCTAGATTACCGCGCATGACATTTCCGGCCGTTTCCATTCGCGATCTCAATAAAACCTACAAAGCCCGGGGGAAATCCGGGCCGAAGCAGGCATTAAAAGATATTAGTCTCGATATTCCGCGCGGCTCGATCTTCGGTCTGCTGGGGCCGAATGGCGCAGGAAAATCAACGCTGATCAATATTCTGGCCGGGCTGGTGATGAAGAGTTCGGGCACGGTAAAGATCTGGGATATCGACATCGATCAGGATGCGCGCAATGCCCGCGCTGCGATTGGCGTGGTGCCGCAGGAGATCAATTACGACCCTTTCTTCTCGCCTCGCCAGTTGCTGGAATTGCAGGCAGGCTTATACGGCGTGCCGAAGGCCGAGCGGCGCAGCATGGATGTGCTGCGCCTTGTCGGGCTGGAGGACAAGGCGAATGCCTATACGCGCAGCCTCTCGGGCGGGATGCGAAGGCGCCTGATGGTGGCGAAGGCGATGGTCCACAACCCACCGGTGCTGGTGCTGGATGAGCCCTCGGCGGGCGTGGATGTCGAGCTGCGCAAGCAGCTGTGGGAGAATGTGAAAGCGCTGAGCCGCGCCGGCACCACCGTGTTGCTGACCACGCATTATCTTGAAGAAGCGGAGGAGCTTTGCGACACCATCGCTATTATCAATCACGGCCAGATCATTGCCTGTCAGGAAAAGGAAACTCTGCTGGCGCATATCGACTCCAAGGAAATCCGCTTCCGCCTCGACCGTGAAATCGGCGCGGTGCCGGAGACGTTGGCAGCGCTGGGCGCGGTGACAGAAGGGCGGCGGACGCTGCTGTTTCGCTATGCACCCAAAGATCAGGCCGCAGGGCCGTTGATCGAGGCCGTGCAGAATGCAGGGTACGGCATCGCCGATATCGCGACAAAAGAAAGCGATCTGGAGGATGTGTTCCTGAGCCTGACGGCGCAGGGTTCACTTTAAGGAGTAGCGCTCGGCCCGAAAGACGTGGGAACAGCAGTGGGGCGCTGGCGCAGTTTGGCGGAAAAGGCCACTAAGCCCAACAAAACTATTCCGCCGATCATGAATATAGCCAACTTCTCCGATAATTCTTTGCTGCGTTGGTTTGTACCTAGATAGTGCATATGCGCAATGATCATTTTCACTTTATCGTCTGTGAGTTTAGTATCCTCTCCTTCTAGACGCCCCAACACGTCTGCGCGCGCACGTTCCCAATGCAAGACGTCTTCATGATGAAATCCGAAGGGAGAATAGTCGTGATCTTTCAAAATGAATTGCAATTCCTGTGTCGTCACGCGTGGATTGCGTAGCGCTTTTTCAAAAGCGCGCCAAGCAACGGCAGCCTCTTGCTTTTTGCGCGCTTCAAGCGCTTCCCGCTCCTCTTCTAAGAGGTCCGCATGCGACGCATTATAATAGCGCCGATATGTCGGCTGCAGCTGAGCCATAGTATCCGTTGCCGCGGCCGCAACAAAAAATGCTGCGATAAGTGATTTAATCCTTGCACGCACCAATGCCCCCATCAATTATGAGCACATAAATAGTCATTAAAAGATCTAATTTATAAGACTATATCGCAATTAATCTGGAAATGCAAAGAAAAACCCCGGAATATTTCATCCGGGGTTTCACTTATACGAGATTAAAAATAAATGCCTTATGCAGATTCTTCTACTGAACCGTTGGCAGTGCTAGCATCGATATCTTTCTCACGTTGCGCTTCCAATGCACTGTCTTCCAGAACGGCAGCCAGAGGATCAACTTCAACAGCTTTCTCTTCTTGCTTCTTGCCTCGTGTAGGCTTGGAAGCCTCATTCTCGGCGATCAACGCTTTTCCGGTCTTGGCCTGAATTTCGGCCTCTTCCGTCGTGCGGGCGATGTTGATGGTGATGGCCACTTTCACTTCCGGATGCACCAGCACATCCACAGGGAATAGACCAATCAGTTTAAAATTCTGGTTCAGTTGAACCATCGTGCGATCAATGGTTTCACCCGAAGCCTTCGAAGCCTCAACCGCGATATCGCGCGCCGTGACAGAGCCGAACAGCTGCCCGGCTTCAGAAGCCTGGCGAATGAGGGGCACTTTCAGATCCTTGAGTTTTGCCGCCACTTTCTCAGCATCAGCACGCTTCTTATCATTGTCGGCCAGCAATTGCTTTTTGCGGGCTTCAAAATAGGCCATATTTTCCTTGCTGGCGCGTAGCGCTTTGCGCTGCGGCAAGAGATAGTTACGGGCGTACCCAGGACGAACTTTGACGACATCGCCAATCTCGCCCAGATTTTCCACGCGCTGTAACAAAACGATTTCTGTGCTCATGATCCTATCCTCTTAATCTCTGTCGCGACCGCCACGGCCACTGCTGAAGCTTGAGCTCTCGCCGCCTTCAGTGCGCACATACGGCAGCAAAGCCATAAACCGCGCACGCTTCATAGCTTGCGCCAGCAATCTTTGCTTTTTCTGCGACACATTGGTGATACGGCTGGGAACCATTTTGCCGCGCTCGGAAATGTAGCGGCTGAGTGTGCGCACATCTTTCCAATCGATTGCAGGCGCATTCGGCCCCGTAAACGGGCAACCTTTTTTACGGCGGAACATCATACCGCCTCCGCGCTTTGCACCTTCAAAATTTTGTGTTGAATCGGGTCTCATTACGCAGCCTCCCTTTCTTCATCATCACGGCCTGATTTTTCCAGCAAAGCCGAAGGGCCTTTGCTCGGCGCTTCAAGCTTGACGCTCAGGCTGCGCATCACATCCTCATGCAGGCGCAAATTGCGCTCCAGCTCAATCACGGCGGCACCCGGCGCATCAAACTCCAGAAGCACATAATGCGCGCGGCGGCTTTTGTTGATGACATAGGCCAACGTACGCAGACCCCAAAATTCAGTCTTGAGAATTTTTCCGCCCTGCTGGGTAATGATTTTGCTGAAATTGGCAGTCAGGTCTTTAACCTGTGCTTCCGTCAGATCCTGCCGTGCCATAAACACGGTTTCATAGATAGGCATTGCTTTTGCTCCTCTCGGTTAACAGCCGGATTTATGAGACCCAGCCGAAGCCAGCGGTCATTGCCGATGGCGAGTTTGCGTTCAAAGTGTGGCCGTTTTATGAACGATCATCCAAACAAAAGCAAGTATAAAATCAAAAATTCGTTAAAAAGCGCGTGTCTGCGACTCATTGCCGTTGGCGCGGTGGCTAACATAGCGGGCCATCATCCCGGCCCACCCGCGCAAATTATGGTATTCAGGCGGATGTTCCCGCATGCCTTCGCGCAGCATTTGTACCAGCTGGCCGCGTGTTAAGCCTGGATCGCTGAGCGCCTGCTTAAACGCATGAATGGACAATGCTGCAAATTCAGCGTAGTCCGTATTGACCGAGCCACAAAACGAAAACGCATCATTCGTTTCTTCAATCACATCCTGAATGCGTTGAAAAGCAACACTCTGCATTTGATCATCCTCCTAAAATACTAAGGGTTACAACACAATCCAGAACATGAAACCCACACACGCAACACGTCTTTTTGTGATCGAATCAATCTAACACGCCTCAGTAAAATATGCAACTTTTTTACCTTTATGACCAAAATGTTTCTATGAAGTTATATTTAAGGCCACGAATATAATAATATTATTATTGCTTTTTGTGTTTAAAAAATGCACTTTTTCAGCTAGAAAGCCGGATATGAAACGCTGCATGATGTTTCCCGGACAGGGATCACAATACGTTGGTATGGCCCAAGCCATTGCACAAACCTTCGCTGAAGCGCGCGAAGTGCTGGAACAGGTGGATGATGCGCTGAACCAAAATCTCTCGCGCCTGATGGCACAAGGGCCGGAAGAAGATCTCACCCTTACTGAAAACGCACAGCCTGCGTTGATGGCCGCATCAATGGCCGTGATGGCAGTGCTGCAAAAACAGGCGGGAATCACGGTTGCCAGCCATGCGCAATACGTCGCGGGGCATTCGCTGGGCGAATACACGGCCCTGACCGCCGCCGGCGCGCTCAGCCTGAGCGATGCGGCGCGGGTCCTTAAACTGCGCGGCCAAGCGATGCAACGCGCCGTCGCACCCGGGATTGGCGCCATGGCGGCCATTCTGGGCCCCTCTTTGGAAGAGGTGCAGGCCCTTGCGCGCGATGCCGCCGGGACACTGGTTTGTCAAGTTGCCAATGACAACTCCGTGGGGCAGGTTGTCATCAGCGGCCATAAAGAAGCTGTAGAGGCCGCCATCGCACTGGCCTCGACGCGCGGGGCGAAACGTGCCGTATTGTTACCCGTCAGCGCGCCATTTCACTGCAGCTTAATGGAACCCGCGGCGCACGAAATGAAAGAGGCGCTGGCAGCGATTGATCTGCGCGCGCCGTCCGTTCCCGTGGTTGCGAATGTGACGGCGCAAGCCGAAACGGATTCAGCGCGGATCCGTGATCTGCTTGTAGCACAGGTAACAGGTCAGGTGCGCTGGCGTGAATCCGTGCTGTGGATGAAAGAACAAGACGTCGGGCAAATGATCGAGTTTGGCGCCGGTAAGGTGCTCTGTGGCCTGGTGCGCCGGATCGATAAGGATATTCAGTGTCTGAATGCGGAAACGCCTGAAGATATCGAAGCCTTGATCAACACCTTAAAATAAATCAGGCAGTGATTCCTTAATCTGATCGGTTGCGGTCTCCAGCGCATTCGCAGCCAGAGCATGCCCTGCCTGACGGTATTGCAGCGCGATAATCCGCAAGGCTGGCCCCTGATCGCGCAGCTCATTCACCACGGAAAACGGCAAAGGTACTTTATCCCCCCGCAAGGCTTGCGCATCTTCGGCTGCTTCCTTCACATCATGAATCGCCCGCAGAAGATTATGCGACGCATCAGCCGCCTGACAGGCCAGATAAAGCTCAGCCCAGGCATGGGGTACGCCGATCGTCTCTGGCTCGAACCCGGCGACGATTTGCGACAGCACGGCCTGGTCAACCGTGATATGCGGCTCAAGCTGCGCTTGCGGCTCTATGGTGGTTAATGACATACACAACCCTTTCCCCAGCTTTTGCCAGGATCTCCCCACACAATTTATTTTTTACACCCGCCGTTTGTCTGGCTTTTATATTTAATTTTAGACTTCTTTTATCCTATCGGTTTCACCTTAAATTTTAGTAAAAATATGAAAATAAGGGGACCGCTTGCTTTTTTTTGAATAAGGCTCAATAAACCAGGCAGGGCTTTGAATGCAAGAAAAAAGAGAGGATTAGAGCAAATGTTTGATTTATCTGGGAAAAAAGCATTGATTACAGGCGCGACGGGCGGCATCGGCGGCGCACTTGCGAAAGCTTTGCATGCGCGAGGCGCAATCGTGGGCCTGTCCGGACGAAATGAGGAGAAGTTACAAGCCTTGAAAAATGAACTGGGCGAACGCGCCTTTATCCTGCCGGCTGATCTTTCCACCCCTGCCGCCGCAATCGCTCTGATCGAACAGGCCGAAAAAACCATGGGCGGGCTGGACATTCTGGTCAACAACGCGGGCCTGACGCGCGATAACCTCTCCCTGCGCATGAAGGATGAGGAATGGCAAGAGGTCATCGACGTGAATCTTTCCGTCCCCTTCAAGCTGGCGCAGGTCGCGTTGAAATTCATGATGAAGCAGCGCTGGGGCCGCATTATCAACATTGCCTCCGTCGTCGGCGTGACAGGCAATCCGGGCCAGTGCAATTATGTGGCCTCGAAAGCGGGGATGATAGGCTGGTCCAAGGCAATGGCGCAGGAAATCGCCAGCCGCAATGTAACTGTGAATTGCATCGCCCCAGGCTTTATCGCCACGGCCATGACGGACAAGCTCAACGACGATCAGAAAAACCGCATTACCGCGAATATCCCAGCCGGGCGGATGGGTAGTTCCGAGGATATCGCCGCCGCCGCGCTCTACCTCGCCAGCAATGAGGCCGCCTACGTCACCGGCCAGACCCTGCATGTGAATGGCGGGTTGGCGATGATCTAACGTGATGATATGAAAGACATTTGTAAGGAAAGATAAAATTTCCTTGCATTCAAAATAAAGATCGCTACATTTCGGGTTCACGTTAAAAGACAACCAATAAGAGGATACCATTCAAATGAGTGACATCGCCGAACGCGTAAAGAAAATCGTGGTTGAACATCTGGGTGTTGATGAAGGCAAAGTGGCCGAAGGCGCTAGCTTTATCGACGATCTGGGCGCAGACTCGCTGGACACGGTTGAGCTGGTCATGGCGTTTGAAGAAGAATTCGGGGTGGAAATTCCCGATGACGCGGCCGAAAAAATTCAAACTGTCGGCGACGCCATCAACTTCATCAAGCAAAACGCCAAGGGTTAAAAAATTTTTATTCACCACAAAGTCACAAAGAACACAAAGTGACACAAAGAAGATTATAACAACGCATATATCAGCGTTAAATTATCCTTTGTGATTCTTTGTGTTCTTTGTGGCTTTGTGGTGAAATAATTTTGGCAGGTTAATGTTATGAGACGCGTGGTCATCACAGGCATGGGAATTGTTTCGCCGCTTGGTTTCGGCGTCGACTACAATTGGCATGCGTTGACGGCAGGCCGCAGCGGCATCAGCAAAATCGCGCATTTCGATCTTGAAGGCATTTCATCGCACGTGGCGGGTGTCATCCCGCGCAGCAGCGATCCCGCGCCTCAGAACGGACTGTTCAATGTCGATCTGTTCGTGCCACCCAAAGACCAGCGCAAGATGGATGCGTTCATCACCTACGCCATCGCCGCCGCACAGGAGGCCGTCGAGGATTCCGGTTGGAAACCCACCGATGAACAATCGCTTGACCGCACGGGCGTGATGATTGGTTCGGGCATTGGCGGGCTGGAGGAGATTTATCAGACCTCCACCCTAATGAATGAAAAAGGCCCGCGCCGCATTTCGCCGTTTTTCGTGCCGGCTGCGCTGATCAATCTGACCAGCGGCCATGTTTCGATCAAATATGGTTTTCGCGGACCCAATCATTCCGTCGTGACGGCCTGCGCCACGGGTACCCATGCAATTGGCGATGCAGCGCGGCTCATCGCGCTTGATGATGCCGATGTGATGGTCGCGGGCGGCGCCGAAGCCGCCGTCTGCCGCATCGGTGTTGCAGGCTTTGCCGCCGCGCGCGCCCTGTCGACCGGCTTTAACGATTCACCGGAACGCGCATCACGACCCTTTGACAAGGACCGGGACGGATTCGTGATCGCCGAAGGGTCCGGCGTTGTGGTGTTGGAAGAATATGAGCACGCGAAAAAGCGCGGCGCCAAGATTTACGCCGAAATCGTGGGCTATGGCCTGTCAGGCGATGCGTATCACATTACATCACCGTCCGAAGATGGCAGCGGCGGTTTCCGCGCCATGCAAGCCGCACTGAAGCGCGCGAAGATGAACCCCGAGGATATCGACTATATCAACGCGCACGGCACGTCGACGCCGCTGGGCGATGGGATCGAATGCAAGGCCGTCAGGCGCCTGTTCGCAACGGTGCTGGATAAAATCTCCATGTCTTCCACCAAATCGGCGATCGGCCATTTGCTGGGCGCGGCGGGCGCGGTGGAAGCGATCTACACGATCAAGGCCATGCAGAGCGGCCTGATGCCACCGACGCTCAATCTGGAGAACGTATCCGAGGATTGCCAGGGCATCGACCTTGTCCCCCTCAAGGCCAAGGAAAAGAAAATCCGCGCTGCGCTGTCCAACTCCTTTGGCTTCGGCGGCACGAATGCCAGTGTGGTATTCAAGGCCGTGTGATATGCCTCCTCATGTGATATAAAAGAGGCAATGCGCTTTTTTCTCGGCTTCCTAGTTTATGCGATGACGATCGGTTTTTTGCTGATCGTGGGCGGTGGTGTCTGGGCGTTTCACGAATTCACCAAACCCGGACCGGCGCACATGGCACCCGCCTTCTTCACAGCCGAACGCGGGATGGGGGCGCAAAGCATCGCGCAACAACTCCACGCGCAGGGCCTGATCAATCACCCGCTGATTTTCACGGCCGCGCTTGCCATTACGGGCCAGCAGAACCAGCTGAAGGCAGGCGAGTACGAAATCGCCAGCGGCCTGAGTATGAAACAGATCATGGATCAGATAGTGCGCGGTGACACTTTCCGCCGTCAGATTACGATTCCTGAAGGCCTGACCAGTTTCGAGATTGTCGCGATCATCAAATCCGTCCCCGCGCTGAGCGGCGATGTCGCGTCCCTGCCCGCTGAGGGCAGCTTGCTGCCACAGACCTATGATTACCAGAAAGATGAAGCGCGCAGCGCCATCATTGAGCGCATGAAAGGCGCCATGACCAAGGAATATGACACACTCTGTCAAAAATATAACTGTACGCAACGCAGCGATTTTATTCTGAAATCCAAAAATGATATCATGACGCTGGCTTCACTGGTTGAGAAAGAGACAGGCATCGCCAGTGAACGCGCGCGGATTGCGGGTGTCTTCCTCAACCGCCTGAAGGCAGGCATTCCGCTGCAAACGGACCCCAGCGTGATTTACGCCCTGACGCAGGGAAAACCGGAGAATAAGGGTCAGGGGCCGCTGGGCCGGCGGTTGCTGCTGAAGGATCTGGAGATCGACTCCCCCTATAACACCTATCGCTATGCCGGCTTGCCGCCCGGCCCGATTGCCAATCCTGGCGCTGCAGCGATCGAGGCCGTGCTGAACCCCGAACAGCATGATCTGCTGTACTTCGTTGCCGACGGCAGCGGCGGCCACGTTTTCGCCAAAACACTGGAGGAGCACAATAAGAATGTCGCGCAATGGCGAAAAATTCGCAAAACGCTTACTCAAACAAAATCCGGCGCAGGATCCCCGGCGTCAGAACCGAAAGCGGATTGACGGAGACATCAGGCTCCTGCGCCGATCCTTCAATTGTATAGGTGGCCGCAATCAAACTGCCCGTCCCGCCTGTGATAATATCGCCCAGCAACGGAATGCTGCCGATGATCTTATTGACGGTGGATAAGGGCACGATTGTACCCTCGATATCGATTTTATTCTGCGCACGGTCATAAACCCCGTCGAACGTCAATCCGACTTCATTCCCCGATGTGCGCCCTTCCTGAACGATGACGGCGCTGCCCTCAGGTCGGTAGAGCCAATCAAAACGGGCCTCCATCTTGGAAAACGCCAATCCCTGATCATCAAGCAGTCCCAGAAGCCCTGGCAAGGACATAGCGCTCAGAAGCCGCGCCAGCGTCGGCGCATTCACAACCCTGAAATCGGTAATTTCCGCCAATCCGATCAGATTGCGATCAGTGTATCCCTGACTTGGCTCAGCGTAGATCACAAGACGCCCGCCTTGCACCTTGTCGTACATGTCAAAGGCCCGCAAAGTTGCCCCCGCATCATCTGCCTCCAGCCGGAATATGCGCTTGCCGCTTTCATCCGGCTTATAGCGCAGGTAAATCTGCCCCTGCCCCGCCGTGGCATCCATCTCGAGCTGGTTGAAACGGGCCTGATCATCCATATCGGCATAGATTTTCACGTTCTCAACCATTTGCGTATCGGCTGTGCGCATGCGCTCCACCGCCACGGAAATTTCCATGGGTGAAACGCGCTTGTCTTGCCCTGCCTTCTCGGCTGGATCGGGTGCTGCCATGAACGGTCGCAGATCAAGGAAAGATCCCTGTAAGGCAATTGTTTGCTTTCCGTTTGATGCTGTCTGGATATTCAAATTACCTGTAGTCTCTCCCACCACGAAATGGGAAAAACGAGCACTTGCCAATTCGGTTTCCTGTGCGTTGTTATAGAAAGTCAAATTTGCGCCGCTTGCCGCCAGCGCCGGAGCAACAATGCTTAAATCGTTTACAACTGTCAAAAATCCCTTTTCAAACTGCGCTTCGCCTTGTGCGCGGCCTGCAACTCCGGCTGGCTTTTCATAGGTGAATGGCTTTAGCGTAACCACTGCGGGCGCCAAATCCAGATCCGCTGTCGCATGCGCCTTTGCTTTGCTGGTTTCAGTGTAGACAATTTTTGCATCCACGGGACCTTGGAGATAATCATCGAGCGCAATACCCAGCTGCGCGCGCATGGCAGGGTCAACGCGTACTTCTGCCTTTACCTGCATCAGGAAAGGTTTGCCCTTCGAATCAAGATATTCCAGATAGTCCACACGGGCAGGCTGTGTCTCAAGCTGGCCATTTCCATTGACAGTAAAGGCCCCGTCTTTCACAGCTACATCAAACGGTCCACCGCGCAAATCCAGAGGCCCCGCCGCATCAGGGAGAAAAACATCATGCGCCTTGCCTTTGAGCGCAATGGCTACATCCTCAATTTTCAAATCATCCTGGGTGGGAAAATCCAGATTAACCTGAAACGCTGTCTTGCCTTGCACTGCGCTTACATTAATCTCAGGCGCAGCCTCAATCGGTTTTTTCTGCACAAAGGCGATCGCTGCCGCTAACGGTCCTTCAAGAGTTGCGAAGAGATCCGCCTGGCCTTTCCCCGCTTCGATAATATGACTGAGTTCCATCTGCGCATTTGTGATATCAAGACCGCCGAGATTGCCCTCTTCCAAATCGACCCGCAGAATTTCCTGATCCAGAAAAAATGCACCCTTGCCTTTGGCTTTCGTCACGGGTGTCATCGGCGCGTTATAATCAATCGTCATATCCTTAAACGCGAAATTTAATGCTGTATTTTTCGTTTGCACTTGCCACTGGCCTTGCGCGTCTGCCGCTGCGTTAAAATGCGTTTGGGCATGAATTTTCTGAAAGCGCCCTTTACTGATATTTTCAACCAACCATTTACGCGCATTTTCTTCAACCAAAGCCGGCGGCCAGAGAGGGCCAATAGCATTTTGTGGAAGATCGGTAATTTCGGCCTCGGCAGTTCCACGGTAAGTTTTTTGCTGCGCGTCATAAGCCAGATCACCGCTCAAACCAATCGTAGTCTCGCCGAGTGTTGCTGTGCTTTCTGCAATTTTCAGAGTTTGCTGTTCATCATCATAAATCCCCTGCAAACGAAGATCAGTTTTTAAACGAGGTACAACATAATCATTAATCAACGGCAGCCACGGTGCGTAATCGCGCGGCGCCAAATCTTTGAGAGTCATTTTTATCTGCGCCTGTTTCTCGCCCGCCGGAATTTCAACACCCAACATAAAAGTCGTAGGCACGGCATCGGTGAAACGGGGGTTACGCAGACGCGAACCCTTCATCGCCAAAGAAAAGCCCTTATCTTCGTCGCGCGTCATGATGAAATCTACGCTGTAAAGACTCAGACGCCGGCGCACGGTGGCATCACGATAACTCAGACGCGCGGCATGCATTTCAACACGACGCAACGCGGCCAGAAACCCAATCGCAGGATTGTCCGTGCCGGACACAAGATTATGATCGAACAGCCAATGCCTGAATTCATTTAACATCGGCGCCGGAGCCGTGGGCCCTGCAGGATCTTGCTCTTCGTCTTCTGTCTCGGCCTCGTTTTGGCTGAAAATGAAATTATACGCGCCCTGCGCATTGCGCGACAAAGTCAAAACCGGCTTATCCAGAAAGATTGCCACCGGCTCAACCTGACCGATCAGCAAGGGCGCGCGCGCAAGGCCAAGCTTTACACCGTAAATCTTCAGCAGATCCTTACCCTGCGCATCCGTTATTCGGGGCGCACTGAGATCGAGAACCAGAGGGCCCTTATAATCCGGCCAGCTGAGCGTGATTGTCTCAAGATGAACGTGCAGCCCGCCCAATTGCGCATTCAAAGCTTCGGCGACGTATTCGCGCGCGAAGGTCACATCCGCCGGACCTTGGGCCAGCCGCCACATCAATGCTCCTAAAGCCAGAATGCCTATGACAGCGACAATCGCGATGCCCTCGATCAGGATCAGCATCGTCTTGCCGCAGTATTTTCCACATAATTTCAAGGGCATCTTGACTTTTTCCCTTTTGGGCTCAATTCATGGATAACCTTTTATGAAAGGAAATATTCATGACAGAACCAACCATCGGCCAGGCCGCACCTGACTTTACCTTACCAACAGATGGCGGCGGACAAGTTACCCTTTCGCAATTTCGGGGCCAAAAACTTGTGATTTATTTTTACCCCAAGGACGACACACCCGGCTGCACGACAGAATCCTGCGATTTTCGCGATAATATGAAAGCACTTGAGACCCTGGGCGCACAGGTTATCGGCATCTCCAAAGACAGCGTTAAAAGCCATGATAAATTCAAGGCCAAATATGATCTGAACTTTCCGCTGGCATCAGATGAAAACAGCGATGTGTGCGAACGTTACGGCGTCTGGACCGAAAAATCCATGTGCGGAAAAAAATACATGGGCATCGCGCGCAGCACGTTCCTGATTGATCAGCAGGGCAAAATCGCGCAAATCTGGCGCAACGTGAAAGTTCCGGGCCATGTGGGGGAAGTGGCCGAAGCGATTAAGGGGCTGGCACAGGCGGCTTAGGTTCTTGTACTTGCCAATGAAAGCAAGAATATCCTTTATTCCATGGTTTTACTGTCAACGTCGCGGAATCGATTATAAATTCTTCGGTCGCTGTATCACCGTCATAGCTTTTCCAATATCCGTCTCCTTCACCATCATCAGAAGGCACGGGATATTCTTTACGTTTATATACCAAGTACGCATTAGATTCTAAAGATGTCATTTTTCCGAATAAGTTCATGACACTCTCTGGTCCGGTACGACCCATTCCAAAGATAGCGTTTCCACGATTTTTTTCAGTATTCTGGATTACAAGGCCTGGAATATAGGCCTCAAAATCACCGTCCGGCGATTTTTTATACTGCCACGATATCCCAAAATTCGGAAAGGTACGACGCAGGAATGCGTAAGCTCTCTCAAATTCTGCTTGTTTTCTAAATCCATCTCTCAAAGTTTTTCTAGCGGCTCTGTATAACATTCTCAATCTCCATATTATGAATATATTTATAGAATTTTATAGAGTTTCAGTCAACAAATAATTGACAAATTATATTTATATATATATATTTTATATACTTTATAGGCAAAACACGACAAAAAGCATATGATTACAGTCGAGCAAATCAAAGCTGCGCGCGGATTGCTGGAATGGTCGCAGGACGATTTGGCCGATGCGGCCATTATATCGCGCCCGGCCCTAAACAATCTGGAGCGGCGGCAGGTCAAACCGCGCTTAAATACGCTCACCCGCATTCAAAAGGCGCTGGAACGCGCGGGAATTGAGTTCATCGACGGCGGGGTTCGCTACCGCAAACAGGTCCTCAATGTCCAGACTTTCGAGGGGGATACGGCCCTGCTGCGCCTGATGCAGGATATTTTCGAGACGCTATCCGAAACCGGCGGCGAGAACTTGATAATGGGTGTGAGTGAGGCAAAATTCATTGAGCATGGTAACGAGCGTTTTCTCAAAGCGATTGAAAAATTCCATCGTCACAATATTTTTTCAAAGATCTTGGTGCAAGAAGGCGATACGCATTTTATCGAACCGCGAGAGAGTTATCGTTGGATAAGCAAAGAACTTTTCTCCCAAGTGCCGCATTTTGTCTACGGCTCCAAATACGCGATTATTCTATGGGGCCCGCCTGAGAAAATAATTGTCATTGAAAACGAAGACATTGCGGAAAGCTACCGCAAGCAGTTCTACGCCCATTGGAACCGCGCAAAAATCCCTTAACAAGAAGAATGTTTTATTTATTCCGCCGCGACTTTTAGACGGTCCGCTTTTGGCATGGCAATACCGGCACCGGCCTGCTCCAGATGGTCATTCACATGGCCTATCAATTCATCGGTATAGCCGTGAAAGAAATGGTTCGCGTCGGCGATGGTGCGATAGTCGATCTTGATCCCCTTTTGCGCACGCAGGCGGCCAACGAAATCGGCCACGGACTGTTCAGGCACAACATCATCTTTCGTCCCCTGGATAATCAGGCCCGATGTAGGGCATGGCGCGAGGAAGGTAAAATCAACTGTGTTGGCTGGCGGCGCAACAGAAATAAAGCCACGAATTTCCGGTCGGCGCATGAGCAACTGCATTCCAATCCAGGCGCCAAACGAAAAACCAGCAATCCAGACATAAGGCGCGTTGGTATTAAATTCCTGCATCCAGTCCAGTGCAGCAGCGGCATCGCTCAGTTCGCCCTCGCCGCGGTCGAAAATGCCTTGTGATCGGCCTACACCGCGAAAGTTGAACCGCAGTGTAGAAAATCCGCGTGCGACGAAAGTCTGAAACATCATATAAGTGATTTTATTATTCATCGTGCCGCCAAATTCGGGACTGGGATGAAGCACTAAGGCAAGCGGCGCATTTTTTATTTTGGAATGTGTATAACGGCCTTCAAGACGGCCCTCTGGGCCATTGAATATAATTTCAGGCATCGATACCCCTTTCACACTGGGTGCGGTTGGAACAAGGCTTTTGCGTTTTCCGCTATATTTTTCTTGCTTTATATAGGCAAGCGAATCACAAATGTCTATAATTTTCGGGCAAGTGGTTGATCTGACTGTGGATAATTTATGAAACAACAACGCATTTATCTTGATTATAACGCCACCGCCCCTTTGCGGCCAGAAATTTTTTTGATTCTGAAAACCATCATGGGCGAGCCTTTAAATGCGTCTGCCGTCCACAGCTATGGCCGCGAAGGGCGCAAACTCATTGAGCAAGCGCGCACGCAGGTTGCAGCGCTTATAAAAGCGCCAGCAGCACAAGTGATTTTCAATTCCGGCGCGACCGAGGGCAACAACACGGTATTGAATCATTTTTCGGGCGAGACGATTTTGATCTCTGCGATAGAACACGATTCAATACGCGAGGTTATTCCGAATGCGCTGCGTATTCCGGTTGATACGAACGGCGTTGTCGATCTTCATGCGTATGAAGATTTGCTCAAGGCGCACAAACCCGCGCTGGTGTCGGTGATGCTGGTGAACAATGAAACAGGCGTGATTCAGCCGATTGCGAAAATCGCCGCGATGGCACACAGCCATGGCGCACTGATGCATTGCGATGCCGTGCAAGCCGCCGGACGCATCCCGATTGATATTGTGGAACTTGGTGTGGATTTTCTGACGCTCTCGTCACACAAAATCGGCGGACCACAGGGCGCAGGTGCTCTGGTTCTCGGATTATGCGGGATCACGCCTATTTTGCTGCACGGCGGCGGGCAGGAGAAAAAGGCGCGCGCCGGTACAGAAAATGTCGCGGGCATCGTCGGGCTCGGCGCAGCGGCGGAATTGGCCTTGCAAAAACTGGAAGGCGAGCAAGAACGTCTGAAAATGCTGCAGCACAAACTCGAGACGGGACTGCAGCAAATTATCCCAGCTTCTGTGATTTATGGGCAGGGTGCGCCGCGCGTATCAAATACAACATTGATTGGCATTCCCGCCAAGACATCGGAAAGTCTTCTGATGAATTTTGATCTCTCCGGCATCGCGCTCAGCAACGGTGCGGCCTGTTCCAGCGGCAGCGTCAAACCCAGTCACGTTCTTCAAGCTATGAAAATTGATACGGCACAGGCTGGAACTGTGCGAATTTCAACAGGCTGGAACACGCATGAGAGCGATATTGACCATTTTCTGGCTGTGCTGGAAAAAATCTCCAGGTGATCATCATGCCCACCATCACCTTCATCCACCAAAACGGCACCGCGCAAACGGTCGACGCGCCCGAGAACTGGTCAATCCTGCAGATCGCGCAGCAGCACAACATTCCCGGCATCGAAGGCGTTTGCGGCGGCGTGATGGCCTGCGCCAGCTGCCACGTCGTGATCCATCCCGATTGGGCTCAGCGTGTCGCGGCCGCCGATAACGAAAAAACACCGGAGGAAGAAGATATCCTTGACCTCGCCTTCGATGTCGTCCCCACTTCGCGCCTGGGCTGCCAAATAAAAGTGACGAACGAATTGGACGGGATGGTTGTGGCCTTACCTGGAACCAAACATGCATGGTAAATGTACGCAGCTGTTATAAAATGAGGAGAGGAGAAAAGAATGCCCCGCTATGTTGATGGATTTGTAATCCCGATTCCAGCCAAACGGATCAAGGACTACCATAAGATCGCCAAAATGGCCGGAAAGATCTGGATGGAATACGGTGCTCTACAGTACATGGAATGTGCGGGCGAGGATCTGAAAGTCAAAATGGGCATCCCCTTTCCCAAAATTGCCGATGCGAAGAAAGGCGAGACGGTCATTTTCGCTTTTATTGTCTACCGCTCGCGCAAGCACCGCGATCGCGTGAACGCCAAAGTCATGAAGGATAAGCGCCTGGCTGATATGGACCCGGCCCTGATGCCCTTCGACTGCAATCGCATGACGTATGGCGGGTTTGACGTACTGGTGGATTTGACCAAGGATTGAGCCTGAGTTTTCTTGTATTTTTCTTAATCAGGCCTTATAGTCCCGGCCTATGATAATGCCTGTCAACACCCTCGGCTTCCCTAAGCCGCCCAAGGATACCCGCGTCGTTGTGGCGATGTCGGGCGGGGTGGATTCGTCCGTGGTTGCGGCCTTGCTGCATGAGCAGGGTTATGAGGTGATTGGGGTCACGCTGCAGCTCTACGACCACGGCGCGGCAACATCGGCCTCGAAAACTTGCTGCGCTGGGCAAGATATCCACGATGCGCGGCGCGTAGCCGAAGCGCGGGGCTTTCCGCACTATGTTTTGAATTACGAGAGCCGATTTCGCGAGTCAGTCATCGACGATTTCGCCGATCGTTATCTGCGCGGCGAGACCCCCATCCCTTGCGTACGGTGCAATCAAAGCGTGAAATTTCAGGATTTGTTGAAAGTTGCGCGCGATTTGAACGCCGATTGTATGGCAACAGGCCATTACGTGCAGCGCATCCTCGACAGCACGGGCCGCGCCACGCTGCAGCGCGCGATTGATCCGTTGAAGGATCAAAGCTATTTCCTCTTCGCCACCACGCAGGAACAGCTGGATTTCCTGCGCTTTCCGCTGGGCGGCTGGCATAAGGAGAAAACCCGCGCCGAAGCCCAGCGCCTAGGCCTCATCACCGCCGAGAAGCCGGATTCTCAGGATATTTGTTTTGTGCCGAACGGTGATTACACCAAGATCGTCACCAAGCTGCGCCCGCAGGCCGCCACTTCAGGCGAGATTGTCGATCAACAGGGAATCGTGCTGGGCAAACATGAGGGGATCATCCATTACACCATCGGCCAACGCAAAGGCCTGGGCATCGGCGGCGGGCACAACGAGGACAACAGCCCTTACTATGTTTTGGCGATCGATGCAGCCACACACCGGGTGATCGTCGGTCCCAAGGAAGCGCTGGCGAAGGATGTGATTGAAGTGAACGAATGTAACTGGCTTGATGATACGGCGCAGCGGCGCATTGAACTTAAATTCCGCTCAACCATGAAACCCGTTCCCGCGACCATTCTTCCGGAAGAAAACGGACAGGCGCGCATACAGCTCGAAACTCCGCAATACGGCATTTCTCCCGGCCAAGCGGCTGTTTTCTACGACGGCGCACGGGTTTTGGGTGGCGGATGGATCACCGGCAGCAGCCAATCACAAGCTTTACTTGACAAAACCATTGAAACGGGGCCTATTACCCCTCCTGAACGGGAAGCCGATCCACAGTCGGTTTTAATGGCTGAGTAGCTCAGCGGTAGAGCAGGGGAATCATAATCCCTTGGTCGGGGGTTCAAATCCCTCCTCAGCCACCATTCCTTTTTAATATCCACACTTCTGCAAGGCCGCTAACAAAACTTCCGCCGTGTGGTGCAGCGCCGCATTCCAGTCGGTAGCAGCACTTTCATCCGCGCCATCGGAGATATATTTCAAGCTCAAGAACGGCACGCCTTCGCGCTGGCACACCAGCGCCAGCGCATGCGCTTCCATGTCAATCACATCGTAATCAACAGGCGCGGAAACTACAGCGGCAAAATTATCTCCGCTGCCGCACACGCCGTCGGGGAAATGAGGCACACGCTGTCCTGTTTTTAACAATATGGGATCCTTGGAAAACGGGGTCTGAAATTTCTCGAAGCCCAGCGCAGTCACATCCATATCCCGCTGGATGAAGGCCGTGGGGTTAACCACGCTGCCGGATTTATGGCGCGCACTGCCCGCCGTTCCCAGATTAATCACTACGCCCGGCTTGCCCTGATGCAGGCGGCGGGTGAGCGCATAGGCCGCATTAACCTTGCCCACGCCCGTATAAAGAACATCATAGCCGACAAAGACATCCTGGCTTTCCTGCGGCAGGGCGAAAACAAGCAGTGGTTTCATTCCAAAATTCCTCTCCTTTTAATCAAGACAACAGCCATAGCAAAACTTCCCAGCGCAAGCATCCAGAATAAATCCGAAACGCGAAAGCCTAAAGCGATAGTCGCTGCCGTAAACGCGGACGAGAGCAATATGAACAGCGCATCAAGAAACCCACTGGCGGCCATAATCCGGGCGCGGTTATGCGCGGGCGCATGATGCTGCACATATGCTTTCAAGGGAACAATATACACACCCGCAGCAAAAGCCAGCGCCAGCATCATCACACCCAGTGCCCATCCCGTCCCTGCCGCAAAGAACTGCGCAGGCGGAAGCAGCGTTTGCTGCGGCGTGTAAGCAAGGCTCAGTGCATACACAAACAGACAAGCCAGCGCAATGACACCAGCCGCTGGCCCGGCAAAAACAGTGCTGATCCGTCCGCGCAGCAAAATAGGATTGGCCAGACCCCCTGCCATTACGCCGGCCATAAACAGCAGCATAAAAATACTTAGCGTTTGATGATCCGCCCCCAGTATAGTGTGCGCAAAATGAGGGAACTGGCCCAGCACCACCGCGCCCACAAAGAAAAACCATGAAGCACCGATCATCGGAATCACCAGCGCGCGCTCAAGGCCCCTAAGTAATGAGAAATTTTTTAGCCATGCCGATAACGGATTTAAGGATAAGGCGTGAGGCTGGGAAGAGGGTGGCGCCCACGGGATGAAAAAACTTGCGCTGCAGCCTACAACAGCACAGAACGATAAAACCAGTGCTGCTTGAAATAATCCGACATCAGTGGCCCCATAGGCGCTGGCCAGAACAGTGCCTCCGAGTATGGCAAGGTATGTTCCCGTATTCAACCATGCATTGGCTGAGATTAATTTCTGTGACGGGAGATGCTGCGGCAGAATGGAAAATTTTGCGGGGCTGAACAAGGCGGAATGAACACCCAGTAACATTAAAACCAGGAACAAGATCTCCAATCTCTGGGTAAATAGCCCGACAAGCGCAAGCATAATGATACCAATCTCTGCGATTTTAATTATGCGCATCACCCAGGCCTTATCCAAGCGGTCCGCCAAGACACCGCCCAAGGGATTGAGCAATAAAAAGGGAAGAATAAAGAGCGCCGTAGCAAATGCGATCATCAACGCGGGATCAGAGTCTCCAATATCAACCGTTCTATAAGCAATCATCACTCCGACCAGACCTTTAAAAAGATTGTCGTTCAGAGCCCCCAGGAACTGGGCGACGAAAAGCGGTGCGAAGTTACGACCTCTCCAGAGACGGTGATTCATATGCATTTATCTGAGCTTCAATCGTGTCCTGAACCAAATTCATTGTGCACCGTTAGTAGAATGTTATCAACATTGTTACGCGACCGACGGAAGGATAAAACACATGAAAATCAAAACTTTACATGACTTGTTCCATGATGAGCTCTGCGACGTTTACGATGCGGAAACCCGTCTGACTGAGGCCTTGCCAAAGATGGCAAAAGCCGCCACCGACACAGAACTTAAGCGTGGATTTGAAAAGCACTTGGAAGAAACCAAGCGGCAAATTGAGCGCCTTAGACGCGTTCACGATATTTGTGGATTGGAGATCCGTTCTGTCACATGCGAGGCTATGAAAGGTCTTGTAGAAGAAGGTGATGAATATATCAAAAATGTCACCGACAAACAGGTCTTGGATGCGGCACTCATCACAGCTGCACAGAAAGTCGAACATTATGAGATCGCCGCCTATGGTTCGCTTTGCGCACTCGCCGATTGCCTTGGATACGAAGATGCGGCTGAACTTCTTTCAGAAACACTGGATGAGGAAAAGCGCACGGATGAGATCTTGACGGAAATCGCCGAAAGCAACGTTAATCAAAATGCGCTCAAAGAGGCCGCTTAATCACAACCTTCCTCCTACCCAGAAAAAAGCCAGTTCCCTAGAACTGGCTTTTTTTGCAGCAGCAACACACGGAACAAAAGATTCCTCTCTTTCGTTGCTTGAGGGAAAAGCTTTTTGATAAAGGAAAAATTATGCCCCTGGCCCCACCCGACCCACCCGCTCGCAATTCCTCATCGTCCGCTATTTTTTTAATCATGGGACTGATATGCGCAGCCCTGGTTGCGGCTATATTATTTGCGCCTGAAAAATCACCGATCCCTAGCAGCGCAGAAGTGCAGCGGGCCACGCAAGAACTTCCTGACAAGCTTCAAGGTCAACATCACGCTCAACCTCAATAGACCACACATGATTTCGTATGCGGTCTTTATTAACAAAAAAGCGGGCACGGCCTTAAAACTCGAAGAGGACGTACTGCGCCAGAAGCTCCAAGATGCGCTGCAGGGCGGTCTAAAATCATTGCATGTGCTGGAACCTGATGAATTGCAGCGCGCCCTGCGACAATATAATCGCTCTAACCCTGTCCTCATTGGCGGCGGAGATGGAACCATCGCCAGCGCCGCCGCGCATTTCCGCAAGACCAGTACACCCTTCGGCATCTTACCCATGGGAACAATGAATTTATTCGCGCGCTACTTAGGAATTGCGAATGATTTTGAAGCCGCAGCCCGCCTCTACCCCTTTGCATCGCTCCAAAAGGTTGATACAGGCAACATTAATGGACAAATGTTTTTGTGCAATGTCATGCTCGGCATTGCGCCGGAACTCGCAAGAGTACGTGAAGAAAATCGTGGGCACACAAAAATCCATCACTGGCTTCACTGGGGACATGCAGTGTTTAAAAAGCTAGCGACGGCGCGTTCGACACGGCTCATCCTGACCCATAAGGGAAGCAGCAAACCTTGGCGCGGCAAGGCCCTCGTTATTGCCAACAACTCATACAAGCCGGGCAGCAGTCCTCTGGACGCCGATGCAAAGACCCTGCAGCAAGGCGAGCTTGGTGTCTATCTGGTCAATCCGCACGGCGCGCTGGAAAGTGTTGGCCTGATTACAAAATTAATGAGCGGACAATGGCAAGATGATAAAACCGTCGAGCATTTTGAAACCAAGGCCCTGGTGCTCGAAAGCAGCAATCGTGAGACACAAATCGTTGTGGACGGTGAGCTTCGGCGGATGAAATATCCGCTGATTGTATTAGCAGATCCACAGAGCCTTAATGTCTTGGTCCCATCGCATCAACCCCTTCTGATTTAGGCGCAAAAGGAAGCTGCGATGAAAATTGCGCATCTATCTGATTTGCATTTTGGTACCGAAAAGCAAGCACTTGTTCAAGCATTGCTTCAGGTTCTTAACGATTTAAGGCCTGATCTTGTCGTGATCAGCGGCGATTTCACACAACACGGGATGCCGCATGAATTCCAGCGTGCACACCAATTTCTGAATCAAATTCCGTGTCGAACGTTGTGCGTGCCTGGCAATCATGACATCCCGCGATATAATCTTTATGATCGCTTTTTCCGCCCATATCATTCCTATCGGCGCTGGATCTCGCCTTCGTTATACCCTGTAATTGCAGCAAGAGATCTAAAGATCGTAGGCATTAATAGTGCGCGCCCAATTCTGCCACATTGGAACTGGGCGTATGGTGCTGTCTCCGGATCGCAGCTTGATTGGCTTGATTATCAATTCAGACAGGCCGCCACGCCGATTAATGACATAGCTTTCCGTTTATGCGTATTGCATCACCCTATCCAAAAAGCACCGGAATTTCCTTTGGCAGTAAAGGTTTTTGGCGCGCGCCAAGCACTGGCAAAGATCCAAGATTTAAAAATTGACCTTGTTCTGACAGGGCATGTTCATCATGCAGCGATTACCACGATCGATAATACGGTTTACGTGAGCGCTTCGACCACGCTCTCGCATCGAACCCGCACGCAAGAAAACGGATTCAATGTGATTGTCATCGACGAAGATTTCTTTGACGTACAGCATTTTAGATATGGACGTAATCAGTTTGAAGAAGTATTTCAAAGCCGACACGCCCGCCATCTGCATCCTTAGAAGCGGAACACCGTGCCAAGCTTGATCATATTGTCATGCCCTTCAAAATTAATATCACTCAGAGGCTCGTCGGCATAGTTCGTGTACGTATATTCAAGACGTAGTTTGAGTGGGCTACGCGTGCTGAATTCGCTTCCAGCGCCCAGAAAATAACCGTTCACATCTTCATCATCACCGTTGCCAACGAATTCGGCGCGTGTATACCCAACAATGCCATAGGCTAGAGCATCTTCATACATTGTAATTCCTGGCCGCATGCTGACCAGCCATGCGTGATCTTTTTCGAACGCATTGCCGGCAAAATCACCATCGGCATTGCTCCATGAATGGCCAAGTTCCAAGCCAACATAACCGCCCAGCCAGTTCCATTTATAAACGCCGCCCCAGCCTATAAAGAGGCCGCCTTCAATGCCATCCATGCCCAGATCGCCGCTTGGCGCTCCCGGGTCAGTGATTTCATAGCTCCCAATGTTATAGCCAATATCTGCACCGAAATAAGGCCCCGTAAAATCTTGAAACATGCTCTTACGATCACGCGCGCGATCCTCCGTATAGTGCGCAGGTGTTATGCCCGCCTTGTCATGGACTGCCTCCGCGCGATCACGATTGTCCATATCCGGGGCTGTGTAGCTCGCCTCACTGAGCAAATCTTCCCGGTCCTTGGTATAGCCGTCATAGAAGGGCTGTGCTGTCGCTGTATTATTTGTAGCACTAAAGGCAAGCAACATCGATGCACTAAGAAATAAATTTTTTCGCGTAAACATGGTTTTTCCTTTCCAGGGTGAGGACGTTTAATTGACTTTGCGTTTCCGAAGCAACGCTCTGAAAAGTGAAAGGTTCCGAAAGAAGACGATGCGGATCGAATTTCAAAAAGTTCCCCAAAAATAAAAAAATAAATGTTTTCTGTCTCAGAAACGCATGAATTATTCTGCCGGGTAAGGGCAGTAAAAAATTACAAAAGGTAAAACTGTATGCCAACAAACAGCATCTTAAATCCAAGGTCTCATCATTTTCTTCTGTTGATCCTACTCCTGCTCCCGTTCCGTCTTGCGCTTGCGCAAGATTCTGAAAGCAAAAACTACGATTATTTTGAAATGCCACTGGAGCAATTGCTGAGCACAAAAGTCCTGTCCGTTTCAAAGCAATATCAGAACGTTTCCGATTCTCCAGCTGCGGTGTACATTATCACGCAAGACGATATCCTTCGCTCCGGCGTCCGCAGCATAGCAGATGCGTTGCGCATGGCGCCCGGGGTGCAGGTGGCGCAGTCCGATACCAATAGCTGGGCCATTTCCATTCGCGGCTTTAACAGCATCACAGCCAATAAATTATTAGTGATGATTGATGGCCGCACAGTATACAATCCGCTTTTCGCAGGCACCTACTGGGAAATTCAAGATCTGTTTCTGGAGGATATCGACCGCATTGAAGTTGTGCGTGGACCCGGCGGCGCACTGTGGAGTGCGAATGCCGTTAACGGCATTATTCATGTTATTACAAAACATTCAAGTGAGACCCAAAAAGATCTGGTCACGGGCCTCTATGGTAACGAGGAAGAAGGAACGCTTTCCGGCCGCTACGGCAATCGCTTTCAGGGTGATAATTTCTACCGAGCTTACGCCAAGCATACCCGCCGCGACTCGTCCCGCTCGCCAGCAGGTGGACAGGCGTATGATGAATATCGCGATTCCCGCAGTGGTTTTCGCATTGATTGGGATCGCAATATTACCCTGCAAGGCGATATCTACCATAACGATAGCGATCAAATAAACAGCACCCCCATTTCAGTTTCTCCTTTTGCGCTGATTGAAGAGGAAACCATAGAGTCTAAGGGTGCCAATCTTCTCAGTCGTTGGGAAATGGATCAAACCGATGGCAGCAGCTTCAGCATCCAATCCTATCTTGATTACACCCGTCGTGATCAGCTTTTGCTGAAGGATGAGCGCGTAATTATGGATGTTGAATCGCAATATAATTTAGTCCCAATGGGGCGACATTCATTGATCTTTGGCGGTGGCTATCGCATGTCGTACGATGATCTTGGGAATTCCAACGTCATTTCATTTCATCCCGCGAGCCGTCGCGATGATCTTTTTAGCGCGTTCTTACATGATGAAATCACATTGGTGCCCGAGACTTGGTTCTTAACCTTGAGCAGCAAAGCGGAGCATAACGATTACACAGGCTTTGAATTCCAGCCCAGCGCCCGTTTGCAATGGCATCCTGATATCGACCAGACACTTTGGTTGGCCGTGACACGCGCCGTAAGAACACCCAGCCGCCTGGAACGTGATCTAGATTTAACGACGAACTATCTGGGAACAACCCCGCCAACGGAAGTCATTCTCAGCGCCAATAAGTCTTTCGATACTGAAAAGATGATTGCCTATGAGGCTGGCTATCGCAGACAAATCACCCCGGATCTTGCCGTGGATCTGGCTGTCTTTTACACGGATTATAACGATCTTGCGACCGTGGGGTTTCTGCCCTCGAGCACTGGCACCTTGGCCATTCAGGCTATTAACGGGATGACGGCTGAAACGTATGGCGCTGAAATTGTCTCCAGCTGGAATATCAATTCTCAATTTAAAGTTACAGGTTCCTACAGCTTTCTCGATCTCTCTGCCCATGTCGAGCACAGCAATGGCTTTGATCTTGAGACAGCCGAGGGCCTATCGCCGCATCATCAGGCAAGTTTGCGTGCTTCTTGGAATATTCGGCGTGATCTGACCCTTGATGGATCTATATATTATGTTGATCAACTGCACGAAAATGATGTGGACGATTATACCCGCCTTGATTTAAACCTTGGGTGGCAGATTGAAGAAGGTCTACGTTTTAATGTGACGGGGCAGAATTTGATGGATCAGTCGCACCGCGAATTCTCTAGCCCGACTTCAATCAATGCCTCGGAAATAGAACGCAGCGTCTTTGGAAAGATTACATGGGAATTCTAAACCATCGCCCATGCGTCAAATCATTTCGATTGGTGGCCGCATTGCTGGCTGCATGCATCGGCGCCTGCCTTACTCTTAAAGCTGATATTGTTTTTGGCGCCAGCGAGATCGAGACTGTGCGTCTGCAAGAGCAAAAAATTAAATCGGGATTGCTTTACAATTTTTTGAAATACACGCAGTGGCCTGATCCCACCCACGACAAAATGAATATTTGCTTGATTGGCGGAGATTCCTTTGGCAGCGCTCTGACCCCTCTCATAGGACGAACAGCGCAGCAAAGGGTGATCGCGCTTTATACCATTCGGGATATTGAAAACCCAAAAATTCGCAATTGTTCTGTTGTATTCATTCATCGAAACCAGGAAGAGAATATAAATTCTATCCTCAATAATATTTATGGGTACCCCATCATCACCATGAGTGACATTCGTGGATTTAGCCGCAAAGGCGGTATGGTTGAATTTTTGAAACAAAGCGATCAGCGTATTCATGTACGGGTCAATGTGGGGCTTGTGCAAGAAGCGGGTTTGAATCTGCAAGACCGGCTTTTAAAGCTTGTAGAAGTGGTTGATTGAGGGTCCGATGTTCATATCGCATTTATCAATCCGCACTATTCTCCTTGTCATTATAACAGTGCTCAATTTATTAATTGCAACACCTCTGGCCATTACTGTCTATCAATCCTTGAACAATTATCGAAATGCCCAGGAAATTCACTTGGCTAATAGTGTTTTGACAGCCTTGTATAAGGTGAAGAAAAACCTTTCCCTCGAACGCGCAAACACGCTTTCTGTGTTTTATGCTTCTGAGCCTATAAAAGAAAGATTGAAAAAGAGTATGCTGGATAACCGTCGCGCAGCGAATGATCAACTACAGCAAGCGGTGGATCTTCTTAAGGGCCAAAAGTACTTTGCCCATGCGACAGCACTTGCAGATGTTCAAAAGCAGCAACGGAGCTATGAAATATTCCGCCAGCGCGTTGATATCGCGCTTCGCACAAATCAAATCGGCTCTCCTCTTTTCGATGTGGAGGCGTATTTTGCAGCAACGACAAACTATATCCAGAGCATCAATAATTTTATCAATGAGTATTCCCGCACCATACTGCCGTACAACCCAGATCTGGGACGCCAGCTGCGCTTTACTTATATGGTGTGGGAGGTCAGTGATTTTATCGGGCGTGAATATGCTTTGCTGGGCCAGGTGATTGCACAAAACCGCTATCCGGATGCAAGCGAAATTGAAAAACTCATAACATGGCGCGCACAAACCCACTACGGTTTGGATATCATTCACCGCACAACATATTTAGGAACGTGGAATGAATCGCTGCTCCCCTTGATCGAGGAAGCACAAACACACTATTTCATGACCTTTGATCAGATCAAAACCCTTTTTGAGCCGCAAGTTAAAGCCAATCCGCAATACCCCATATCCGCCTCCTTATGGCTCGACATGGCAGAACAGGTCATTGAAACGCTCAATGAGATGACGGATGCTGTTTTAAAAATCAACAAGACCCACATTGATATCATTAAAAGCAATGCTGAACGCGCCATTTTATGGAGTTTTTTTCTACTCACTTGCTCCTTTCTTTTAAGCTTTTACACCTGGTGGATCATCACAATCCGCGTGATCCGCCCTGTCAATTCTATGATCAATGCGCTTTATCTCGAAACAAAAGGTAAGGAAGGCACATCGGAACAGTCGGAAAAAGGAGATGAAATTGCCAAATTGGCGCAAGTCCTGGAAGTATTCCAAGATAACGCCCGCCAGCTCCAGATTGAACGTGACAACGCCCAAGCTGCGAATGTCGCCAAAACCGAATTCCTGACCAATATCAGCCACGAGATCCGCACGCCGATGAATGTTGTTGTGGGATTAACCGAGATCCTTGGCAATTCGCAGCCCCTCACCAGCAAGCAAAGCGAATTTATTAAAACCTTGGAAGTAAGCGCGCAATCTTTACTCGCCTTGATTAACGACCTGCTTGATTTTTCAAAAATAGAAGATCAGAACTTTCAGCTCGAAAAAATCCCCTTTGATTTGCACCAGCTGGTTGAAGATATTATCCTTCTTCTATCCGTAAAAGCCAAGGAAAAGGGGCTCAGCCTAACAACGCAAATAGGGGATATCGAGAACCTTGAATTTATTGGCGATCCTACACGCATCCGACAGATTTTGCTCAATCTCTGCAGTAATGCTGTGAAGTTCACGGAAAAAGGACAAATTACTCTGGAGATTCAACCCGTCGGCACGGGCGTTCCCAACGCAGTCCAAAACCTTATGATCCGGGTTAGCGATACGGGCATTGGCATTCCGGCCGAAAAACTGGGCAGCATTTTTGAAAAATTTACGCAAGCCGATGCTACTATCACCAGACGATACGGCGGTACTGGCCTCGGTCTCGCCATTACCAAGGGTCTCGTCGATATCCTGGGCGGCACAATTCAGGTTCAAAGCACAATTAATCAGGGAACCACATTCACTGTATATTTGCCCTTGACGGGCTATCGTCGAAAAAATACGTTGCCAGTCTCGACGTCTGGGCAAAGCCCGGCGGTTACTCAAACACCGCATTATATTCTGCTGGTCGAGGACTATCATCCCAATATCATCGTAACCGGTACATTTCTGGAACAATTTGGTTTTGAATATGATGTCGCAGAAAACGGCCCGCAAGCGTTGCAAAAATATATGACGAAAGATTATGACGTTATTCTGATGGATGTGCAGATGCCGGGAATGGATGGATTCCAGATCACAAACACAATTCGTGAATACGAGCGCAGCCATAAGCGACGCCCGGTGCGCATTGTGGGTCTTACAGCCCATGCTTCGCAAAAGGACCGTGAATCCTGCTTGAAATCCGGGATGAATGATTACCTCGCGAAGCCGTTTGATCCCAAAAACCTTTACAACAAAATTGTCGCAGCCGCTTAAGCAGAACGCACCTCGATAAAACAGGAACTTTTCCTTTCACCGATTTGTTGATGATACGAATTGATTACAACAAAAAGGAGAGAGCTATGCCCAATGCTTTAAAAATATTGATGTTTTCTACAGCCCTGACGCTCATTGCTGCAGGCGCGATTGCCGATAATAATTCACGCAACAGTTACAACGATTCCATGCCTGGCACGAGCCGCGCGATTGGCGGCAGCGATGATGAAAACAATACAACGCTGGACCGCAGCAGCTACAGCACAGACCGTAACAATGAGCGGCGCGATCGCAATGATTACCGTCGTTATCCCAACGATCCTGAGCGTGAAAGAGCACGCACCTCGCGCAACATGTACAATAACGACAGTATGAACAATCGTGATAATGACCGTTCCTATAATGATATGAACGAAAGTGAGCGAAGTGATCAAAGATCAAGCTCATCGTACCGGTCACGAACAGATAATGGCTCCATGAGCAATTATCACTCCGGCTCTATGCGTAGCCGTAGCGCGCAATTAAACAATGCGCAGGTCCGCGATATCCAAGAAGGACTTCGCGATCAAGGTTATGATGTAGAAATCGACGGTGTGTGGGGCCCGAATACGGCTTCTGCTTTACGTCGGTTTCAAAACGACAACAACATCAATGAAAGCACGAATGCCATAGGATCGCGCACATTGAACGCGTTGAATGTCGATATGAACAATCGCCGCTGGCAGGATAATAGCGGCTACTAAAACTCTCTGGTTTCCTCCCCTGGAAAAAGAGCGCGGACCTATGGTCCGCGCTCTGTTTTTATGAGCGCAACATCACATGGGAAAGGCAGGTAAGTGCAGCCGTTTCCGCGCGCAGAATATGCAACCCCAGACTGATGGGCTGAACAAACGGCAAACTCAGGATGAGTCGCGCCTCTTCCTCATCGAATCCGCCTTCAGGACCAATAAGAAAACCAAAACGCTCGGGAATTTCCGCAACCATCAGCGGCGTGCGCGGCACATCATCGCGCTCGCAGCACCACAACAGGGGCACATCGCGCGGCCAATCCGCCAGCGCCTGTGTAAGATCCTGAAGGGGATACGCCTCAGGGACGGCCATACGCTCGCACTGCTCGCTCGCCTCAATGATCTGGGCCATCATACGCTCGGCATTCAAGCGACGCGTCGTCGTCCGATGCGTCAAAATAGGCTGTAATGCGGCCACGCCCAACTCGACCGCCTTTTCCACCAGAAAATCCGTGCGATCTTTCTTTAAAGGCGCGAATAACAATGTGATCGCATGAGGCGCAGTGGGCTGTTGTTTGATCTGTTTTTCAATACGCGCCGTTGCGACATTCTTTTCCAAAACCGATAATGTCGCTAAGAACTCACCGTTTCTGCCATTAAAGACGCGCACCCCATCACCCCGCTGGCGGCGCATGACATTCCGCAGATAATGCGCCTGCGCAGGGCTCAGGCCCACGTCGCGGCCCGCGATCAAATCCGCATCGACATAAAGACGGGGCAGGGTTATGGTCATGGAAACCATCTTGCAGCACATGCACACCGATATCAATATCTCCGGCTTGATTTCACGGCTGCCACAGCGCTGGCAAGCCTTTATTCTGCTGGCACGACTGGATAGACCAATCGGCATCTGGCTTTTGTTACTCCCCGGTTGGTGGGCGATTGCGCTAGCTAGCGGCGGCTTTCAAGGGATGGATAGCCGGGCCTGGCTCTGCTTCGCGTTATTCGGAATCGGCGCGATTGTCATGCGCGCGGCTGGTTGCGTGGTGAATGATTTATGGGATCGCGATCTGGATCGCCGCGTCACACGCACGCAATACCGCCCCCTTGCCGCAGGCATCCTCACACTGCGACAGGCTGTGATTTTTCTGGGATTTCTGCTGATGATCGGTCTTGTGATTCTCCTGCAGTTCAACACGCTGACGATCATTTTGGGCCTGATCAGCCTGCCCTTGATCGCGCTTTATCCCTTGGCCAAGCGATTCACCCATTGGCCGCAGCTGGTGCTGGGGCTGGTTTTTAATTTTGGCGCGCTGATGGGCTGGAGCGCTATTACGGCCACGCTGCCTCTGCCCGCGTCCATCTTATATGCTGCGGGGATTTTCTGGACACTCGGCTACGATACGATTTATGCGCATCAGGACCGCGAGGATGACGCGCTGGTTGGCATCAAATCCAGCGCCTTACGATTGGGCTCTTACGCCAAGCCGACGATTATTTTATTTTATAGTTTCTTCCTGACATTGATTTTGGCCGCCGCAATTTTACAAAGCGGAACCTCAACTGAACTCGGTTTAATACAAATTGTGTTGTGGCTTGGACTGGCTAGTCATATTTTTTGGCACTTACACCGCTGGAACCCCACCGACGACGCCGACAGCCTTCGCCTTTTCAAATTGAACCGGGAGTGGGGGTTAGTGATTCTGGTTATGCTTCTGATTTAGAAATATTACAACGGGTTAGAAATTATATCCCGGACCGTCCTGACCGTCCTGAATAAAGCGATCATTCCAATTCAAACGCTCCCACCGATGATGAAGCGCGCCCATTATTGTTTTTAAAATAAGACGATCTTCTTCTTTAAAGGCCTGTTTTCTAAAAACGATGGCAATTAAGTCAGAGCGCGGATCTTCCACTGTACCGCCAATATTACTGGAAATATACTCTTTATCCCTCAGGTGTGTAATTTTTTTTAGAATCTGGCTTCGCTTGATCTCATCGACACCAAAGCAGGAATCGGCATAATTAACAATATCGTCAGTATCAAATTGGCTCGGGGCTTCTTCGCTCTTGGGCAAGGCCTGCAAAACGAGTGCTAGATCACCGCAGCTGGAGCGCTCCAATATAACAATATGGGCATCCCCGATCTCTTGTCCGATCG
Source organism: Alphaproteobacteria bacterium (assembly GCA_023150415.1). GTDB lineage: Bacteria > Pseudomonadota > Alphaproteobacteria > Micavibrionales > Micavibrionaceae > JAKLKY01. The sequence continues at coordinate 3,378 of JAKLKY010000007.1, read as the reverse complement.
CGTCCGCAGTCACAAGCGCTGCTTTCGTATGCGTATCCGCTTCCCGAAAAGATCTGCGAAGGTTTTTTAAAAGTGTTTCTTTTTTAAACGACACGGCAATTCTCCCCCAGTAACATTAATATTATAAGGAGAATTATAAATTATGTCAATTAATATTTATAGTCCCGCTAGCCCGCGCAAACGCTGCTCCGCAATGACGAGCATGGCCAGATCGACCGTGCCAATGCCACGCAGACGTTCGATCAGCGGCGTTACTTGCGCAAAAAGATCCGGGTTTTTATTGATCCATTGCGCAAGCGGGTCCTGTGCCTTTTTGAAGGCGCTGAGTTCCTTCATGACCCGTATCGTCAGGCCGGCTTGTGAAGAATAGAACTGGTCGATCAGCGCGGCAGCCGCGTCGCGATGCCACGGATCCTCGCTGGTAATAAACCGTGCCTGCTGGCGCAGCCAATCAAGATGAAAACGCTGGCCAAGCGAGAAATAGATCTTAGCCGTCAGGGCAAGATCCGTCTTGCTCTCAAGCGCGATGCGGATGATATCGCAGGCGGAGGAGAGCACCGGCACCAGCGCGAGGTGGCGCGCAAGCGCAAGCGGCAAGCCATTTTCCACGGCGGCGCTCTGACGCTGTGCGATGGTCATGCGCTGCTCCTCGCCAACGAGCTTGTCCAGATTCTTCAGCAGAACCTCTAATCCCTGGCTGTAATCCTTCGTATCCTGGGTCAGATCGGGCGTGTGGCCGAGACGTGTCAGGAACCAGAGGATCTCGCGCTCCGCCAGCTGCGCGATGGCGCGCATGGCTTTAAGCTGCACTTCCGCGGGCACCTTGTTATCCAGCGCTTCGATATCGTCCCAGAGTTTGCGCAGGTTAAACACATCCCGCACAATGACATAGGCGCGCGTGATAGCCGCAACGCTTGCCCCGGTCTTTTTGCTTGTGGCCTTGATGAAGGTCGCGCCCATGCGATTGACCATGGAATTTGCAATCGATGTTGCAATGATTTCGCGGCGTAGTCGATGCTGGGCAATAGCGTCAGGAAATTTCTTTTGCAAAGGCAGAGGGAAATAGTCGCGCAGCCACGATTGCATTTCCGGAGAATCCGGCACATCGCTGGCGAGTAATTCCTGCGTGAAAAGAATTTTCGCATGCGCGTGCAATACGCACAGCTCTGGCCGGGTCAGGCCTTTGCCGTTACGCAGACGCTGCTGCACCGTTTCCGTGTCGGGCAGACCTTCCAGAACACGATTAAGACCGTAATCGCGCTCCAGATCAGCGATGAACTCCTCCTGCAACGCTAAAGTCTCGCGGCCAGAAAATTCAGCAAGACTGATCGCCTGGGATTGCTGATAATTGTCACGAATGATGTGCGAGCCCACCTCTTCGCGCATCTGCGATAACATTTGATTACGCGCCTTGATATCCAAAGTGTTTTTCCCACTGCGCATAATATCGCTGAAGAGAATTTTAATATTGACCTCATGATCGGACGTGTCCACGCCCCCGGAATTATCCAGAAAGTCCGTGTTGATGCGCCCGCCCTGATCAGAGAATTCAACGCGTCCGCGCTGGGTCACGCCGAGGTTGGCCCCTTCACCAATCACTTTGGCGCGGACGTCGCGGCCATCGATACGGATCGCATCGTTTGCTTTATCGCCGACATCATTATGCGTTTCAAAGCTGGATTTAATATAGGTGCCAATTCCACCAAAGAAAATCAGATCCGTTCGTGCCTTCAAAATGGCTTGCATCAACTCCAGAGGCGTGACTTTGCTTTTGGTGATATCGAAACGCGCCTGAATTTCAGGCGTCAAGGTGAGCAATTTTTCCGACCGAGAATAGATCTGCCCGCCTGCGGAGAGTTTCTTGAGATCATAATGATCCCAGCCCTGCACTTTTTCAAACAGGCGCTTGCGCTCGGCAAAGCTTGATTTTGGATCGGGGTTGGGGTCGCAAAAAATATGCACATGGTTGAATGCCCCCACCAGGCGGATCTGGTCGGATTGCAACATGCCGTTGCCGAACACGTCACCACCCATATCGCCGACACCCACAACGTCAAAAGGCCTTTTCTGTGTGTCGTGGTTGAGCGCGCGGAAATGCATCTTGACCGATTCCCAGGCGCCACGTGCGGTGATACCCATTTTCTTGTGGTCATAGCCTGCTGATCCGCCAGAGGCGAAAGCATCGCCCAGCCAGAAATCGTATTCCTTCGAAATGGCATTAGCGATGTCGGAGAAAGTTGCTGTTCCCTTATCTGCCGCCACTACGAGATACGGATCATCCCCATCCCGACGCACGACATCCTTGGGCGGAATTACTTTCGAACCCTTAAGATTATCGGTGATATCGAGCATCCCACGCACCATCGTGCGGTAACATTCAATTCCTTCTGCTTGAAACTTGGCGCGATCCTTGAATTTGGCCTTGACCACAAAGCCGCCCTTGGCGCCCATCGGCACAATGAGCGCGTTTTTCACCATCTGCGCTTTCATCAAACCCAGGACTTCGGTGCGAAAATCCTCATGCCGGTCCGACCAACGAATCCCGCCCCGTGCGATCTTGTCGCCGCGCAGGTGAACGGCCTCGACGCGCGGGGAATAGACAAAAATCTCGCGGTAGGGTCGTGGCTCGGGCAGGTCAAGCAATTGCCGGCTATCAAGTTTTATCGAGATGAAAGGCTTTGGCTGGCCTTGTTCATCGCGCAGAAAATAATTGGTGCGCAGTGTGGCATCCATCAGCGCCTTCAGACTGCGCAGAATACGATCCTGATCAAGGGATTCCACTTTTTCCAGCGCCTGTTCAATAACCTTGGCATATTCGGAAACGCGCGCATCAGCGTTCTTCTGCGCCTTGGGATCAAACTGCGCCTTAAACATCATCGCAAGCGCATACGCGATTTTCGGATTGGTGGTCAAAGCGGTTTGAATGTAGGGACGGCTGTAGGGATAGCCAATCTGGCGCATATAGCGCACATAGGTGCGCAAAATCGTAACCTGACGCCCTGTTAATCCAGCATTCACAACCAGTTTGTTCAGCCCGTCTGCATCTATATGGCCGTACCAAATGTCTGTAAATGATTGCTCGAAATTTTCTTTAACCAAGGCGAGATCCAATGGCTGATCCGTCTCGGGTGCTTGCGCCAGGAAATCATGAATCCAGACGGTGCGCGGCTGCTCAAGGCCCTGAGGACTAACTTCAAAGGGTAGCTCGGAGACCACGCGCAGGCCCATATTCTCTAGTATTGGCAATACATCAGACAGATTGATCGGCGTATCGGGGCTGTAAATCTTCAGTCGCAGTTGACGCGGACCGCAAGAATCGGGCTTGTAAAGATCAAGCTGCAACTTTCCGGTTCTTAGAACATCTTCAATCTTATAGAT
>JAKLKY010000079.1:248-5051 GCA_023150415.1 Alphaproteobacteria bacterium | reverse complement strand
ATTCTTCGTCTTTAGTCTTTTTCGCGGCTTTTTTCTTCGCGGGCTTTTCGGCCGCTTCGGAATTCTCCTTCAGCGCCGCACCCAGAATGTCGCCCAGCGATGCGCCGGACTCAGTCGAGCCGAACGCTTTCATTGCCTGTTTATCTTCATCGATTTCCCGTGCCTTGATGGAGAGCGACAGTTTGCGTGTCTTCTGGTCGATGCCGGTGATTTTGGCATCCACTTTCTCGCCAACAGCAAAGCGGTCGGGGCGTTGTTCGGAACGCTCGCGCGACAGATCGCTCTTTTTGATGAAGCCAAACACGCCGTCTTGAACGCTCACCTCTATGCCCTTGTCGTTGGTAGAGACAACCGTGCCGGTGACGACAGTGCCCTTGGACAGGCTGCCGATTGCGCCTTCAAACGGGTCTTCCGTCAGCTGTTTGATGCCAAGGGAAATGCGTTCCTTCACCGGATCGATATCCAGGATCTTGGCTTTGGTGGTGTCGCCCTTCTTAAAGCCTTTCAGCGCGGCCTCACCATCGTCTTCCCATGTCAGATCGGAGAGATGCACCATACCGTCGACTTCGGGCGTCAGGGCCACGAACAAGCCAAACTCGGTAACGTTGCGGATCTCACCCTCGATAATGTCGCCGGATTTGAAATCTTTGGCGATTTTATCCCAGGGATTGTCCTGCGTCTGCTTGATGCCCAGCGAGATGCGGCGCTTGTCGCTGTCCACATCCAGAACCATTACATCCACTTGCTGGCCGATGGAGACGATTTTGTTCGGGTGAAGGTTCTTTTTCGTCCAGGACATTTCAGAGACATGCACCAAGCCTTCAATTCCTTCGGCCAGTTCCACAAACGCGCCGTAATCAGCAATGTTTGTAACCTTGCCCTGCAGACGCGAACCGGCGGAGAAGCGCTGCGCCACATCTTTCCAGGGATCAGCTTCGAGCTGCTTCATGCCCAGCGAAATGCGGCCTGTTTCTTCATTGAAACGGATGACCTGCACTTCGATGCTCTGGCCGACCGTTAGCACTTCGGACGGATGACCAACACGTTTCCACGAAATATCGGTGACGTGCAGCAAGCCATCGACACCGCCGAGATCGACGAACGCGCCGTAATCGGTAATGTTCTTGACAATACCATTCAAGATCTTGCCTTCGCGCAGCGTATCCATCAAATCACTGCGTGCCTCCTGACGGCTTTCCTCAAGCACGGCGCGGCGTGAGACAACGATGTTGCCACGCGCGCGGTCCATCTTGAGAATCTGGAACGGCTGGGGCGTGCCCATCAGCGGCGAGACATCGCGCACGGGGCGGATATCGACCTGGCTGCCGGGCAAGAATGCCACCGCGCCGCCGAGATCAACAGTAAATCCGCCTTTAACCCGGCCAAAGATGATACCGTTGACGCGCTCGTTCTTCGCGTGGGAGCGCTCGAGTTCGACCCACATTTCCTCGCGCTTGGCTTTCTCGCGCGACAGAACCGTATCGCCATTGCGATCGTCCATGCGTTCAACAAAAACTTCAACTGTATCGCCGATGCGGATTTCGGGATCTTCCCCGGGGCGGGTGAATTCCTGAACCGGAATGCGGCCCTCGGATTTCAGACCGACATCGACGATCACCAGATCGTTTTCAATGCCGATGATGGTTCCGCCAATGACGGAGCCTGCGAATTTGCTCTGCTCCTTCAGCGATTCGCCCAGCAGTCGCGCGAATTCAGAAGAATCAGACTTATCTTTTAGTTGTGCAGCAGCATGTGCCATGAGAGTTTTCCTTTTCTGAATGTTAGATTTTTCGATGTGAATCGCATGTCAATGAACACAAGCATCCCGAAGGACGGTGTCTGTAGTCCATGCGTTAAATCTTTCTTTGCTTAAGGGGGTGGATTTATGCGCGGTCTTTTCAAAGACCAAGCTTCTGCGAGATGATTTTCATCGCGGCCGCGAACACGGCATCGGCATCGAGGCCTTGCGTGTCCATGACCAGCGCATCATCGGCGGGGCGCATCGGGGCGGTTTCCCGCTCGGCATCCCGCGCGTCGCGTGCGCGCATATCCCTTAAAACGGCCTCATATGTAGCTTCTATTCCCCGCGATTGCAACTCTTTTAATCGCCGCTCGGCCCGCGTCTCGACTGGGGCGGTGATAAACAGCTTTACCGGCGCCTGCGGGCAGATTACGGTGCCGATGTCCCGTCCGTCCAGTACTGCGCCTTTGAACCCCTGTCCAGGATTGCTGGCAAAGCGGCGCTGCAGGTCGATCAACGCTTCGCGTACCGGAGGAATAGCGGCGACGTGGGAAGCCGCCTGACCGGCCTCATCGCTGCGCAAATAAGGATTATCCAGCAGGGCAGGGGTGAAATCTTGTGCCAAGGCTAGGGCGGCGCCTTCGGGCGTCTGATCCTTCTGCGCTGCCAGCCCCACTGCGCGGTAGAGCAGGCCCGTGTCCATATACCCATACCCCAGCGCTGCTGCCACCCGGCGCGCCAATGTTCCCTTGCCGCTGGCCGCCGGCCCGTCAATGGCGATGAGGGGTGTGAAGATCATCGGGCTTAACTTTCGATCTTAATTATTTATTAGCATAATATTTAAAGTTATGATATTATCACAAAGTTATGTTACTAACATCTAGTCGCGCTTGGAGAATAATACAATGGACCTCACAGAAAAAGACTTAATGGCTATTAGAGCCAGTAATGATGAATTTCTTCGCAAATTACACAATGTTAACATGCGAGCCAAAGTAGAGCGGGAAGAATATCCTCAGAGACAGCAAACTGTTTCAGCACTGCAACAACGGATCGTAGGAACACCAACTAATACGGACAACGCTATATTCGTTCCTCAGGGATTTTACGGTGAAACCCGAACCGGAAAAGGAAAAATAGGGACAATGGGACTTGCTACTTGTGTAGGAATTGTTTTGGTTTGTGAGCAAGATCAAGCGAAAAGAGCTGTTGTTGCTCATGTCGATACAATATCAGATGGCGTTGGTTTTGTTATTGGATTTACTTACAAATACACGGTTACAGAAGCTTATCTTCTGGGCGGTTGTAGCGATATGAATATGACGTACAATTTGATTGAAGCTCTTAGAGAAAAAGGTATAAAGACCGTGGTTTCAACTAATTTAGGACTAGAAAGCTTTATATATGATGTCGATTCAGGAGAATTTTCTTTGAATTGCACACGTAAAAATTTTAAAGCGGATTGGGCGAGAATTGACGCCGCTAATCAGTTACCCCTTATGCAGTGTGACCTTCTTGAGAAGAATCGTCTTCGGCCTGTAATGGATAACTCCCTTTAAGAATTCTTTCTATTATTAATATTTGCACTGCATTCAAACCGATTAGGAGATTAAATGGTGGAGGTGGATGGATTTGAACCACCGAAGACCGAAGTCGGCTGATTTACAGTCAGCTGCATTTGACCGCTCTGCAACACCTCCACAATCGTGGGAAGCACTAAAAAACGGTTTTCATGGCGCTGTCAAGGATGTAGTTTAGCGCCATGCTGAAACGCGACCATTCCCACGCGCCCGAAGATATCGCCGACCGCCTCAGTGCTGGGCCAAATGTCTCCTATGTTCGTGAATGGGTGTATGGCGCAATTGATGGCGTTGTCACGACTTTTGCCACTGTGGCGGCATCTTTAGGGGCGGGACTATCGCCTTTTACTGTGGTGATTCTAGGGCTGGCGAATGTGGTGGGCGACGGGTTTTCCATGGCGGCGGCATCTTACAGCGGTGCAAAAGCCGAGACGGACAACTACAATCTTCTGCGGGAGATCGAGACAACCCATATCCGCAAATACCCGGAAGGGGAGTTGGAGGAAACAAGGCAAATTCTTTCGGCCAAAGGCCTTGCTGGGGCTGATCTTGACCATATGGTGCAGGCCGTCTCGCGCGAGGAAGAGCACTGGATTGACTTTATGCTGACCGAGGAGCACGGAATCTCCCGCCCCCTGAAAACGCCGATCAAGGTTGCCATTAACACTTTTTGTGCCTTTGCTTTGTGCGGCATGACACCGCTTGTGTCGTTCTTGTTCGCGCTGCCCTATGCGGATTATCTGGCGCTGGGCCTGTCCTGCCTGACGTTTTTCGCTATCGGCTCGTTTAAAAGCTTGTGGTCGGTGAAATCCTGGTGGCGGGAGGGGCTGGAAACCTTCCTCATCGGCATCACGGCTGCTGCGCTGGCCTATGGCATTGGGCACGGTCTGAATACAACGATAAACGCCCCGTTGAATTAACCTTCTTGATTTTTTCGGATAAATAAGACTTAGTGTGGTCTTTAATGCATGGTTTTTTCACAGTCCGCCTTCGTTAAATCTACGGTGGAGGTAAGAAAATCTAAAGCGCTTTGCGGTTAATATTTTCTAACGCGGGTGTAGCTTAATGGTAAAGCTCCAGCCTTCCAAGCTGGCCACGAGGGTTCGATTCCCTTCACCCGCTCCATTCGTTTTTCCTAACAAAATCGAACCCTCGAATTTTTTAGTGGCCACGCATAGCGTGGCAGGGGTTCGATTCCCTTCACCCGCTCCACCCGTTTCACCCGCGCCTTTGGCGCGGTTTTGCGAAACGGAGTGTCCGCCGTAGCCTTGGCGAAGGCGGACTGTTTCGACATTTGCCGCTCTATACACATCATCCTCAACCGCAGTTTTTTGCACAATCAGACCACGGTAGTTAATGGTAATAAAGTTACAAAAATATATATTAAGGTCATGATAGTGCGCAAAATGTATTTTTTGTGCACAATTTTAATCTATTAATGTAATTAAATTGGGGATTGCATGGAATAAATGTTTTGACAGC
>JAKLKY010000079.1:0-238 GCA_023150415.1 Alphaproteobacteria bacterium | reverse complement strand
GTATCATCATTTCATTTATAGGGAAATAGATATGAGTGCGCCACAATCAAGCAGAAAACCCCTCTCAACAAAAGGCCGTGCCTTGAAGGCTGCCGTTGCTGCCGTAGCTGTCGCAGCAGCAGGCGGTTTGGTGACGGCATTTTCATACGCCCGCGATCCTGTCAGGACAAGCGCTGATGCGCTCGTAACCAATTACGATTTGGAATCAGGAAAACCCCTGCATTGGCAGGGAATGAAA
>JAKLKY010000078.1:2223-5096 GCA_023150415.1 Alphaproteobacteria bacterium | reverse complement strand
CCGCCCCTGCCCGCGCTGTTCGCCCCATCCGGTGGATGTAATCTTCCGCCACTTGCGGCAAGTCGTAGTTAATCACATGTTCGATATGCGGCACATCAAGTCCACGCGCGGCAATGTCTGTTGCCACGAGGATGCGGAATTTCATGTTTCGAAAATTATTCATCACACTGCTGCGTTTGTTTTGCCTAAGATCGCCATGCAGGGCATCGGCCTGGAATCCGTCACGGCAGAGATTTCTTGCCATTTTCTCTGTGCCATATTTCGTTTTAAGAAAGATGATGACAGATCCATCTCGCTCCGAAAGCTGACGCACGAGCTCCTTGTATTTTTGCTCTGGCTCGATACGGATGACATCCTGCTTGATATTGGCTGCCAGCACGTGCGTTTCGCCGACGGATACGCGTTGCGGGTTGCGAAGGTACTTGGAAGAGAGGCGAATAATCGCCTCAGGCAATGTTGCTGAGAACATCAAGGTCTGCCGTTGTGCAGGCAGAAATTTCAGAATTTTGTCGATCTGAACACCAAAGCCCATATCCAGCATACGGTCGGTCTCATCGAGGACGAGAAAACCTGTATTCTGAAGCTTGAGTGATCCCCGGGCCAGATGGTCATTGATGCGCCCCGGCGTACCAACGATGATGCGCGGCCGTTTCTGTAGCTGCGCGAGTTGTTTACCCATAGACTCTCCCCCGATCAACTGAACTGTTTTAAGAGGCGAGTGAAATCCCAGCAATTGGTGGATAGCATCCAAAACCTGCTTGGCCAGTTCGCGCGTCGGCGTCATCACAAGCGCGCCAAGTTGTGGGTTGCCCAGCAACGATTCCACAAGTGGAATGGCAAATGCGGCGGTTTTTCCTGTCCCCGTCTGGGCAGAGCCCAGAATATCATGGCCCTGAAGCGCAAGCGGAATCGCCTTTGCCTGAATCGGCGTTGGTATTGTAAAGCCGATTTTGGCCAATGTCGTATTCAAAGCAGGAGAAAGGCCAAAGGCCTGAAAATTTTCCATCGTATTTTTCTTTCGTATTAATGTTCAGCGCACGGCGCTTTTGGCGCTGCCGCCATCAATATCCCTGTAAAGGGACGCACTGAGCTCTATCTGAACTTTTCGGAAAAAGGAGTGAGGTTTTTGAACATTCACACATCCGCAATATGCGGATAGTTTTTCTGTAAGCTCGGTCTCTAAAAAGAGGATTGATTTAACTCGCCCCAGTTTATGACAGAGATTTTATTTTTTGTCAAATAAAATCATTTGCCGGTCAAACTGCTTCCTTTCGATCTCGCGCCATACTGACAGGAAAGGTAATAACCACAGCCACGCCTTTGCCATCAATGCCAGGCGCAGCGTGGACTTCACCGCCATGCGCCTCCACCAGGCCTTTGCAAATCGCCAGCCCCAGGCCGGTACCGGCAACATCAGCGCCCGCCTTACGCACACGGTAGAACATGTCAAAGATCATCACCCGATCCTTATCCGGAATGCCCGGCCCTTCATCGGCGATAACCAACATCGCCTTCTTATTCTCAATCTTGGAAAGAATGCGAATGCGTGTGCCGGCGGGCGCATATTCCGAAGCATTATCGATGATGTTTACCAGTACCTGCTCCATCATCACCGGATCAACATGGAGCTGGGCTATGCCCTGCTCCGGCGGGATTTCAAGGCGATGCGTGGCAATTTCCTTCTCCAGCCGCTGCAATGCGCGGTCCACCAGAACGCGTAAATCAATCCATTCCTTGTGCGGTTGAAGCTGGCCATAGCCGAGCTGCGTCATGTCCAGCAAATTCTGAATAAAGCGGTTAAGCCGCTCGCCTTCGTGCAGCACAAAGTTCAACACTTCCTGGCGTGCTGGCGGCGGGAGACTTTCATCCAGCTCCTTAAGATTCCTTATGGAGCCCATCATCGAGACCAGAGGCGTTCGCAAATCATGCGAAATGGAAGACAGCAATGAAGAACGCAGCTTATCCGCCTCAGAGAGCAAGCGCGTCTCTTCGATATCCTCGGCCATCTTCGCGCGGTCAATCGCCAGCGCAGCTTGATCACAGAATGATTTCAGCATGCGTTTTTGCGCTGCACCCATGGAAAATTCTTCTTCCTCTGTTGCGTCCGCATCAATTGTAAGCGCGGTGACACCCAGCAATGCAACCAAGCCCTTTGGGCCTTTGAGGGGGATAAAATACCAACGGGCTGCGGGTAACGTATCCGAACCTGCTCCGGCTGATTTTCCGTTCTTCCACGCCCACTCTGCTGCGGCCCAATCCGTGCGATTAAGATTACAGCCACTGCCAGGATGATGGGCGGCAATATAGAGCTTCTGGTCATTCTTCGGCTCCGGCATAAGAATGACGGTGCGCAAAGTAAGATCAACGCCAATGCTGGTGACAGTTTCTTGCAAGATATCTTCCATCGCCAGCGCCGCCGCTAGCTTGCGGCTGAAATCATGCATCTGGGCATTGCGCCGCGCAGACAAACGCAATGAACGAATTTGATTCTTCAATCGCACAGCCATATTACCTGTGATCAGCGCCACAAAAATAAAGAACAGCAGAGTTGCAATTTCGCGCGCCTGAATAACATCCATGCTGTAGAGCGGCGTGACAAAAAAGAAATTATACAGCGCAAGACCAATAAACACCGTATACAAAGAAGGCCAAAGACCATAGCGTACGCCGGTATATAAAACAGGCATCAGAAAAATAAGCGATAGGTCGGCTAGCGGGAAAAAGTAATGAATTCCCCACGCCAAGGTCAATGCAGCCAAAACCGTCAAGGTTGACATCCCGAATTCACGCAGCGTCGGATTACCACCGATATTCTGAATATGACGCAGCAAACTTCCGCCCGCCGATTCATCCTGTGTCATATGCAGCAATGT
>JAKLKY010000078.1:0-2213 GCA_023150415.1 Alphaproteobacteria bacterium | reverse complement strand
ATCGAAATCCTTTGCCTTGATCACCAGTTGCCGGCTGACCGACGGAAACAACATATCGCTGATATCTGAGCGATTACTGCGCCCAATCAGAATCCGCGTTGCATTGCGCGAACGCGTGAAGGCGATGATATCATCGGCGATGTTGGCGCCGCCGCGTATGGTCACGGCCTCGCCCCCCAGTTCATCGGCCAGTCGCAGGGCGCCGTCAATATTATCGCGCTGTTTGTCCGAGAACAGCACATCCGTCATACTTTCGACATGCAGCGCAATCCAGGGGGTTTGGTCTTTTCCTGACATACGGCTGGCGATACGCACCAGATCATCGGCATTGCTGTTCTCATCGATACAGACAATCATGCGATCGCGCGCCGGCCACGGCCCAGAGACGCCATGCGTCTTCATGTAGCCGATCATATCGGAATCTACATGCTCGGCTGCTGTTCGCATGGCCAATTCACGCAAGGCCGTCAAATTGCCTTTAGAAAAATAATGGCGAATGGCCATCTGCGCCTGATCGGGCATATAGACCTTGCCCTCTCGCAGGCGCTGGATCAGTTCCTCAGGCGGCAGATCAATCAATGCGATTTCATCTGCCATCTTCAAAACAGAATCCGGAACCTTTTCCCGAATTTTTACCCAGGTAATGCGCTGTACAATGTCATTTAAACTTTCCAGATGCTGAATATTCAAAGTGCTGTAGACGTTAATCCCCGCGGCCAAAAGCTCCTCAACATCCTGCCAACGCTTGGCATGGCGGCTGCCTTCGACATTCGTGTGCGCAAGCTCATCCACCAGTGCAATATCTGGCTTGCGGCGCAACAGTGCATCAAGATCCATTTCCTGAAACGCCTTGCCACGGTAGTTCAGCAAGCGGCGCGGAATGACCTCCAATCCCTGCACCAATGTTTCAGTTTCCTTGCGGCCATGCGTTTCAACGACACCAACAACAACGTCGCGCCCATCGGCCTTGCGCCGGTGAGCGGCTTCAAGCATGGCAAAGGTCTTGCCTACACCAGGCGCCGCACCCATAAAAATTTTAAGCTTACCGCGCCCTTCCTTGCTGACTTCGCTCAACAGGGCTTCTGGTTCAGGACGGCTGGAATCTTTGGGATCAACCATGCCTGATTATGGCTGGCCGAGGGCATCAAGAGCAAGGTTGAGTTTCAAGACATTCACACGCGGCATGCCCAGAAACCCCAGAGTACGGCCTTCGGTATGCTGCGCAATCAAATCATTCACCACCCGCTCGCTCAAACCCCGAACGCGTGCTACGCGCGCCGCCTGATATTGAGCGGCTTGCGGCGTGATATGCGGATCAAGACCACTGCCTGAAGCAGCAACAAGATCGGCCGGAATCGGCTCCTCCCCGCGCCCGTGCTGGCGCTTAAGGGCCGCCACACGATCTTCATAAAGTTTTCGCAAGTTTTTGCTGGTCAGGCCATAATTTGAGCCACTGGACATATTGGCATCATACCCCTTACCCGCATGCGAAGGTCTGGAATGAAAATAGGCCATGCCGGAAAACTTCTGTCCGATAATCTCTGAACCAACGATCTTACCATCATGGGAAATGAGCGATCCTTGGGCCTCATACGGAAAGGCAACACCTCCAATAAATCCTACTAGCAGGGGATAAACGAGGCCCGTAACTGCAGACATCAGGATAAAAAACAACAACACACGGATGGAACGGACAAGCATGCGATAGATTCCTTTCGTATAGGCTATACAAGGCCTGCAAAATTAATCAGGAGGTCAATAATCTTGATGAAGACAAACGGGACCAAAACACCCCCTAAGCCATAAATCAACAAATTCTGCCTCAGCAATTGCTCTGCTGTCAGCGGGCGATAGACAACACCTCGTAATGCAAGCGGGATCAAGCCGATAATAATCAGGGCGTTAAAAATCACAGCCGAAAGAATTGCGCTGTCTACACTTTCCAGACGCATAATGTTAAGCGCAGAAAGCTGCGGGAACGCAGCAACGAACAGCGCTGGAATAATCGCAAAATATTTCGCCACATCATTCGCAATAGAAAATGTTGTCAGCGCACCGCGCGAAATCAGAAGCTGCTTACCCACCATAACAACTTCGATCAGCTTGGTAGGATCTGAATCCAGATCCACCATATTGCCTGCCTCACGCGCTGCTTGTGTGCCCTCATTCATGGCCATGCCAATATCCGCCTGCGCCAGCGCAGGTGCATCATT
>JAKLKY010000077.1:1768-5501 GCA_023150415.1 Alphaproteobacteria bacterium | reverse complement strand
CGTCTTTGTACGATATCGGTTGCGCCGGGAAGATTGTCGAATTCGCAGAAACAGAGGATGGACGGTATCTGATTAAACTGCATGGAATCTGCCGCTTTCGCGTGGAATCGGAACTGAACGTGACGACCCCCTACCGTCAGGTCACCCCGGATTGGTCGCCTTTTTCCGCTGATATCAAGCATGCTGGCGACCTGGCGTTGGACCGCACACAACTCAAGACCCTGCTGGCGCAATATTTCTCTCTCAATGATCTCTCATGCGATTGGAAAAAAATTGATGACGCCAGCGATGACAGGCTCATCACTTGCCTGTCGATGGTGTGTCCCTTCTCGCCCTGCGAGAAACAAGCGCTGCTGGAGGCGCCAGACATCGGCGCCCGTGCGCAGATGTTCATGACCATGCTGGAGATGGAAGTGCGCAACGGCGGCAAACCCCTTTCTAAACCGCATTAATGTGCTAAAAAAGGACATGACCAACGTGGACCCAAAATTGCTGGAAATTCTTGTATGCCCGCTCACAAAAGGGCCGCTGCGTTATGATTCCAAGGCGCAGGAACTGATCTCCGATCAGGCCAAGCTTGCCTACCCCATCCGCGACGGCATTCCTGTGATGCTACCGGAAGAAGCCCGCGCGCTTTAATTCCTGTTTAATGTAACTCCAGCAACATGCAGCGCGCCGAACCGCCGCCGTAGATTTCAATGGTCGACAGATCTGAGGATACAATTTCCTGGACATGCGAAAGAATGATTTTTTTCTGATCGGCCTCCAGTGCGCGATGTGCCTGCGCTGACATCACCAGCATCTTTGCATCCTGATGCCCCCGCACCTCCAGCGCATTGCCGCAAAAATGCCGCATCTGATCCATGCTAAGCAAAATCACGTCATGCGTCTTCGCCAGCGTGTCGATCACCTGTTTGCGTTGTTCGGGCACGATGCAATCAGCGCATATCCCCGCATAGCCCGTGCCAATAAACATCATGACATCCGTGTGGTAGACAGGTTTGCCAGCATGGTTACGCGTATCAAAAAATACAATCTCATATCCCAAAGCACGCGCCGCCTTCTCTGCCAGCCCGCGATCAGTACGCGCAGAAAGCGCACAATAAATGCGCCCGTTGATCCGGTCCATCGCCAGCGAGCCTGTGCTTTCAAGAAAGCGCCCTTCTTGCTCATGCGCAGATAGATCGAGCAATATTTCATAGGATTGACGCAACATATCCATCAATTCAGGCCGCCGTTCCGTACGCCGGTTTTCAGCCAACATGGGATAGAGAATCATTTTTCCGCCCGCATGGGTCGACACCCAGTTGTTGCAGAAGATATCGTCTGGGCAGACGGCCTGTCCCAGCGCCGTCGTCATAATCACGCCTTTCTCTACCAGCATATCCCGAAATGCGCGAAACTCACGGCGTGCTTCGTTTTGCATGCCAGCCATATCAGCCGGATTTTCAGACTGATATGTGTTTGTTTCACGGGTCTGCGGGTTGGAAAGAAAGCCAGCAGGCTCCATCACCATAATGCGATTTGTTGATTGTCTGTTCATGAAAATAATCTAGTGCAGATCGCGCATGAAGGAAACTGGCTAAGCGGCCAATGATTGCTCAACCTGGCCCTTGAACCAGGCATAGGTTTGCGCCAAGCCTTCTTGAAGGGATGTGCGTGGCCGCCAGCCCGCAGCAAAGATGCGCGACGAATCCATTAATTTCCTGGCTATACCATCCGGGCGGGCGGGATCAAAAACCAGAATGCCCTGAAAGCCCACCGTAGTGGCAATCATACGGGCCAGATCGGCAATGCTTCGATCTTCATTGCTGCCGATATTCAAGGGCCTGGCAGAGCTATACTGTTTCAATGCAAAAATAATAGCGTCTGCCAGATCATCGCTGAACAAGCATTCGCGCCGCGGTGTGCCGCTGCCCCAGATCGTCAGTTCTTTTTGCTGCAGCATTCTTGCATTATGCGCCCGCAGCATCAGGGCAGGAATCACGTGGGATTGAATTGCGTCAAAACGATCATGCGGCCCATACAGATTGCAAGGAATAAGGCTGATAAAATCGCAATTATGCTGCGTGCGGTAGCTTTGCGCCATGCTGATGCCCGCGAGCTTGGCCATCGCATAAGGGGCATTAGTGGGTTCTGGCGGGCCGTGCAGCAAAATCTCTTCTTTCATTGGCTGCGGTGCGGTTTTTGGATAGATGCAAGACGAACCCAAAAACACCAACTTCTCCACGCCCATTTCGCAGGCTGCGTGCATCACATTGCTTTGAATCAAAAGATTATCATGAATAAAATCCGCAGGCTGGTCGATATTGGCTTGAATGCCGCCCACTTTTGCGGCGGCCATAATCACCACGTGCGGACGCTGGCGGCGCATCCAGTTCAGCGTCTGTTGCGCATGACGCAAATCCAGTAAATCGCGCGGTGCTGTAAGAACCTGAACATTCTCGCGTTGCAAGCGCCGCACAACAGCCGACCCCACAAGCCCCCCATGACCCGCAACAAACACACGTTTGCCAGTCAGAGAATACGGTTCCTGCAGCCAATCGGATGTCATAAGTTTACAAATGTATGCTCCAACCATACATTTGCATGAATTATGTACTTTTGCAATTACTGATGCTGCGCCTGAATTTTCTTTCGCGCGCTTTCTTTGAGAAAGGGCCACATGAGTTGCTGGGTGAATTTGGGCGGCATGAACTCCTCGATTCCTACATTCGTGGGCGGGCGACGATCACGGGGTTTAAGATAGGTTCTGAAAATCAAATCCCAGATCACCAGATTTTCACCATAATTATTCTGGTTTTCGTGCTTGATCCGGCTGTGGTGCCAGCGATGCACAGCCGGCGTGTTAAAGATATAATTCAGCGGACCAAAGCGCATTTCGACATTGCAGTGGGTTAGCATGCCGATAAAAGCCGTAACGACGCTCAGCCACTGTACGATTTCCAGCGGCGCGCCCATCACCAGCAGCACGGCCATGCCCAGCACGATCTTGAACAAGGAATCCAGGACATGAAACCGCCCGGTATTAACGATCCAGAGCTTGGTTACCGAATGATGCACAGCATGAAACCGCCAAAACAACGGCACCATATGCCCCAGCCGGTGCGCCCAGTACAAGCCAAACTCCGCCGCGACAACCGCCAGGCAAACCTGCAACCACACAGGCCAATCCCGCGGCCAGATGCCATAGGACACAGGCTCTGCCATCGGCTTGATATATTCGGCCAGACCAATCACACCGCCATACAACAAGATCAATTGCACGGTCCCTTTAGAGCTGAGCGTATGGGCGATACTGGCGAATGTCTGGCCATCGGGCTTGCGCCATTCCCGCTCATGCGGCATCCACCATTCCAGCAGCAAAAGCGCCACAATCAAAAACGCATAGGCGATATTGAAATACAAAACAGGCTGCGCATGCACGAAGCCGTAAATGGTTATCAGCATGCAAATCGTGAACAAACCTGGCCATGTGATCCATGACAGGAAATAGCGAATATACTCTGACATTCTCAGCCTCCCCATTGGAAGCACTGTACAAAAATCATAAACAAGATTGAAGCATCATTCTTGTTGCTCTTTTTGAAATTCGGCCTGCGCGATGACATCTTGTGCCTTGGTCAACAACGGACTGCCCGGAGCCGCCTTCTTCGCGACTGTCTCCGCCATTGATTTTGCTTCATCAAAGCGGTTCTCCAGAAGCGCCTGTTCAGCCAGATGCAGCTGCGCC
>JAKLKY010000077.1:0-1758 GCA_023150415.1 Alphaproteobacteria bacterium | reverse complement strand
ATCGGTCTGTCCGCGACGACCATACGCCGTAGCCAGCAGGCGGTGGATCTGCGGTGACCGCTCCTCTTCCTGCAAGGCGCGCTCAAGATGATCAATAGCTTCCTGCAAGCCGGAATCACCGCTGTTTGATTCCATTAAGGCCCGCGCCAGCGCAATGCGAATTAAACTCGCAGAGGGCATTATTTGTAAGGCCTTTTGATAAGGGGCAACAGCCTGCGCCACACGCCCATAATCCATTAGCATTTGGCCCTTGAGTTCATGGAAATAAGGATTTTCTGGCTCGGCCTCTATCAGCGCATCGACAAGCTTCAAAGATTTTTCAACCTCGCTGTTCCGGTACGCTGCAATCGCGCGCGCATATTGCGCGGGGATGGCTTTATCACGATCATTATAGACCCATGTCACCTGGCCGGGATTGGTAAAGCCGATCAGTTTCGCCTTCATCCGCGCGTGCTGCTCGATCCAGGTTGCGGGCAAAGGCTTTTTATATGCGGGCGCTGTCTCTGCTTTCAGACGCACATTATCAATCCGGTCCCGCGTCAGGGGGTGCGTCCGCATATAGCCACTTTGTTGATCAACAGGCATCAGCTCTTCCGATTCCAGCTTACCAAAAAAACTGACCAGCCCTTCGGGATCAATCTGTGCCGCGTCCAAAAACCGCAGCGCAGCCTGATCGGCGCTGGATTCCTGTACCCGGCTATGAGAGAGGAAACGCCGCATTGCAATATTCTGCGAGCCGGAAATCGCCGCCTGGGCCAGCCCCCCTTCGCCCGTGGCAATCGCAGCGCCAACACCGACTACCATACCCAGAATGGATTCGTAGGAAGCGCGCTCCATCGCCCGCCGTCCGGCAATCAGATGCCCGCCGCTGATATGCCCCAGCTCATGCGCCATGACGCCAATCAGTTCCTGTGGCGTCTCCGTGCTTTCAATGAGGCCGGTATAGATGAACATATTCGCCCCGCCCGCCACGAACGCATTGATCTGCGGGCTTTGCACGATAATTAAATCCACACTCTGCGGCCCCATTCCTGCAGACTTCAGCAAGGGCGCCAGCCATTCCTTGAGTGTGTTTTCAATCTCGGTGTCACGGATGATGATCGGGGAATTACCCTGCGCATGGCTCGTCATTGGAACCAACAGACACAGGACACAAAATAATAAGAACGATATGTTGCGGATCATGCGAATAATATAAGATGCTCCCATGACAAATGCCATCAGCTTTCTTTGGCCTTATATCGACGCGCTGTGGCTGCCCGTTTTGGTGCTGGCGGCGGCGCGGCGGCAATGGCTGGTGGCATTAATTTATGGGCTGGCGGGTATGGTGCTGATGCGCCTGATGGCAGATTTCGGGGCATCACTGGGCTATGGCCAGGGTGTGCTGGGCCTGTGGTCCTGGCCTTTGTTTGAAAGGGGACTGCTGGTGTTCGGCCTGTTCAATACGCTGTTCGCCGCGATGGCCTATTTCGCGCGCGGTCGCAGCAAGGCGACCTTTTTAACAGCCGGCATTAGTTTCCTTTTTGCTGCGGGTTTTGTGTTTGCCGTAGTAATGGTGTTATAAGAAAACCATGTCTCGAAACACAACGTCCCGCAACAAGGCCAAGACGCGCGTCAAAACAGCACGCAAGCGCAAGAATTCCTCAACGCGCTGGCTGGAACGTCAATTGAATGATCCCTATGTTCATCAAGCCAAAATGGCAGGCTACCGCTCCCGCGCGGCGTTTAAGTTGATCGAGATGGATGAGCGTCTGGGGC
>JAKLKY010000076.1 GCA_023150415.1 Alphaproteobacteria bacterium | reverse complement strand
TTTGAGAATCTGCGCGTTCAAAACCGCTACATTAAAAGGATCGTTCAAATCCGCCACCACGCTACGGCCCATGCTGGCGGCGCGTTCCTTCACCAGCCCCGCATCCGGCCCGTAGACCAGAATGGCCCGCGCCTGCGGGTCCGGGCTTTTGACGAAGGCCTCGATTGCGCGAAAAGGGAGTTTCATCTATTGGTCATTCTTTCTTTGTCTACTCAAGAAAAAGACAGTTCTTTCACCATATAAAATGCATCTTCTCCGTAAGAGTGCAATCTTTCTCGCAGCATATCCGTTTCCAGCACTGAAAATCCTCGCCTTTCCCAAAAGGACCGGGAACGATTAACCGCTGTCAGAGAAAGCGTATGAAATCCCTGGCAAGAAGCAAAGACCTCCAGCCAGTTTAGAAATTCAATTGCTTTACCTCTTCGGCGCCATGACGGGGCAATGGCAATATCATGAATGTAATAGGTATCGGCATCCGCCGGCAACTGCCCCAGGGATGAGTCCAGCTCTTGCGGCTGTGCAGATCGCGCCGGGTAACTCTGCACATAGCCAACAATGATTCCCTCAGGTGCCAACACAAAGCATCCTTTCGGATAAAGCATGAATTTCTCAGCAAATATCTCGGTGCGTTCAGGATAGGCAGGATGAACAACATCACCCAGCATACATGCCTGATCCACATCAGACGCGGTCATCGGCCGCCAATCAGTCGGAAAACTGAGCTGCTGCATATCATCTGTCGTAACACATACAATGCAAGTGCGATACAAACATGCTGAGTATAAAATGCGCTTTATTGACACGCCTGCCGACGCGCTGTCTGCCCGTTCAAACGGCTGGCGTAGAGATCATAAGCGCATTGCGCGGTGTTGGCGAAGATGGCCGGATCGTAGCTCTTCTGCTGCGCCAGCGCATCTTGCAGAGTGGGGAACAGCGCCCGACTGACTCGCGCATCGGTCCAGCCCGTGCGCAAGATGGTTAGCGCAGGCTGGATGGCACGCTCATGGCCCGTGCCACTGTAAACGCCTTCCAGCAGGTCGGCAAACGCACAGGCAAAATCGGCCATGCTGCCCGAACCATAAGAAATATCGAAAAATTGGCCCGCATGATTGCGCGCGGCGTTATAGGCCCGTGTCAATTCTTCAGCCGCCGACGCCCCCAGCAATCCAAAGCGCCTTAACAAAGCATCCACCTTATGTGCAAAGTTCTCCTCAAACGCCAGCGCAGCCGTTATCAGCAATGCCGTGTGATGCTGATGCATGCCCACGCCGAACATCCGCGCTTCATAACGGTGACCGACCACGTCGTTATTTTCGTTACGCAACGCCGCGATTTTAACATCGGGCCACAGAACGCTTTGCGCCAGAAAGTAATTGGCGACCGTGTTCAAGCCTTGTTTTTTCAGCTCTTCCATACTGCTCCATGTCCCGCTGGGCAAGCGTTGCAGCACGCCCTGCCCGTCATAATAAACATAGAGCGGATTATTCATTACATTCTGAATATGCGCGCGCAGATATTCTTCCCCCGTTTGCGCCGTGAAAACATAAGGCATAACACCGCCGCGTGTGCCCAGGGCCGCGCGATGATGCATGCCGTGATGACCGAGCAGAGGCTTGCCCTGGTCAAAGCCACTGGAATTATCCGTCAGCATAAACAGAAACGGCGCCAGCGCATAAAGCCTGCGCACATTCGCCAGCATGTGATCCGGATCGCGATAACTGATCGACACCTGATTGGATTTGCACACGGCGAAATAGACGGCGATGCCCACCATGTCCGCGCGGGGTGGGCCGAAGAACGCCTGATAACGCTCGATATCCATCAGGTTTTTGAATAAATCTGCCGCCGTTTGATCGGGCAAATCCTGAAAATAAGAACGCCTGAGGCCGTGCTTTTTGGCCTCGCCGCTCAAAGCCGCGATGCGGGCATCGAGCTGGTCCATAATCGGTTGTATATTTGCAAACGGTGCAGGCTCGCCAATCGCTTCGAGTGTATCCGCTGTGGGTTCGTTGCGCACCCAATCGCCACCCAATGATTGTTCCGCTGATTTTTTAATGGCCTTGTTCTGCGCCACGTTCATCGGAGCGCCGGTCGCCGGATCAAAGAAGGCCATTTCAATCTCTGCGCCTGCCTGCATCGCAGTGGGACCACCGCCCTGATAGAGGAACCAAACATCCTCCAACCCGTTGATGAGTCGGTTATCATGCGCGTTTACGTCCGACATAGAGGGGCCCTTTCCTGCTCTGGCGCGTTTGCCCTGCAAAACAAAGATGGGGCCTCCGAGGCAAAAGTCAAAGCGTTGTCATTTTGCGCGTATGCAGGATATACACGATGTTCAATTTTATGTCATTAATAATTCGGCGACGGCCCTTAAAACAGACCTTTAAAGCGAATGCCTGTCCACCAGCAGCAAATAAAGCACCAAATAAAGCACCAGACTATCTCTTAGAAGTCTATGCCCATGTGATTGCCGAGCTGGAGCAAGGGCAGCGCGATATTCCGCATATTATTGAAATACTCAAGAAACATCCAGAATACACCAATGCCTCGGAGAACAAGCGTATTGATATGATTAGGGCAGTTGGAAACCTGTGCCGGATCGTCGAGAGAAACAGAAACAAACCCTCACAAAGCAACGACAATAATTTCTAAGCTATTGATTTGATTCTGTATCTTCTGACGGCAGCGATGTTACTTCTTTGCTAACCGGTGTCGGCTGGGGCGGCATATTCTGAGCACCATCCATCTGTTCCGCAGGCTCTGTATCGCCGGCAGCCGGGGCAATCTCCTGCAGCCTTTGCTCCAGACTGGGCATTTCCAGCGCAGACGGGCTGCGGCCGGTGAAGCGGGAGCCAAAATCGTCAGCCCCTGCAGCCCAGACAGGCAGCGCCACAAGAATCATGATAAAAGTTAAAATTGCTGTTTTCATGGCGGCTTTTATACCATAATAAAATTTAAAGTGCAAATTTGAAAAAACTAGCCTATTCCACCCGGACCGTCCGCTGAACCGACTACCTTGCTCCAGCTTGGGGTATTTAAATAGCGTATCATTACCTGAATCTCGCCTAAATCCATCGTCAACGGCGCATGGGCACCAAAGGTGAAGGCAAAGCGGTGAAGTTGCGAGAATACGATCTGTTGGCCCTGATTATCCATGCGCGCCACTTTGTCAAAAACGGCTTGTGTAAAGGGAACATCAGAAAATAAAGTATCATCCGCATACATCAGGCAGCCCGGTTCGATATCAATTGCCTGAAGCATAAAATCCCTGTCTCTGTAAAGTTCACTATCAGCAGCAGATAAAACTTCTTCTGCACCATCTGGCCAAACTTTCTCAGCATTCAGAATGTTCATCATGTCCAACATAAAACTTTTATCGCGAATTAACGGTGAATTGGTATCTCTGTGAAAAACAGAGGGCTGGATCTGGATCGCCAATTTCATGAATTCTGGATTAGCAATAAGTTCTTGAGCGAGTGGATGGGTCATCGTAAATTCAAGAGCACTTCCCCCGCAAGGATCGCTGCCAATTTTCCGCAGAATCTGAACCCAGTCCTCATGAGCAGAACATTGTGCAACGATGGCATCTATATCAACAACAGGACAACAATCGCTTTCTTCTTCCTGCAAATTGCTGCCAAAATCCCCAAAAGCACGAAAATAGGCAAAATAGCCCCTGCTCAGTTTACAGGTTGCAGCCTGAAAGAGCGCTAGAACAGGTTCCGGAATTGCTCCGTCCTCAACTTCATAATTTTTCCCATGTGCATGACACAATATACCCAGATGCACAAAATATCTTTCTGCTCTTCCCGCCGGAATATAAATCACAATCGGCCCGTGATAAGACATTGCTGTGAAGATGTCTCTTTGATCTTGCTCAGCGTCACCAAATAGATTTACGCCAAAATGACGTGCTGCGCGTATTTCATGGGGCACGGCAATAACACCTTCTGGTCCCTTGTAAATTACCGTACTTTCTTCCAGGGCCCAAGCATCATCGTAAACGCGTTCGTCAAACGGAATGGCCGCAGCTTTAAAATCTTGGTTTGTCATGCATAATTACTTTCAATTGTTACCATGTCTTAAGGTTGCATATATATTATCACCCCGCCTTCCGCAAAGGTTTGTATTTGATCCGGTGCGGCTGATCGGCGGCAATGCCGAAGCGGCGCTTGCGGTCGGCTTCGTAATCCTCGTAATTGCCCTCGAACCATTCAACATGAGAATCGCCTTCGAAGGCCAGGATATGCGTGGCCAGACGGTCGAGGAACCAGCGATCATGCGAAATGATCACGGCGCAGCCGGCGAAATTCTCTAGTGCCTCCTCCAGCGCCGCCAGCGTTTCGGTGTCCAGGTCGTTCGTCGGCTCGTCCAGCAAAATGATGATACATAGGCACGCGATTGCAGCTCGATCTTGCCGAGCTTCAGAATATCGTGTCCGCCGGAGATTTCCTCCCACACGGTTTTGCCGCCATCCAGCGAATCCCGGCTTTGATCCACATAGCCAAGTTTCACGGTTTCTCCGACCTTGAATGTGCCGTTATCGGGCTTCTCAACGCCTGTGATCATGCGAAACAGCGTCGTCTTGCCCGCCCCGTTCGGCCCGATCACACCCACAATGCCACCAGGCGGCAGTTTGAAAGACAGACCCTCGATCAGCAGTCGGTCGCCATAGCCCTTGGAAATATCATTGGCTTCCACCACCAGATCACCCAGGCGTGGCGGCGCGGGGATAACAATCTGGGCGGTGCGTTGCGTTTCGTTTTGCGATTGCGCCAACAGCTCGTTATAGGAGGCAATCCGCGCCTTGGATTTTTTGCGCCGGCCTTCGGGCGTGCGGCCCATCCATTCCAATTCGCGTGCCAGTGTTTTTTGCCGAGCGGCTTCTTCCTTGGCCTCTTGCTCCATCCGCTTGGCCTTGGCCTTCAGATAGGCAGAGTAATTGCCCTCATAGGGAATGCCTGCACCACGGTCGATCTCCAGAATCCAGCCCGTGACATTGTCCAGGAAGTAACGGTCGTGCGTGACCATAATCACAGTGCCCTTGTAATCTTCCAGATGGCGCTGCAGCCAGGCCACGCTTTCGGCGTCCAGATGGTTGGTCGGCTCGTCCAGCAACAGCAGATCAGGCTTCTCCAGCAATAATTTGCACAAGGCAACACGGCGCTTTTCCCCGCCCGAAAGGTTGTTAATCGGCAAATCGCCCGGCGGACAGCGCAGCGCATCCATGGCAATTTCCACCGTGCGGTCGATCTCCCAGCCATCCACAGCGTCGATCTTTTCCTGCAGATCGCCCATCTCCGTCGTCAATGTATCGTAATCGGCATCCGGTTCAGCCATAGCTGCGGTCACGGCATTATAACGATCCACCATCGCCTTGATGTCCTTCAGGCCTTCAAGCACGTTTTCATGAACGGTCTTGGTGGGGTCGAGTTGTGGTTCTTGCTCCAGATAGCCCACGCGCGCACCAGCCGCAGCCCAAGCTTCACCCGTGAAATCCTTGTCGCGCCCGGCCATGATACGCAGGATCGTCGATTTCCCCGCGCCGTTCGGGCCAAGAACACCGATTTTTACTCCCGGTAGGAACGAGAGGGTAATATTCTCCAGAATCTTTTTACCGTCATAAGCCTTGGACAGGCCGTTCATGACATAGACGTATTGATATGAAGCCATCTGTGCTTATCCTCAATAATCAGTATTTGCTTTTTTTCGCCAATCGCCTAGCATCCTGCCAGATATGAGCACAGAAAAACAAGACCTTGCC
>JAKLKY010000075.1 GCA_023150415.1 Alphaproteobacteria bacterium | reverse complement strand
ACCCAATGCTGTGATCTGCACCGGCCGTTCGGATTATCCCAATCAGGTTAACAATGTTTTGTGTTTTCCGTTCATTTTCCGCGGTGCCCTTGATGTTGGCGCCACTACCATTAATGAGGAAATGAAGCTCGCCTGCGTGCAGGCGCTGGCTGATCTGGCGCGGCGCGAAGCGCCGGCGGAAGTGCTTTCCGTCTACGCCAATGAGAACCTTCATTTCGGCCCGGAATATCTGATCCCCAAGCCGTTCGATCCGCGCCTGATTGTCGAGCTGCCGATTGCTGTTGCGAAGGCCGCGATGAAAAGCGGCGTTGCCAAGCGCCCCATCGCCGATTTCGATGCGTATAAAATGCGCCTGCGCCAGTTCTTTATCCGTTCGCAGCTGGTGATGAAGCCCATCTTCACACGCGCCCAGGCCGATCCCAAGCGCGTTGTCTATTGCGAGGGCGAAGAAGACCGCGTGCTGCAGGCTGTGCAGACTGTTTTGGATGAGGGCCTAGCCAAGCCGATTATCATCGGCCGGCGCAAGGTGGTGAGCATGCGCATCAAACGTCTGGGCCTGCGCCTGGAGCTTGATACGGATGTCGAGCTGATCGACCCCGAGGATGATCCGCGCTACCGCGAATACTGGGAGGCCTATCACCGTATCATGCAGCGCCGCGGCGTCACGCCCGCGCTGGCGCGCAACCGTCTGCGCTCGAACACAACCGTAATCGGCGCGCTGATGGTTTATAAGGGTCTGGCCGATGCGATGCTGTGCGGCACGGTGGGTCAGTACAACTACCACCTGCAGCATGTCATGGACATTATCGGCCTGAAACCGGGGGTGGATACACCGGCGGCGCTCAGCGGCTTGCTGATCCCGCGCGGCACCTATTTCTTTTGCGACACGCAAATCAATCCTGATCCCACGGCATCGCAAATTGCAGAAATGACGCGTCTGGCCGCGGCCGAAGTGCGGCGCTTTGGCATTGCGCCGAAAGTTGCGCTGCTCTCGCATTCCAATTTTGGCTCCGATCCCTGCGATGCAGCGTCGAAAATGAGTGCCGCCTGCGCCGAAGTCCGCCGCCGCAATCCCGAGATGGAAATCGACGGCGAGATGCAGGCGGACATGGCCCTCTCGGAAGACCTCCGCCATCACATTATGCCCAATTCCACGCTTTCGGGCGCAGCCAATCTGTTCATTATGCCGAATGTCGAGGCGGCCAATATCGCCTTTACGCTGGCCAAAGCCTTCGGCGATGGCATTGGCATCGGGCCGATTTTGCTGGGTGTGGCACGTCCGGCGCATATTCTCACGCCCTCCATCACCGCGCGGGGTATTGTGAATATGACGGCGCTGGCCTGCGTAGGCGCGCAAGTCTTTGAAGAAGAGATGAAAGATGACAATGCGCACCGCCTGGTGCGGCACTTGTAATTTGGCGGTTGGTTTTTGGTGATTGGTGGTTGGTAAAAACCAGCTATCATGCTAATCACTAACCACCAATCACCAACCACAAACCATTCAATGGATGATCTTGCTCCCACCGACGAACCTCTGGCCGTAACGGATGCGCTGGTCACAATGTTGGCCGAGGCGCTTGCCGCGCAGGATGTGGATACGATTGGTGCCCTGCTGCAGGATCTTACCCCTGCTGAAACCGCCGAATTAATTGGCCAGATCACCGACGACGACCGTCATGAGCTGATCGCGATGTTTGGTGAAGCGTTGGATCCTCTGGTCTTCGCCGAATTGGATTACGAGCTGCGGCGTCTGTGTCTGTCCGCGATGTCAGCCGCCCGCGTGGCGCAGATCATCTCGGCGCTGGAAAGCGATGACGCGTTGGATATGCTCATCGCCCTGGATCCTGATTTTCAAAAGGATATCATCCGCCACCTTTCTGCCAAGGTTCGCCTGACGGTGGAGGAGGGCCTCAGCTTCCCCGAAGACAGCGCCGGCCGCCTGATGCAGCGCGAGGTGCTGGCCATCCCGGAATTCTGGACCGTAGGCAAAACGCTGGATTACTTGCGCGAGGCTGGAGAAGATCTTCCCGAAGACTTCTTCGATATCTTCATCGTCGATCCGCTCTATCACATCACCGGCCATGTGCCGCTCAGTCGTCTAGTTAAAGCGCGGCGCCCTGAGAAACTCGCAGTGCTGGCGCTCGCGCATTCACAGCCCATCCCCGCGACCATGGATCAGGAGGAAGTGGCGCATATTTTCCGCCGTGACAACATGACCTCCGCCCCCGTCGTTGACCCGGATGGCCGCCTGATCGGCGTGATCACGATTGACGACATCGTCGACGTTATCGACGAGGAAAGCAGCGAAGACATCATGAAAATGGCCGGGGTGGATCAGGGCGATCTGTACCGCGCTGTCATCACGGCAGCGGGAATGCGTTCGCGTTGGCTGTTGCTCAACTTGCTCACGGCTACATTGTCGGCCGTGGTTGTGTCATTTTTCGGTGCGACCATTGAACAAATCGTTGCTCTCGCTGCTCTGATGCCCGTGGTGGCGTCGTTAGGCGGAAATGCGGGAACGCAGGCCCTCACAGTTGCCATCCGCGCGCTGGCCACACGCCAGATTTCTGTGGTCAATATCTGGCGTATCATCGGCCGGGAAATGCTGGTGGGTTTTATGAACGGCATTCTTGTCGCGCTTATTGCAGGAACGTTGGCCTCGCTATGGTTTGGTCAT
The DNA here is from genome assembly GCA_023150415.1 of Alphaproteobacteria bacterium. Taxonomy (GTDB): domain Bacteria; phylum Pseudomonadota; class Alphaproteobacteria; order Micavibrionales; family Micavibrionaceae; genus JAKLKY01. The sequence goes on along the minus strand of JAKLKY010000075.1, from coordinate 3,252 downwards.
GCGACGCTGGGCTTCGTGATCGGCAGCGCAATCATTTTCAATTTTCTGGTGGCCGGATTTTTCGGCGCGGCCATTCCCATTTTCCTCCATCGCCGCGGTTTCGATCCCGCCGTCTCCGCCGGCGTGTTTCTCACGGCCCTGACCGACAGTATCGGCTTCCTTATTTTCCTGAGCCTCGCCAGCGTGATTTTGCTTTAAACGTGCGGCGCTTCTTGAATGGCCTTGCATTCGGCCGTGATATCAACCTCTTCACAAAAACGAGGAATATAGCTCCGCGCATCGGTTGGCGTTACTTTGCGGAATTCTTCCAGCACCAGTTTCTTGAAGAATGGATATTCGGGCCAGTTCTCGCGCGTCAGGCCAAAGGGGTAGACCGGCACCGTTGTCACCGCCAATCCTGCGCGGTCATTGAAATGTCGACGGAGCGTACCGATCACCCGCCGCTGGCCGATGGATAATGTCACCAGCGTCGCGCTGTTATATTGTCTCAGTGTGTCATTAATATTTTTAAGATTCTCTCCCGTATTACGGGCACGACGATCGGTGCAAACAATCGCTTCCTCCGGCACGCCGTTTTCTAGCAAAATGCCCCGCATGTAATCCGCTTCGCGCTTGAACGTCAGAAAATCAGACAAGGGCGCCCCTTGCCAGCCCGTGCGTTCACGAACGGCATAAGCCATCATCCCCACCACGGGCTGAAAAACTTTCAAGCCGCCCGTGACGATAATTTTTGAAAAACGGCGCAGACGCCATAAATGCGCGGCTTCGCGGGCAATCAACCCCGACACGCTGCGCGCGCCAAAAAGAATTCCGACATCAGTGGGGACATGTGGCATCGTGAAAAAAAGTCTTTCGTTCACGGCGGGGACGGTATAAGGGTTCTGGATCTGGCTCATAAGCGCCTTCATAAACAATATTAGAAATTATAGCAACAATTTTCTGCAATGCCCCGCAAAAAGAAAAAGCATACGCCGTCAAAAAAGCCCGAATTCCTCGGAAATATCCTGAAATGGCTGCTGGTTTGCGCGATGTGGGTGGCGATTTTCATGACGCCGCCGCTCCTGTGGTATGCCAGCGAACTGCCCGATATCACGCGCAACGCGACGTTCGAGCGCCGCACCTCCATCACCGTGCAGGCCTTTGATGGCTCTGTCATCGCCCGTTACGGCGAAACCAAGGGCGAGAGCGTGCAGGTGGCCGAACTGCCGCCGCATTTGATTTACGCCGTGCTGGCGATCGAAGATCGGCGTTTTTACGCGCATCACGGCATTGATATCACCGGTCTGGCGCGCGCGGTTGTCTCGAACATTCTGGCGGGCCGCGTTGTGCAGGGCGGCTCGACCATCACACAACAGCTCGCCAAGAACCTGTTCCTGTCGCGCGAGCGAACATTAAAGCGCAAAATCCAGGAAGCCATGCTGGCGCTCTGGCTCGAGCATCAACTGACCAAGGATGAAATCCTCAGCGCCTATCTTAACCGCGTCTATCTGGGCGCTGGGACGTACGGGGTCAGCGCCGCTGCGCGCCTGTACTTTGATAAAGACGTGCGGCAGATCAATCTGCGCGAGGCCGCCACGCTGGCTGGGCTGCTCAAGGCGCCATCGCGTTTTTCACCGACGAACAATCCAATGCTTGCGCGCCAACGCGCCGATACGGTTTTGCTGGCGATGGTCGATGCGGGCTATCTCGAGAGCGCGCAAGCCACCGCCATGACCAGCGCCCCGCCGCCTCTGATTGGAAAACCGCTGGGGGAAGGGTCAGGCCGCTATTTCGGCGATTGGGTTTTAGAAGGGCTGGACGACCTGATCGGCACGCCGACGCAGGATCTGGTGATTGAAACCACGCTTGATCCGCTGATGCAGGCGGCGGCTGAAAAGGCGATGGCCGAAGCGCTGCAAGGTCCGGGGGCGGAGCGGCACATCACGCAGGGATCGCTGATCGCCATGCAAAATGACGGCGCGGTGCTGGCCCTGCTGGGCGGGCGTGACTACCGCGCTAGCCAGTTCAATCGCGCCGTGCAGGCACGGCGCCAGCCGGGATCGTCCTTCAAGCCGTTTGTGTACCTGGCCGCGCTGGAAGCTGGCGCACGGCCCAATGATTTGATCCTCGATGCCCCCTTCACATCCGGGCGCTACCGGCCCGAGAATTACAAGGGCGAGTATAAGGGCGAAGTACCGTTGACCGAGGCCTTAGCGCTGTCGCTGAACACGGCGGCGGTGCGCCTGATGCAAGCGGTTGGTCCGGCGAGAGCCATCGATGTCGCGCGGCGTGCGGGCATCATCTCGTCGCTGAACGAAGATCTCAGCACAGCACTCGGCACCAATGATGTTTCGCTGCTGGAGATGAGCACAGCCTATGCCACCTTCGCCAATAACGGCGTGCGCGTTTATCCCTATGCGATCACGCGCATCCTTGGCGCCGATGGCACACTCTACTATCAGCGCCAGCCTGCGCGCATGGGTGTGCGGGCGTTCGATTCCGGCACCATCGACGATCTCAAAACCATGCTGGAGGCCGTGGTGGAATACGGCACTGGGCGCGGCGCAGGGCTGGGCGATGTGCCCACCTACGGCAAGACGGGCACCACACAGGACCACCGCGATGCCTGGTTCATCGGCTTCACCGACAATCTTGTCGGCGGCGTGTGGATGGGTAATGACGATAATTCGCCCATGAAGGCTGTGACGGGGGGCAGCCTGCCTGCCATGGTCTGGCGCCAGACGATGCAAGCCGGCTTAGGTCGGCATGAAACTGTCATGCTGGACGGCGGCGGCAATTCTTTTGGCTACGCCTATCCGGAATCGGATTTGGCGTATGATGCGCCTGTGCCTCTGACCAATCAAACAAATGAACCAAACTTTTATGAACGCACGCTCAACCCGTTCCAGGGTTTGATGAACCGTTTACTCAATGGCCCCGAGCAAGCCCCGCCACCGCGACAACAGCAGCAGAACTATAATCGCTGATTTATACATCTACGCGCGTCACAGCGTAGTCAAACCCGCCGCGATAGGGGGCGAGCCTGTCTTCGCCGATCGTATCCCAATGGATTTTTAATTCGCGCAGTGACGGTCCGGCCGCATCATGTGCGCCCGCAGCGCGCATCAACGCCGCATCGGTAAATTTCAAAAAATCCGCCGGGAAGGCCAGACGCGGCGCGCGCAGTCCCCAATCCACCAACAGCTTGCTCACCTGCGCGTCGCTGGTATCGGCCATGTCGGCCGTGAACTGGATGGCGGAGAGTATTTTAAT
>JAKLKY010000074.1:3293-6370 GCA_023150415.1 Alphaproteobacteria bacterium | reverse complement strand
ATAGGCGCATAATCACATGAAAGATCAATTTCAAGTTGCCGCTGATTTTTTTGCTAAAAGAATTAAAAGAAAATCCGTGCCCGCCGCTTTAATTTTAAAGGCGTATCAGGATAATCCGGACGCACTGATAAAGAGATATCGGTGCGTTCAGACAGATCGTTATGCGCAAATCTTTTATTCTTTGTGCGCGGTGGCCTTTTTCACGGGTCCGTCCAAGATCGCTGGATGGTATTACAACGTCGGATTAATCGAAGATTATCCTCCAGATAAAACATTCTCATTGAGTTTATGCGTCAGTTTTGCTTTTGCTTATGCGACAGCGCTGAAAATTTATTCCAATCATACAATAAAAGAAGACGTGCGATCGCAAGCCGAGCAATGTGTTGATCCTGAATTTCACGGAGTTTATATGAAGGCTGCGAATTATTTTAGCGATAGAATCAGCCGTCTGCGCTCGGACACGTTTGATGATTCCCTGATTGCAGCTGTATATAAAAATGACCGCGATGCGCTGATCCAACTGCATAGAGATTCTTCCTCGGATGAATGGGCGGCCAGAGTTTTGTACGCCCTCGGCATTGCCGCGCTCCTCATAGGATCATATAAAAATCTGCCTGTTGACCTTGGTAAATTTTCAAACATAAGCTTTCCCTTTCACAGGGCATTCGGTCCTTCACTGTTCAAATTGAGTGTATGGATCGGCGCGAGTGCTTTATCAATGGCCGCTGCCTACGCGCTTAAAAAAGGCGTTCGCAACGCAGCACGATCCGTTGAAGACAAAGTGATCAAGGCAGGAACCCTTTCACAAAATCCATCATTGGAAGCAAATCATTCCTAGAACAAAGACCGGCGCGGTTGTTATGCTTTTTTCGCCTGCGTCTGTTGCGCCGGGGAAAAGGATTTAACCTCCGGCCGGCCGATCGACACATAATGGAAGCCGTGCGTTTGCATTTCGCGTGGTTTGTAGATGTTGCGCAAATCGACCAGGCGTTTTGATTTCATGACATCGCCGAGGCGTTCAAGATCGAGGCCGCGGAATTCATTCCATTCCGTGACGATAACTAGAGCATCGGCATCTTGCGCGGCTTCATAAGGGTCCTGACACCACATCACATTTTCAAGATGCAAGCGAGCTGTGTCCATGGCGACGGGGTCGTGCGCGGCAATTTCAGCGCCATGCTCCTGCAGCAAGGGAATAATCACCAGCGCGGGCGATTCTCGCACATCATCGGTATTGGGTTTGAAAGACAGGCCGAGCACGGCAATCTTCATTCCCTTAACATCACCGCCACAAGCATGAATGACCCTCTCAGCCATCGAACGTTAGTTTCAACAATATTTTGCGGCGCATCGTATTTCTGGCCAATCTGGGTAAAGGCCAGCGTATCTTTGGGAAAGCATGATCCTCCGTAACCCGGCCCGGCATGCAGAAATTTCTTGCCGATGCGCCCGTCAAGACCGATACCGCGCGCGACTTCCTGGACGTTCGCGCCGGTCTTTTCGCACAGATTGGCTATTTCGTTAATGAACGTAATTTTCGTGGCCAGAAAGGCATTCGCGGCGTATTTGATGATCTCGGCTGTTTCCGGGGTTGTCACCACCATCGGCGTTTCATTGAGATAGAGCGGGCGGTAGAGCGCACGCATTACTTCTACGGCGCGTTCTGATTCGGTTCCGATTACAACGCGGTCAGGCTTCATAAAATCTTGCACCGCCGCGCCTTCGCGCAAGAATTCAGGATTGGAAACGACATCGAACTGCGCTTGTGGGTTTACCTCGCGGATGATGCGCGCGACCTCGCGGGCCGTACCCACTGGCACGGTGGATTTAGTCACGATCACGGTATAGCCTTCGATCATTGCGGCAATTTCACGTGCGGCTTGATACACATAGGTCATGTCGGCATGGCCGCTGTCCTTGCTGGGTGGGGTGCCAACGGCGATGAATACGGCATCGGCGTCTTGCATACCCTCTTTCAGGCTCTGAGTGAAAGACAGTCGGCCCGCCTTGACTTGCTTGGCCACCAGATCCTCAAGCCCGGGTTCATAAATCGGGATATCGCCGCGCAGCAGGCGGTTAATTTTCTGGCTATCCTTGTCCACACAAGTGACGGTGATGCCAAATTCCGCAAAGCACGTTCCCGAAACCAGGCCGACATATCCTGTTCCGATCATACCAATGCGCATGGGTGCCTCCTTTTCGTCCTGATGATTGGGACCCTAGGCTATTTTTTACTGTTGCAAAAGGAAAAATAATAGGCTGCACTAGGCCCTAAATGAATTTTTTAAGCTATAAGGAGTATATTCATGAATGCCAAGACAGCGGCTGCGGCCAACAACCCACAAATGCCGGTATTTTACCAGGGGCCAACACCCCTTGATTCGCGCGCGCATGGGAAATTGGGTCTCAAGCGCAATTTTGGTTTCAGTTTCGCCGCAGACGTGAATGCGGTGCCGATTAACGTGATTGAGATTCCGCAAATTGCTGGTTCCTATCCGATCGCGTTTTCACCCGATACCTCGGCCACGCCGGTGGCAATTTTGGGCCTACGCGATAATGAGAATCTTTTTGTCGATGCCCAAGGCGTCTGGGAGCCGCACACTTACATTCCCGCTTATGTTCGCCGCTACCCCTTCATTTTTTCGGAAACCCCCGCCAATGAGGAGCAGTTAATTTTGTGCGTCGATATGAACCCGGACATTGTGGGTGAAGACGGTGAGCAGAAGTTTTTCGAAGCCGACGGCAAGCCCAGCCAGTTGTCAAATCAGGCGATAGAGTTTTGCAAGTCTTATCATGCAGCGGCGCTGCAGACGATGGCTTTTGGCAAGTTTTTGCATGAAAGCGGTCTGTTACAAGAGCGCACGGTGCAGATTACCGCAGCGGGAAACAGGCGTATTAATTTCTCGGGTTTTCGCGCTGTCGACGAGAAAAAACTGGCAGAGCTCTCCGATGCCGAATTTCTGAAACTGCGCAAGGAGGGCTACCTTCCTTTCCTGTATGCCCATTTATTTTCTGTGACGCAGTGGCAGCGCCTGACGGCCCTGTTGAATAAACGTCTTGAGAGCGAAGGCATTTCT
>JAKLKY010000074.1:0-3283 GCA_023150415.1 Alphaproteobacteria bacterium | reverse complement strand
TTCTTGATCTTCGCCTTTCTCCATGTTAGAGATAATCCCGATCCATAACCATAGCGAGGTTCCAACATGGCCAAAGTCGGCGCGCAGCGCGCAGCGGAATTAACCGGCCGCTCGAAATCCACCATTCAGCGGGCGATGAATAACGGAAAATTATCCTATAGCGTCGATGCCAATGAGCGGCGCGTGATTGATGTTGCTGAGCTTGAGCGCGTGTTTGGCCTGCAAAAACAAGGCAGCGAGGAGACCCCCAGCGCCGAGCAGGAGCTGGAGAAAGCTGCGGCCCTGATGGAAACAGAGCGCCTGAAAATGCGCGTACGCTTTCTGGAGGAGCAGCTGGAATCGGCGCAGACGCAGCTTGAAGACATGAAAGGCCAGCGCGACAACTGGCAGCGCCAGGCCAATCAGGTGCTGCTCACCAGCCAGTATAATCAGAAACAGGCTGAGGATCTGCGCGAGGAAATCAAGCGCCGTGAGCAGGCTGCGCGCGAGCGCCGCCAGAAAATGCTGGGTGAATCCAAAACCCGCAAGCCGCAGAACGAGAACGCGCAGGACGCGCCCGCGCGCCCGCTGACCCAGCGTGCGCAGAAGATGGTGCAGGATATTGTCTCCAGCGCCGAGCCGTTCAATTTCAGCGGCCTGTGGAAGCGCGTTAAGGACGGCGTGTCTGGCTAGGGGCGCAGCGCCAGACTCAAAATCTTATACGCCAGTTTCGCTGCCAGGAAATCACACGCATGCATGCCTTTTTGCGGGGCCAGCTCGTTCACATCCGCGCCGACGATGGTGCTGACTTTCGCGGCCGCCGTAATAATTTCGATCGCATCGTTCCAGAACATGCCGCCCGGCTCCGGTGTGCCGGTGGCCGGGATCATCGACGCGTCGAACCCGTCGATATCGAACGTCAGATAGATATTCTTGCCCTTCAAGGATTTCACAATCTGTGCCGCGTTCCAGCGCTTCATGTCACGCGCCCAATGGATGGTGATACGTTTTTTGTTGGCTTCTAGGAACGGAATCTCCTCAGCCGAGATATTGCGAATCCCCACCGACACCAGCGAAACATTTTTGTGATCCAGACACCGACGCATCGCCGCGGCGTGTGAATAATGCTGCCCGTCATAGCCGTCACGCAAATCGGCATGCGCGTCGAACTGCAAGATGGTGAGGTCTTTGTATTTTTTTGCAAACGGCCGGATGGCGCCGGGGGTGATGGAATGCTCACCGCCGAACACGAACGGGAATTTATTGTCCTTCAAAACACCAGCGACCAAACCTTCCAGCTGGTCCAGCGCCTTGGGCAAGGGCGTGGCGATTTTCGGCTCTTTTAAGGTAACGATACCAATGTCTTTGTACGGCTCGCGCCAGAGCTGATCGTCGAATAATTCGACTTGATGCGAGGCCTTGATCATCGCCGCCGGGCCCTTCGCCGTGCCGCCGCCATAGCTCACGGACGTTTCCAGACCAAAGGGAATAATCACGGCTCTGGCGTCCTTATAACTGACCGATTGCTTCTTCGTCAGGCCAAGGAACGCGGCGGAAGGGAGGAGGAGTTTGGGTGTTTTTGTCATCTGTTGTCTCTCAAATTGTCATCCTGAGCGCAGCGAAGGATCTCTTTTAACGCGAAGTTAAGAAGAAGCGAAGAAGAATTTTAACCGCAGAGGCGCATAGGACGCAGAGGCTAAACTTTGCGGCGTTTATTAACATCCTCTATCCTTGGAGTAGTATAAACAGGGCTCTCAAATTCCAATAAGGTTTTGTGAGGTAAGGCTTCGAGCTCTTTGGTAATTAGTTCGCAGAGATTTGAATATTCTTTTTGAACATAGCTAAGAGTCCTTTGTACGAGTAAGGCCAAATTTGAGTAGTTGGCTTGCTCTAATGTTAAAGTAAGAAAGGATGTAGAAAGTATTTTTGCAATTTTGCACTCCGATTCTTTTTTATTAAGAACCGCGAAAGATATGCCTTGCATAAATGAGTTCACATCGTGGACAAAATGTTTGTCTCTCAGGTCTTTAAAAAATGCAAAGAATTCCAAACCTTCTGGATCATTTTTAAATATTTCGTCCTGTTTCAATCTACCGCGAAAGCCACTTCCGAAGCACTTCATATAGTGAACAATTGCCGAAGCCCATAAGGCTTTTTTTATTAGTTTATCTTCAGTTTCATTAATTTTCTCAAGACATTCCTTGGCAAAAATTAAATCACGTCTGTGAAGAGATAAATCGCTAACCTGTATTGCTAAATTTGGATCAAATTTAATTAGCTTAATAGCTTCCTCAAAGTACGATGGAATAAGAATGTTGCCAGCTTCGTCCCACTTAATTTCGGTGTACTCTTCCATTTGCTCTGCGTTCTCTGCGCCTCTGCGTTTAAAAAAACTGGATCCCCGCCTTCGCGGGGATGACGGTTTTGAGAACAGGTGTGTTAACCAAACATCTTCGCAAACTTGCGCTTCTCGCGCGATTTCCACGCGCCGCGGTGGTAGGCATCGCTGGCCAGCAGCGGCACGACGGACCCGGCTTCTGCGAAGACCATTTGCTCATACGCCACATCGACCTTGCCCCAGCTGCACGCCTCTTTCAGCGTTGAGGAGGAGCACGCGCCGTCGCGTACGTCGGCTACGGTGATTTGCACGGCGTATTTGTGCATCTCGACTTCCTTGCCGATAATCTCGGCGCAGACAACCGTGTCCTGTACGAAATTCTTCGGCACGCCGCCGCCGATCATCAGCAGACCCGACGTGCCCGCCTTGATTTTAATGTCGGTCAGTTCGCGGAAATCGGCGATGGAATCGAGCGTCATATGCTTGCCCGGATTATCAATCTGGTGCTTGACCAGACCAAAGCCTGCCGAGCTGTCGGTAAAGGCCGGGCAGAAAATCGGCACGTCATGCTCGTACGCCAGCTGCACCAGCGAATCCTTTTTCTTCGCATTGCCGGCGGCCAGCCATTTACCCATTTCGCGGATGAATTCGCGTGAGGAATAAGGGCGCGGCTGCAGACTGTTGGCGATTTCTAAAATCGTGTGGTCGCAGGCCTGCAGGTCTTCTTCATCGATGTAGGTGTCATAGATGCGGTCGATGTAGAGATCGCGCAGCACGCGGTCATCCACCGCGCCGTCGGCCTGATAATGTTTGAAGCCCAGCGCTTCGAAGAAATCCATATCGACGATGCTTGCGCCGGTGGCAACAATCGCATCCACCATGTTGTTTTTGACCAGATCGGCATAAACCTTCATGCAGCCGCCAGCCGAGGTCGAGCCCGCCAGCGTCAGGAAAATACTGCATTCC
>JAKLKY010000073.1 GCA_023150415.1 Alphaproteobacteria bacterium | reverse complement strand
GCGTCTGATTGTTTTGGCTTCTGATAACCCAGATAAATTGGATGAAGCCAGACGGATTTTAGAACCTTTTGATATTGCGGTTCTTCCAAAGGATCATTTTCTCAATCGGACTGTCATTGCCTCCAAAGAGCAAGAGCCGGATGGAATGCAAATCGCGCATGGCAAAGCACAAATGGTCATTGATCAGTTTAATCAACTCCCTGAGGAGCAACAATCGCGTGTTCTTCTCGCTGCAGGCCGTAAGGTAGGGTTAAGTACAATAATATTAAAAGCGGAACAGGTCGGCATTGTTGGCGATGATCGTGGTCTTTTTCTAAACGAAGGTCCAGCAATACGAAGATGGCTGAAGGATAATAACCATCCAACTTTCTTAAGTCTGGGGCGTTCAGATTTGCCCGAAGTGCTGCAAGCACTCGAGGCAAGAAATCCATTTTTTGGCTATCGCGTGAAGGAATGCGGTGATGCCATAGGCTCGGCAAAGAAGCTTGTAGACATGGTTCAAGACGCTCGCGAAGGCATAGGGCGTGAAAATGTAAGTATTTCCCCTTTGCATACAAGCGCAATTAGTTTGGCACTGTTGCCGCTTAAGCCACAAGAAACGAATGGCCCTGCAAAAGGTTTTGGTGTTGAGGTCACTGTTGATCATCAGGAATTGCGCAAGCCATCGCTTTTGCCGCCAGAAGCCAAGTTAGGGCATTTTCAGTATGATCGTGGGTTTGATCAGCATCGCAGTGTTGAGGAACTCACCAAAGATCCTCAAAGCGATTATCTGACGACGCGATCGCCTGCCGGGCTGGCCTGGCAAGCGATGGCAAGAGCCATTGAATTTCCAAATCGAAGCCAAAGAGCACCAAGATTATCGGTGCGTCGTGTTGGGGCAAAGGTCCTCTCAAGTCGCCAAATCGGACCGGGTTCTGAGGGCCCCTCAGTAAACACAAGAGGCGGTCAGCCGGTTTCACGTTTTCATACACCTATACTAACTTTGGCGGATATCGAACGTGCGTTTTATGCCGCAGAGGGAAAAATCATTGAATGCCCACACCCACAATCGTCTCCCCCTGGCGTTCCGCAATGGAAATGGGATGCGGCGCGCGAAGTGTCGGCCATTCTCCTGTTCCTGCGTGGTGCGACATTGAAGCCCTTTGGAGGCTTTCATGCTAAAGGCCGCCCGATTGCTGTGAGCGCTGAATTTTAGCACAAGCATTTGCAGTTCTTAAGTCATTTATTCGATGCGAAGCTCGTCAGTGTTCCAAGCGATCAAGTCTATAGTGTATTTTTCACTGAAGCTGAGCTTGAAGCCATATTTAGTAATGGATGGGACTATCGAATTTGCCGGGGCAATGGCAAAGTGCCCGTCATTGATATATCCAAACGTGGTTTCAATCCACGAGATTTGGATCCAATCACATCGTATGTGGGTTCGGCATCGACGAAAAATACAGCTATTATCGCGCATGCTCGTCGGGGTGCCCAATTATCAGCGCAGGCTGGCCTAACCGGTAAAAGCGGTGGCGGCAGTGATGGCACAATGGGTATCTTTATCGAAGAACCCGTCCTGCAAAATCTGGCGGGGAATCCAGTGCGGCATATTGGCTATCGGACGCCCGTTGTTTCTGATCGTGAAGGAAACCCAGCTGAGGTCTTCTCCCGTAATAATGTAATTTACTCGATCAACCCAGAGGAAGGCACATATGTGGCCTTGAATGAGAGAGTAATTGTCTACACGCGGGCAAAATATTCTTCACGCCTTAATGATGTCATCGATGGTGACTATCTTGAAGTTTATGGTGGCGGGCTTGGTACATGTGACGAATTGTTCAGTGTGATCTACCATAACCTTATATGCTCTATTGCGCGCGATGTTGGCAAGAGTTCGGGAATTATACCCGGTAACGACAAGATTATTCCCTGTGGTATCATGAATACCCCGCTTCAGCTGAGTCAGGGCGTTATGGGTTTTGCAGATATATTATTGGCACAACTCGACCCACGTGTGATCGACGTGGCGCAGATCCGCGCCTTTGATACGCCAGAGGCTCTTTTTGCGGCGAAAATGGACTACTTTGCGCGCACATTTCCTCATTGGGCAAGATCTTTAAAGGTCAGGCGCGCGGTTCCAGAAGTCGCCGTCGCCTAAATACTCTTGCCTCTAGGCTTGTTTTTCTCTGCCGCCCGGCATACAACGAAAGTGTTGCTTCTGTAAGGAAGGATTCCCATGTCCAATCATTTTGATCTTATTGTTATCGGCGCCGGACCTGGTGGTTATGTCTGCGCCATTCGCGCGGCGCAGCTGGGCATGAACGTGGCCTGCGTGGAAAAGCGCGAAACCTTAGGCGGCACATGTTTAAATGTTGGTTGTATTCCGTCAAAGGCTTTGCTCTCGGCCTCGGAGAAGTATGAAAGTGCTGTGCATCACCTTTCCGATATGGGGGTCGAGATCGACGGCGCGCGCGTCAATCTGCCGCAGATGATGGCGTTTAAAAACGACGTCGTGTCGTCCAACACCAAGGGCATCGAATTCCTGTTCAAGAAAAACAAGGTCAAGCATCTGCAAGGCTTTGGCGAAATTACGGCGCCGGGGCAGGTGCAGGTGGAGGGCAAGACCTACACCGCCGGCGCGATCGTCATCGCCACCGGATCGGATGTGATTTCACTGCCCGGTATTACGATTGACGAGCAACGCATTGTCTCCTCCACCGGCGCGCTGGTCCTGCCCGCCGTGCCGCGTACCATGGCAGTGATCGGTGGTGGCGTGATCGGGCTGGAGATGGGCACGGTCTGGCGCCGTCTGGGCAGTGATGTCATCGTCATCGAATATATGGACAATATCCTGCCCGGTATGGATGAGGAGCTGCGCAAGGAATCGCTCAAGATCTTTAAGAAGCAGGGCTTGAAATTCATGCTTTCCAGCAAGGTCATTAGCGCCAAGGCTGGGGTGGATGGTGTTGCGCTGGCGGTCGAGCCGGCGGCGGGTGGCGCGCGCGAGAATTTGCAAGTCGATGTGGTGCTGATGGCCGTGGGGCGCAAGCCGTTCACCGAAGGGCTGGGTCTTAAAAGCGTCGGCGTTGAGGTGGATGAGCGCGGGCGCATCAAAACCGACGCCCATTTCCAAACGAATGTGAAAGGCATCTATGCCATCGGTGATGTGATCACCGGGCCGATGCTGGCACATAAAGCCGAAGATGAGGGCGTGGTACTGGCCGAAATTCTGGCCGGACAATCCGGCCATATCAATTATGACCTTATTCCTGGCGTGGTCTACACGCATCCGGAAATCGCCGCCGTGGGCAAGACGGAAGAGCAGCTTCAGAAAGATGGCATTGTCTACAACGTGGGCAAATTTCCCTTCATGGCCAATGGCCGCGCGCGCGCGATGGGTATGACCGAGGGCTTCGTCAAAATTCTGGCCGATGCCAAGACGGACCGTATTCTGGGTGCGCATATCATCGGGCCGGAGGCGGGGACGCTGATTTCAGAAATTGTGTTGGCGATGGAATTCGATGGCACGGCGGAGGACATCGCACGCACCTGTCACGCGCACCCCACGCTTGAGGAAGTGGTGAAAGAAGCCGCGCTGGCCGTTCATAAACGCCCGATTCATATTTAAGCCCGAGGGTGTGCGGCTTTATAAATCCGCATCAGCTCTTCAGCATTCACTTCGGTATAACGCTGGGTCGTGCTGAGCGAGGCATGGCCCAGCAGCTCCTGAATTTCCCTTAAATTTGCGCCGTTCTGCAGCAAATGTGTGGCGAAGCTGTGGCGCAGGGCGTGTGGCGTAGCGTTTTCTGGCAGGCTGAGCAGGGAGCGAATCTGGCGCATCGCCTTCTGCGCCATGCCTTGATTAAGACGTCCGCCGCGCATACCGGTGAAAAGAGGTTGGTGTGTATTCTGGGCATTAAAGAACGGATTGAGTGCGTGGTATTCCGCCAGCATTTTTTCAACAACTGCAAGCACCGGCACCTGCCGTTCCTTATTACCCTTACCGCGAACGCGTATGAAACCGCCTTGCGGCAGATCAGCAATATTTAAAGACAAAGCTTCATCAATCCGCAACCCGCAGCCATACAGCAGCGTAAACAAGGCGCGATCGCGCGCCGCAATCCAGTCATCACGCGCCAGTTCGCCCGCCATTTCCAGCACTTTCATTGCGTGAGCCTCGGCCAAAGGGCGCGGGATTTTATGCGGTTTTTTTGGCGTGCGCACGCTGGCAATTGCAGAGTTGTGCATAATGCCTTGGCGATCTAGCCAGCGCAGAAAATTTTTCACGCCGGACAATGATCGTGCACGCGAGGCATTGCCCGCACCGTCCGCCGCCTTGCGCGAGAGCCAGGCGCGGAAATCGCGGATACTCGTTTCCGAAAGATCGTTCAACGATGGCGGGCGCGCGTAATGATCAGCGAGAAATGTTAGGAAATGCTCAAGATCAGCTCTGTAAGCACGCAGCGTGTGTTTGGAGACGTTTTTCTCCACACGTAGATAATCAGTCCATCGTTGTGTTTGTTCTTGCAGGTCAGGCGCGAGGAACATCCAGCCACATCCGAAAACAACGCTCAATCACGCGGGCAAGGAAAAGGATCTGGTCGGTGGCCTGGCCGGGCTGGAACAGGTTCGGGTCGCGGCTGCCGAAAGCCAGCAGGGCCGGGGGTGTATTCAATTCAGGATCGTGCGAGATATCCACGCGCAGCAAAATTTGTGATTGCACCAGTTTTGCGCCGCCGCCGTAAATCGGCTCGATCCCCGCGATATGATCTTGCAACAAAACATTCTTGCCCTGCATCCATTGATCCGCCGTGCCGGGCGGGATCAGGCGAATGCCGCTGGTTTGAATATGCGGAATGTTTTGTCCGTCGGCCTCGACGACAAGCACAGTGATGTCAACATCCAGCAGATTAGCCAGATCGCTGGTGATGGTTTGCACGAATTCATCAAAGCTGGTGGCTTCGAGCAGGCGCAGTACCGCCTTATGCACGCGCTGTTGATTGTTCATGTTGGCGCGGCTGGTTTCCACCAGGGTACGGGTATGGGTGATGACTTCTTCTTTATCGGCTTTCAGGCGCTCGATCATATATGACTGGAAATCCGCGACTTCGCCTTTGCGCGGGCGGGGCTTGGGCGGCAGCAAAAGCTCGATCGCGTCCGGATTCTCCGCGAGAAAATCGGGATGTGCGCGTAGATATTCCAAAACGTGTTGAAGCTCGATCACGGATTTTTCCGGGGTTTGGGGCACAATGGTCACTACGAAAGCATATCACATTTACAAAATACTCTGCCCTGTCTTTTTCCAATCCTCCACAAACTGCGCCAGGCCTTTATCGGTCAGTGGGTGTTTGTAGAGGGAGCGGATGACATCCGGCGGGCAGGTGGCCACATGCGCACCCATCTTGGCCGATTCGATGATATGCATCGGGTTGCGCACCGAGGCCACCAGCACTTCGGTCTGGAAATGCGGGTAGTTCTCATAGATCGTGACCAGATCGCGGATCAGCGTGAGACCGTCATTGCCGATATCATCCAGGCGCCCGACGAAAGGCGAAACGAATGTTGCCCCCGCTTTCGCGGCCAGGATTCCTTGCGCGGGGGAAAAACATAAGGTGACATTCACCATCGTTCCGGCATCGGTGAGTTCCTTGCACACTTTTAAACCCGCCGGGGTGAGGGGCACTTTCACGGCGACATTATGCGCGATTTTGGCCAGTTTGCGTCCTTCCTTGATCATCGTCTCGTAATCGGTGGCGGCTACTTCGGCGCTCACCGGACCCTCAACAACAGCGCAGATTTCCTCGATCAGCGGAATAAACGGCTTGCCCGACTTTGCAATCAGGGATGGGTTGGTGGTCACGCCGTCCAACAGGCCGGTATCGGCCAGATCGCGGATTTCGTTAATGTCTGCCGTGTCGACGAAGAATTTCATGGATGCGTCCCCTTTTTGCTTTTGAATAACTATGCCACAGTCCTAAGGAAATGCAGCAGGAATTGCAAGAACGATGCGCGGTGCTGGTGGCCACGGCGGTGGAGCCTGTGTTCGATTACGCGCTGCCGCCGGGTGTGGCGGTGCGGCCGGGAACCTATGTCACCGTGCCGTTTGGCAAGAAGGAACTGCCTGGTGTGGTATGGGGCGCGGCACAAAGCAATCTGCCTTTACAAAAACTTAAGGCGATTTTGCAGTTGCATGATCTGCCCCCCATGCCTGATGTGCAGCGGCGCTTTATCGACTGGGTGGCGGACTATACGCTCAATCCGCGCGGTGCCGTGTTGAAAATGGCGCTGTCTGTTCCAAAAGCATTGGCCCTCCCCCCGCCGGGGGGAGGGAAGAAGCGCGTAGCGCTTGGGGTGGGGGGGCAAGTTTTTAAAGAAAAACCAGCGCAAGTTCTTATTCATTACGCACGCGATATGCGCCGCAACCCTACGGACGTAGAAAAGAAAATATGGTTCTTGCTCAACCATGAACAGATGGGATGCAAATTCCGCCGCCAGCATCCGATTGGCCGCTACATCGTTGATTTCGTGTGTCTCGAAAAGAAGTTGATCGTGGAGCTTGATGGCGGCCAGCACAACGAAAGCAAGCATGACGAAAGGCGCGATGCATTTTTTAAGACAGAA
>JAKLKY010000072.1 GCA_023150415.1 Alphaproteobacteria bacterium | reverse complement strand
TGCAAATTCAGGCGAAAAAAGCAGAGGTCCAACGCGATCTTGAGGTTATGAAAGAGAGATTAGCACTGGCTTTATACAATTCAAAAGACGGAATCTTTGATTGGGATTTGCGCCGCAATACGCTCTACTGGTCCGTGGAATACCAACACATGCTAGGCCATGAGCCTCCAGAGCTTGAGTCTTCGATAGAGACATTTAAATCTTTGCTACATCCTGAGGATGAAAAGGAAGTCTGGAATAAGTTTGATGAATGTATTCGCGGCGATGCAACGGAATATTCTCATATCTTCCGCATGCGACACAAAGCGGGGCACTATATCTGGGTGCATGCCAAGGGCAAACCCATCTTCCAAGACGGGCAGCCAGTTCGCTTTATCGGCGCGCACAGCGATGTGACGGCATTGAAAGAAACGGAGCTCTTGCTGATGCGGGAGCGCGAGAAAGCCGAAACCGCCAATCTGGCTAAGTCCAGCTTTCTAGCGCATATGAGTCACGAAATTCGAACACCACTAACAGCGATAACCGGTGTTGCAGAAATTTTCGAGCGCAATCTGGACCAGTTTGATGAAAAACAAAAGCGCCTGGTAAAGACCCTTCACCGCAGCGCATCAATCTTACGCGAACTCATCAGCGACATACTTGATTTTTCAAAAATTGAAAGTGGTGAACTGGAATTGGAGAAGCAAGTTTTCTTGTTGGACAATCTATTTGAAGAAGTCATCAGCATGATGAATCTGCAAGCCCAAGATAAAAATATTGGTTTTATTCTCGATTACAAGGAAGTGCGCGGACAATCGTTCTATGGCGATCCTTTGCGCCTACGCCAGATCCTGATTAACCTGGTCGGGAATGCGATTAAATTTACCAATGAAGGAAGCGTCACAATTAAAGCCCATATTGAGATGAGAGAGAATGCCGATCATCAACTTCAGTCCTGGCTACGAATTGATGTGCAAGACACAGGGATCGGGATTGCGAATGAAAATCATGAACTGATTTTTGAACATTTTAAGCAGGCGGATTCTAGCGTATCGCGACGGTTTGGCGGCACCGGCCTGGGCCTCCCAATTTCACGCAATCTCGCGCGTATGATGCAAGGCGATATTGCAGTTACGAGTGTGCCGGGGCAAGGCTCGACATTTTCTCTCCATTTGCCGATGCAGGCACAAAGCAAAAATACTGCCCTTTCAGGAAAACTATCTATGTCTGGGCCTTATAAAATACTGGTCGTGGAAGATAATGAAGGAAACATCGCGGTCATTACCTATATCCTGGAGGAAATGGGTCTAGTCTACGACGTCGTACGCAGTGGACGACAAGCACTGCATAAATTGCAGGACGGGAATTACAGCCTTATTCTCATGGATATTCAAATGCCTGAGATGGATGGGTTCACTGCCACATCTGAGATCCGGAGACGAGAGCGGGAACAGGGGCTGCCTTCCCTCCCTGTGATTGGTATGACAGCTCATGCGCTAGTCGCTGGACCCGAACAATGGCAAGCCGCAGGCATGAACGCCTGCCTTCATAAACCGATTTTACAGCCACAATTGCGAGACTATATCTTTAGTGCTTTAAGTGCCGCCCCTAATGCAGCGCTACACGAACGATCCGCGTAAATGAAAGCCCGGCATGGGGGATGCCGGGCTCGGGGGGGAGGTACGCAATTCTTCTACGCAGCAACTGAATAAGTTTTCTGGTTCTCCTGCGCAGCCAAATAAGGTGGAATGCTCTCGGTATACGATCCCAACTTCAGTGTCGCCGCTTTTGGCGTATCTAGCATTACCTGCAGCGCCTCGCGCGCACGTGAAAGACGAGAACGCACGGTACCCACAGGAATTTTAAGCATCTCAGAAACTTCTGTATATTGCATGCCTTTCACGCAAACCATAACGAGGATCTCACGATGATCATGAGAAATGCGATTCATTGCATCTTGGACTTGCATCAAATCTACCTTCACATCTTGTGAGGGTTCCACGCTTTGCTTTTGGATATAGCTATCAGGGTCGTATTGTGTTTCAAATTTTGTCTTGCGCCGATAGCCCGATACAAATATGTTAAACATTACCTTGGACATCCAACGGAACAAGTCTGTCCCTTCCTGAAAGAGATGCCGTTTTTCCATGGCGCGCAAGATGGTAGACTGTACCAAATCCTCTGCATCACTGGAATTGTGAGTCAAACGTAAAGCAAATTTCTTCAGAGGCTTTATTTGCTGAATAAGATCTTGTTGTTCAAACATGCTTAAACTCCTATGTGTGGGTTACTTCCCTCAATTTAGGCGCTGCATGTAACGACGTTTTGTCCTCCCTGTTTCGGTTGTGAAAAAGTTTGTTTCATTTTTGTAACAGGACGCGTATAGTCCTACTTAAAATCAAATTTCGAGGTTTTTTACCTCGCAAGCGGAGTCTGCGTGATGATGGGTGCCCGTATTTTATGCGTCGATGATGATGAAAACCTGCAAGAGGTTCTCAAACAGTATCTTGAAGATAATGGCGCCAATGTCATGCAGGCCCTGAACGGTCGCGACGCGCTTGAGAAAGCGAAGACTATACACCTTGATGTGATCTTGCTTGACCTGGCTTTGCCTGACAGCGCAGGGGTAGATCTGATTAAAGGCATGCATGACTGCACTGATGCCGCGTTAATTGTTGTCTCGGGAAAAAGCGATACGACGGAAAAGATCATCTGCCTCGAGATGGGTGCGGATGATTATATCACCAAGCCTTTTGAGCTACGGGAGCTTGCGGCGCGAATCAAGGCCGTACGACGACGCCGCGAAGTAGGAGAGAGCAGCAAAGAATCTACTTCGACACAAAAGGCTGAGCGCGTGAAATTTATGGGTTGGTGCCTTGATCGGACACAATACCAGCTTTTTGATGAAAACAATCAGTCTGCCGGACTCACAACGGGAGAATTTAAGCTCCTTGAGGCATTGGTTCTTGCACCACGCCGCACGTACAGTCGTGAACAGCTTTTTGAACTAACCCGTGACGCAAATTTTGATGGCTTTGACCGCGCGATTGACATTCAGATTGCGCGCCTACGCAAGAAACTGGGCAACCCAGACCTCATCAAAACCATACGTGGCGTAGGCTATATGTTTTGTGGCGATACAAAAGCTGCATGATCCCAAACGGGACCCTAAAACGGAACCAACTGCACCAAGTATAAGTTAGTATTGCGTTCAAACGAAAGGAGAGCACAATGGCTAATTATGCAAGAAATACAAAAGATCGAACAGAGACACCCAATCAATCCTATGCATCAGCAGCGCACAGTATTCAGGAGGACTTAAAAACCCTGAAGGAAGATGGTGCAAAGCTCGCCTCGCACCTAACTGAGGATGGGATTGAGATGGCACGCTCTGCGGCTACGCAATTGGGAGAACAGGTTCAGTACGCAAAGGCATATGCCGCTGAGAACATGAAAACCTTAGAACGCGAAGTAAAGGATAAACCAATGCAGAGCGTGTTCCTTGCCTTTATGGCAGGCATTGCTATGAGCATGCTCTTTGGACGCCGCTGATCAAGGAGAGTGCCATGACGCTGGCCCTGCGATTTCTTGAACAGTTTGTGCTGGGAAAATTTTTACGCAGTGAATCCACCGTCAAAAGTCTCATTCGCGCCGGACAGGTGATTGCAATCCTGTCCGGCGTTTTTATTCTCCTAGGCGCATGTTTCACGCTTTACGGCTTGTACTTAGCGCTCAACACGGTTCTTGATCCTGCATGGGCTGCCCTTTTAACAGGATTATGCAGCCTTGTATTTGCCGTGCTCATTGGCTGGTGTGGTTGGCTCTACCTTAAGCAGCGCACCAAAGCACTACTCAATTTCGAACCCAAGCGACCCAAGCGCGACCTCCGCCTTATGGCTTCACCTGCCCTGGCGCTCTTAGACCAAGATATCAATGCGCGTATCCGACACCATCCAGTGGGAGCCTTAATATTAGCGGCGCTCATAGGTTTTATTAGCAGTCGGAATCTCTAACGGAACTACAATGGGAAAATAAAAGTTTGCCTTTGCGTAGTAATATTCATCAACACAAGGAGAATGACATGAAATCAACTGTATTAACTCTGACGTTTGCTTCGCTACTCGGAGTGATCCTTGCCCTTTCCGCATGCGAAACAATGGAAGGTGCCGGGCGCGATATTGAGCACGCCGGCGAGGCCGTTCAAGACGCCGCTGAATAGGAGGCTGCATGAATAACAGGGCATGGACATTTCTAATCGTCTTACTTGTCATCGCCGTTGCTTTACTGCTGCTTATTGACCGTGAACCAACAACACGGTCAGAGCGTTTGGAAGACAGCATCAGTGACATTGGCAATTCTGCAAATGATGGACTTGAAGAGCTTGGCGAAGAAATTGAAGATGAAATTGATGACCACACAGACGACAGGAGATAAACAATGCGAAGCATTCTTCTATGGCTGATTGGAATTCCCATTCCAATCATTATTCTCTACAACATTTTCTTTTAAAAAAAGGGGACGGATTTCCGTCCCCTTTCCTCATTTAGTTGTTATACCGCTCTGGCTGATCGTGCTCGGGGCGCGTCTGCATATAGGCTTCCTTCCATTCTTCAAGATTGATCAAGTTGTCTTCATCATCATCCAGCCACTGAAATCCGGCATCGATGAATTCAGCAGCCGAAAGACCGTTTTGATTGTGATCAAATTTAATCAGACCGGATGCGCGATAAAATGTCTCATAAGTGTAGGTCGAATTTTCCGGCATTGTATCATCATCATAGTCGACAAATGTGAAAGTCTGCCGCTCCATAGGCGTAATGGTCATGACTGTTTTCCGATCCCATTCAGTATTGTCAATCATCTCATTATGATCCAGGTCAAACGCCTCGAACAGGCGTTCTCCCACTTCGATCATTGAGTAGGCGCCATTCTTGTTACGATCAAACGCAGAAAAATTGACAGTCACAACGTTTGGTACCAATTGTGGCTGGACAATGGTTTTTGTCGTTACAGTCTGGGCATACGATGTCCCAGACAGAAGAACAATGAGCATAGCGGACGATGCAATTACTTTTCTTTTCACGTGAAAATCCTTTCCATTTGCAAATTAATGCAAGATAACAACAATATTCCTGCCCTTCAGGTTCCGAAGGCTTGCCAGAAACATATTGGAAATAAATTTTTTCGCATTTGATACTTGCGTGTCATTACGATGTTACAGGCTGCCTCTACCCTTTTCTCCATTCGAAACAAAAACAAAGGAGATTCATATGCTTTGCATTCCAGAGCGCCTAACAGAAATGAGCCACCCTCTTATTCGCGATATATACCGAAAACAAGATTATCGTGACGCTCGCAGACAGATGGTTTTGGTGATCCAGACGAATTCGAAGCGTTCACAATGGATGGATCTTCTGACTGATTTGAACGATCTCAGCAAGACTGCATCCAAGAAGTTAGGGCCTTTTGAGCGCATTGATATTGTCTGCGCTGAATAGAACAAAGAATTGAATTGGAACTATTTGAGATATTCTTTGTTTGAAGCAGCGGGAACTTATCCCTTGCAACCCTAAAGGAGAAAAACAATGAAATGTCAATTTCTTGCTGCGGCTTCAGCGCTTGCTCTGCTGCTTGCCGCCCCAGCGCTGGCCGCCGATAATAGCGGGCAAAACATGCGCGATAACTGGAACGATACCAAAAAGTCGGTATCCGATGCTGCTGATGATGTTTCGCGTGAATCACAAGAAACATATCAGGATATCCGCGCTGCGCTGATTGATGATAATGCAGAAACCAAAATTGAAGACATCACAATCAACAGATTGCAAACCGTAGATGGTATGCTTGGCAGCAACATTACCAATGCGAATGGAGAAACAATCGGCAAGGTACATGATATTATCCTTGATAACAGCGGACGCGCAACGATGGTTATTGTGGCCGATGGCGACTTCTTTGGCATGGGCAAAAAAGCCGCCTTTGATTACAGCGTCATCACCCGTCGCAATCAAGACGGCGACGTGATTGCGCCATTAACGGAAGAGATGATCGACCGGGCTGTTGAGTTCTCATACGAAGACAACGCCAGCGGCGACAATGTTCGCTTGATGCCGCGCGATGCATACAGCGCCGATGAGCTTCTGGACGGCCAGCTTGTGCGTCCGAACGGTGACACCGTTGCGGAGATTGATAATATCTTCCTGCGTGGTGGCCGCGCTCATCAGCTCATTGTCGGCTTTGATAAAATGCTGGGCATGGGCGGAAAGAAGGCCGCTCTTGGCTTTAGCGATGCGAAGATCATCAAGGATGGCGAAGGTTATGATTTCCAACTGACAGAAAATCAGGCCGCGCAATTCGATGCATATAAGCGCATGGCAGATAACAAGCAATAACAGGCAACACAAAGGAGAACGAATATGAACAGCGATATAATTGAAGGAAACTGGAAGCAAATGGTCGGTGAAGTGCAAAAGCGCTGGGGTAAATTTACCAACGATCAGATTGCTAAAGTAGAAGGAAGCCGCAAGAAGCTATCGGGCATGATCCAGGAGCAGTACGGGATTGGACGTGACGAAGCTGAAAAGCAGGTAAAGGAATGGGAAGAATCCCGTAACCGCGCTGCGTAGTATTAAAATCCATACACTGTTTAAGAGCGGCGATTTTATCGCCGCTCTTATCGTTTTCCTTTCTTTTTCTCTGCGTTGTGGCAGCCCAGACAATCCGTATCTGGTGTCGATATCGTTGTTTTAGTCCAAGCGGGCGGATCGCTTGCAGGAAAGGATTCCAAGGAAG
>JAKLKY010000071.1 GCA_023150415.1 Alphaproteobacteria bacterium | reverse complement strand
GACGAATCGCGCGTTTCGCAAATGCCTGCCTTTGGAAAGGATGCCTTATTACCGCCCGAAGATATCGCAGCTGTGGTGGACTATGTCCTGACACTTTCAGGCGCTGAACAAACAGCATATTCTGCAAAGGGAGAAACAATATTCGCCCAAAATTGCGCTTCGTGCCACGGGCCAGAAGGAAGGGGGGATCGCACATTTGGTGCCCCAAACCTGACAGATGCGATCTGGCTCTATGGCAGCGACCGTGAAAATGTTTATCAAACGGTATTCTATGCCCGCGCTGGCATGATGCCTGCGTGGCAAAAGCGCCTGGATCCGGAAACGATCCGGCAGCTGGCCATCTACGTGCATCAGCTTGGCGGTGGCGAGAAGGAAGTCGCGCGCGCGCCTAAATCCCAGCCTATGCCTGAAGCTGAATCTGTGCCTGCGGTTGTCACGGCGCCCTCTGAGCCTAGGGAAACATCAGCGCTGCAAACAACAGAAGA
Source organism: Alphaproteobacteria bacterium (assembly GCA_023150415.1). GTDB lineage: Bacteria > Pseudomonadota > Alphaproteobacteria > Micavibrionales > Micavibrionaceae > JAKLKY01. The sequence goes on along the minus strand of JAKLKY010000071.1, from coordinate 6,340 downwards.
GTAATGGCCCAACAAGAACAAGAAGCGCCTATCCAGTTCTTTGCCAAGCAAAAGCGGATCTATCCAAAATTCGTCAAGGATGGCCGCTATCGGCGCCTGAAATGGGCGGCTATGGCTGTGACGCTGGCCATTTATTATCTGGTCCCGTTTATCCGCTGGGATCGCGGTCCGCACATGCCCGATCAAGCTGTTCTGATCGACTTGAACCATGCGCGTGCCTATTGGTTTTTTTTCGAGATCTGGCCGCAGGAAGTATATATCCTGACCGGCATTCTGATTACAGCGGCTATTGCCCTGTTTTTTATTACAAGTTTGTTCGGGCGCGTCTGGTGCGGCTATTTTTGCCCGCAGACCGTGTGGACGGACCTATTCATGTGGGTGGAGAATAAGATTCAAGGCGACCGCAATGCTCGCCAAAGGCTGCGCGAAGGCCCATGGACATGGGAAAAGACGTGGAAACTCGCCCTTACACATGTCTGTTGGCTCGCGATTGCATGGTGCACAGCCGGATCGTTCGTTCTGTATTTCAATGATGCACCCACACTGGTGCGGAGCTTCTTTGAGTTTAATGTGTCTCCAATCGTGCTGATGTTTATCGTTGGCCTGACGTTCAGCACATACCTCATGGCCGGTTATGCACGCGAGCAAGTCTGCACCTATATGTGTCCCTATGCCCGCTTCCAGTCTGCAATGTTCGATGATAACACATTAATAATTGGCTATGACGAAGCGCGGGGTGAGCCGCGCGGCAAGCACAAAAAGGGCGAAAGCTGGGACGGGCGCGGCCACTGTATTGACTGCACCGCCTGTGTGCAGGTCTGCCCAACGGGCATCGACATCCGCAATGGTCTGCAAATGGAGTGCATCGCCTGCGGCCTGTGCGTCGATGCCTGCGACGACATCATGGACAAGATGAATCTGCCGCGCGGCTTGATCCGCTACGACACCAAGCGACACATGGACCTAAAAGCCAAGGGTATTTTCGAACAGTTTCGCATCATCCGGCCGCGTAGCATCGCCTATGCCGCCGTCATTTTGCTGGTCTGCGTGGGGATGCTCTATGCGCTTTTGAACCGCACACCGCTTGTGCTGCAAGTGCTGCATGATCGCAATCCTCTGTTTGTCCAGCTCTCCAGCGGCGAAATCCGTAACGGCTATGAGATCCATATTTCCAACCGCACCCATGACCATCAAACCTATACATTGCGCGTTAGCGGTCTGGAGAAGGCACATATCCAAGTAGCCGCAGCTGGTAATGCTTCATCTGATTATTTGTATGTCGAGGCCGGAAATGTTGGCCGCTTTCATGTCTTTATCACCAGCAATGTTAAGCCCAATTATCCAAGGCCTATAACATTTCATATTCAAGAGCAAAATATCAGAGCCGCAACCGATGAATACGAAAGCGTCTTTATTTCCCAAAAGCCAAAAACTTGATAAAAGGTACATATGACCAAAGCAAATCGATGGATCCCGTATAGCTTTGTTGCATTCTTTGCCTTGATTGCCTTGCTTGACGGCTACTTTGTCTATCTCGCTGTGCGTACGAACACAGGCGTTATAACCGACCATGCGTACGAGAAGGGGCTTGATTACAACCAGACGCTGGCCGCAGCCGAAAACCAAGCCCGTATGGGGATTAAGGATACGCCAGACTACAGGCAAGGAATGCTCACCTGGCAACTGCGCGATGGGCAAGATCGTGCCGTCACAAAGGCACAGGTGCATGCCAAGATCATTCGCCCCACCCAGGACGGACACGACTTTCTGCTGTCGCTTGCTCATCAAGGAAACGGAGTATATGCAGCCCCTCTGACGCCGCCCCTGCCCGGAGCCTGGGATGTTAAGTTAGTTGCGCAATGGGAAGATCAAAACGACGCAGGCGAGAACAAAGAAACATGGGAAACACGGCGCTATCAGAAAACCTTGTCGATCGTCACGCCATAGGCATTACCCCAGCGAATGATGATGACAGCGGCTATGAATCGCTTGTCAAGACAAGCCCGCAGCAAGAACATCACTTGGATGTGCTGATTCATGGCGCTCATTGTGCTGCATGCATTCAAAGTATTGAAGGCGCAGTGATGCGCCAGCCTGGCGTCTTGCAAGCGCGTCTTAATTTTTCTGCGCGCCGACTCAGCATTACTTGGCAAGGCCCCACAGACCTGGCTCGAAATTTCGTTCGCAGCCTGCGTGAGGCTGGCTACGGCATACAGCCTTACACCCCTTCCACAGAGAGAGCAGCACTGGCCAAGGAAGAGCGATTCTTGTTGCTTTGTCTTGGTGTGGCGGGCTTTGCGATGGGAAACATTATGCTGCTGTCATTTGCCTTATGGACCACGAGCCAGGAAACCATGGGTCTTGCAACTCGTGACTTTTTCCATTGGATATCGGCCCTTATTGCCTTACCCACGATCCTGTTCTCCGGGCGGCCGTTCTTTCGTTCCGCCGTACAGGCGCTCAGTTATGGCCGCACCAATATGGATGTTCCAATTTCCGTAGGGGTTGTCCTCGCTTGCGGCATGAGCCTTTTTGAGACGTTAAACCACGGCGAGCATGCGTATTTCGATTCAGCTGTAATGCTGCTGTTTTTTTTGTTGGTTGGACGCACTCTAGATTTTCGCGCCCGTCAAAATGCGCGAAGTGCCGCTACAGACTTATTGAGCACACTTACAGGCTTTGCAACGATCATCGATAACGGGCACATCAGACGCGTTGCCATTCAGAGTATCACGCCCGGTACACGGATCCGGGTTGCCGCTGGGGAAAAATTTCCTGTCGATGGGCGAATTTCAGATGGACATACTGATATCGACACCAGCCTAATCACAGGGGAGAGTTTACCCCGTGCCCATAAGCCAGGTGATCTGGTCTATGCGGGCACAATCAATATGGGTGCCCCTGTCCAGGTTACAGCCCTGCAAACAGCAGAGAACACCTTGCTGGCCGATATTGTGCGCCTAATGGAAAAGGCAGGACAAAGCCAGGCGCTTTACGTTCGTTTGGCCGATCGGGCAGCGCAGTTGTATACGCCCGTTGTGCATACCCTTGCCGCGCTAGCTTTTGTCTTTTGGTGGTCTGTAATGGGAATGGCCTGGCAGCCTGCTCTGATGATTGCTTCGACCGTACTCATTATTACATGCCCTTGCGCGCTTGCCCTTGCTGTGCCTGTAGCTCAAGTTCTGGCCATCGGGGAAATGATGAAAAAAGGGCTTCTGGTTAAGACTGGTGATGCGCTCGAACGGCTTGCGCAAATTGATACTGTTTTAATGGATAAGACAGGAACGTTGACCCTTGGCAAGCCCCAGATGATCACCCCATCGGAAAGCATAGAACCAAAACTGCTTCAGCTTGGCGCCAGCCTGGCAAGCCATAGCACACACCCACTATCGCGCGCGCTGTGCGAATTCTATCAAGGTCCACTGCTTCCATTAGAAGATGTCTGTGAAAGCTCCGGTCAAGGCCTCTCTGCCAATTATGATGGCAAGCTTTTACAGCTCGGCAGCCGTGCCTGGTGCGGTGATAGCAACGCGCCTGCTCACTCCGCGCTGGAAATTTGGATCCGCTTCTCAGACCAGACACCTTGTGCCTTGCATTTTGAAGACATGCTACGCCCGGACGCGGCATCGACAATTGCTGCTCTTAAGAAAAAGAAATTGCGTGTGGTTTTATTGACGGGCGACAGGCGCAGCACCGCAGAGGCCATGGCCGCGTGTGCAGGCCTTCAAGAGGTTCATGCCGACATGACACCAGCACAAAAATATCATTTTCTTGAAAATCTTCGGGCGCAAGGGCGAAAGATTTTGATGGTTGGCGACGGCTTGAACGATGCGCCGGTTTTGGCGGCCGCCGATGTTTCCATCGCCCCTGGCACGGCCCTCGACGTCGCGCAGAATGCAGCGGATATCGTCTTCATGGGTACGCATTTACAGTCTGTTGATCAGGCTCACACAACAGCCTGCATTACCCAAAAGCTCGTGAAAGAGAATTTCGCGCTTTCTATCATCTATAATATTCTAGCTATTCCCTTGGCCATTGCAGGGTATGTAACGCCGCTGTTGGCGGCACTTGCAATGTCGGGATCGTCCTTGCTTGTTATCGCTAATTCATTTCGAATAAGGTGGATCCGATGAGTGTCTTACTCTTTATGATCCCGCTCGCGCTTTTATTAGGCTTAGTCGGTCTGGCCGCTTTTATCTGGAGCCTGAAATCAGGGCAATACGAAGACCTGGAAGGCGCTGCGAATCGTATTCTTCTGGACGATGAAGCGCGTAGCGACAAAGATAATGCGGTCTAAAAATAATTTCCGTAGCAATTGATTTTTATCAAGTTTCTCGCGCCTCTCCTGCTCCATACTATGGAACCAGACGGGATAACCCGCCCAACACAAAGCTTTAAATGAGGAATACAATGTCAAAAGGAATCTTGAAATTCGCCCTTCTGCTTGCCACGGCGCAACTGGCCCTGGCGGCTCCCGCCCTTGCACAAGATGCTGATTCATCTGGTGATGGTTGGCTCGTACGTGTTCGGGGCATCGGCGTTCTGCCCGGCGATGATGGCACAACGTCCATCAGCGGTCATCCCGAGGCGGATAATGCGGTCGTACCCGAATTGGACATCAGCTATTTCTTCACAAAGAATATTGCGGCTGAGCTGATCCTGGCGACAACAAGCCATGACGTTAAAGCAATCGGCACAACACTGGGTGATCTGGATGTTGGCGAGACGATGCTTCTGCCCCCCGTTCTGACGCTGCAATATCACTTCAGCCCCGATCAGGCATTTAGCCCTTATGTAGGCGCTGGAATTAACTACACCATGACCTACAGCGAAGATGATGGCAACGACACCACTGCCTTTAAACTCGATAACGGTCTCGGCTGGGCGCTGCAAGCGGGTGCTGATTACTGGGTCGACCAGAATTGGGGCCTGAACCTGGACGTTAAGAAAGTCTGGGTTGATGTGGATGCCTCAATTAACAATGGCGCGATCACCGCGAATGCAGAACTCGATCCGTGGATTGTAGGTGCCGGTGTTTCATACCGCTTCTAAGACTCTGGTTTAGAGTTACAAAAAAAAGGCCTCGCCAATGGCGAGGCCTTTTTAGTTCTATCGCAACTTAAATCGCACGAGCGTGACGAAGCTGCTGCGCATCCGCCGGCGGCAGATAGACATCATACGATGCACAAATAAGCCGAGTCAGTGGCTGCCCGGCACGTTTGATTTGCACATGCCCCTGGCCAGAGATATCGACAAACCCCTCCTTCTCCCACACCCGCAATAGATCTGTTTCACGCGCAAGGTGATCCGAGGGAAAATTATGATGTCGGCAAATCGAAGGGATATCTGCTTTAAAATCACACATCAAGCGTTCAATGACTGCACTACGCAGTTGGTCTTCCTTGCTCAGTGCACATGATTTTTTTACAGGTAACAACCCCTCAAGTATGCTCGTGCGGTATTCGGGCATCGCAACAGCATTTTGCACATAGCCCCTTGGCAAACGGCTAATCGACGATACACCCAGACCCAGAAGCGCATCTGCCGTGTCCGGCGTGTAGGCTTGAAAATTGCGCCTCAACTTTCCCTGTTGTTGAGCCTCTACAAGGGAATCTCCAGGTAACGCAAAATGATCTATTCCGATTTGAACGTAACCGGCTTCAATAAACCTTTCAGCCGTCATCTCAAATAAATCGAGGCGTAGCGAAGGATCGGGCAAACTTTCGGTAGGGATCAAACGCATATGCTTTTTCATCCACGGCACATGGGCATACCCGAAAAGCGAAATGCGGTCTGGCTTCAAAGTCAGAACCAAATCAACAGTGCGTGCCATGCTGCGAAGTGTTTGCAAAGGCAATCCGTACAACAAGTCAAAATTAATTTTTCCAACACCATACGCCCGCAAAAGTTGCACAGCATCGTATGTCATGTGATAGGGCTGCGGCCGGTTAATGGCCTGCAAAACTAATTCGTCAAAATCTTGCACACCCAGACTCGCACGATTCAATCCAGCGGACGCATATGCAGCAACGCGGCCTTCTGTAACCCCGCGTGGATCCATCTCCATGGCAATTTCTGCTTCGCTATCTATTTGGAAGTGCCTTCGCAGGCAATTCATAAGCTCAGTAAAATCAACGGCTCTGATAATGGTCGGCGATCCTCCACCAAAATGTACTTGCGTGACACTTTGCGATGACTTCAGCAATGATGACAGCATCCGAATTTCCCGCATCAGCAAATGCGCGTAATCCTCTACCGGCGCATATCGCTGCGTTATTTTGGTGTGGCAGCCGCAATAGTGGCACAAGCGCTGGCAAAAGGGGACATGCAGATATAATGA
>JAKLKY010000070.1 GCA_023150415.1 Alphaproteobacteria bacterium | reverse complement strand
GACCTCTCCCAAAATGGTCACCAGCCACTAACCTCAGATAGTAAACAACAGGCCTTAGTATATAATGGTGAGATTTATAATTTTTCTGATTTTTCTTTTAATCAGAAGACGCAATCTTCCGATACTCAAACACTCTTTCATTTATTGCAAACCAGAGGACCTCAAGCCCTAGAGGATCTCAATGGTATGTGGGCTTTAGCCTATGCTGACTTAAATCAAAGAAAAATATTTCTATCCCGCGATCGATATGGTAAGAAGCCGCTTTATTACTATCATGACTCAGAGCGGTTTATTGCCAGCTCAGAAATAAAATCCATTTATCATCTGCTACAACTAAAAAGCCGGGTCGTCTCAAATAAAGGGCTGGCAGCGTATCTTTTGGGAAAACAGACCCCTTTTCTGAATGGAGATATAACATTCTATCAAAGTATATGCAGTCTCAGTCCCGGTGAAGTTGCAGTTTTTGATATGCGCAATCGTTCACTCAATACTATTTCGCATATCGGTTTTTCCCCTTACTTGGATGCACGCCTAGATTCTTTATCTGAGACAGATTTTCTTTCTAAAATGAGAAGCGACATCTCGGATGCAATAAGAGTGAGAATGCGCAGCGATGTTCCGATTACAGTGCTTGCAAGTGGCGGTGTGGATTCTAGCTGGATTGTTGGAGGCATGCTTGAAGCAACACAAAACAAAGATCAATTGTCATTATATACGTGTGACATCCTGAATGAGAAAGATGAGGCCAATGAAGACCTTCATTATGTGCGCCTCCTTGCCAAGGCTTTAAAACTGCCTCTTGAAGAAATTCGCGTTCATCCCTTGGATGAAAAGCTCTTTTTAGAAACATGCACCTTGCTCGCACAACAAGTTGAACTGCCCCTTAATTTCTTTTTGTCTACCATACCTACTTATCTCATGACCAAAAGTATGCATGAACGAGGCAATAAAGTTGTTCTCGACGGTGTAGGTGGTGATGAGGTCATGGGGGGATACCCAAATTACGGCAATCTCTGTTTGGCGAACATGAATAAGGGCTCCTTAAGAATTGCCCTGGAGTATTATTACGCATGGGAAAAATATGAATTGCCTTCCTACAAGAAAAATTTTGAATTTTTGAAGTCGGTCCTCAAATCTTCAGTTATGGACTCCCCTTTAAAATCAACACCTGACCATATGCTAGATTTATTTGGCAACATCATAACAAGCCCCTCCCTTCTAAGAGAAATGTCTGCATACGCGAAACAGTTCTTTATTCGCGAAAGATTAACTTCTTTGACTGAACGCCAGATCTTTGAAATTCATCATTATCAACTGCCCTACTATTTGGGAATCGCTGATCAGATGAGTATGATTAACAGTATAGAAAATCGTTCACCATACCTGGATGTCAGGCTTTACAAGTATATCTATTGCCACAATAGATACAAGTTCCGAGATGGATATAATAAATATGCCCTTCGAAGAACAATGCCGGATTCAATACCTGATGCAATTCGATGGCGAAAAGGAAAAATCGGGATTGGTAACTCTTTTTCTCATAAGCTTATGAGCTCCAAATCTGTATATGAAACAGTTATGAATTCAATTTTTATTCGCTCTATTCTTTCAGATCACGCCCTTAATACACTACAAGACAATCCGCAGTTATTGCGACCCTTGTTCTCATTAGCTTTGCTGGATCAAATTTACAAACTTGACCTTAACGTTGAGAATTAACCGTGCAAATATCACAATCCTCAGGCATCACATATTTCTTGGCAAAAGAGAGTAAAGAGAAATCGTTATATTTTGCGCCTACCAGAGAAACACCCACGGGCAATCCATTTACGCCCTTGAGAAGAGGCATACAAACAACCGGACAGCCTGTTAATGTCCATATGAGAGAGGGATCGCGTAGCTCTTTCTGATCAATTGGTACTGCCTCTCCGGCAGTTGAGGGTAAAAGAAAGAAATCGCAATTCTGAAACTTTTCTTCTACAGTCTCAGAAAGCGTTTCTTGACGCGTCAATGCCTCAAAATAATCCTTTTGAGATATCTCTTTTGCCTCTTCAACGATCTCTTTGAAAATGTGGCTGATCAGTTCTTCCGCCCTCAATTCCCTCTTAAAATAGTACGCCAAACTCTTGTTATATATTTTTGCATGCGTGTCGTGGCTTCCATTAAGTTCTTCCCGCAAATCAAGCTCTATAACATCTATATCAGGATGATTATTCAGTTGAAGCGCCAAATCCTTAGTCTTATTCCAGCTATCTTGAGAAGTATTCTCAAAGCCTGGGGCCTGAACAAGAGCGATGCGAAATTTTTTTGCCTTTGAAAATTTCTCTATATAGGCGCTAACCTTTCCTTCAATAATAGGATAGTTATGGCCTTTAACGCGCAATGCCTGAAGCAACAATTCTGCATCCTCAACATTCCGAGTCATCCACCCAATAGTATCAAGTGTATCGCATGTCTTGAGAACGCCTGTTCGTGGAATCAAGCCAAAGGATGGCTTAAACCCAACAACACCTGTATAACTCGAAGGTCTGGCAATTGATGCTGCACTTTGTGTTCCAAAGGCAGCAGGCACCATACCCGTTGCTACTGCAACAGCACTTCCTGTAGAAGAAGTCCCTGCAATACGATCTGAATTCCAAGGATTCAGAGTTTCGGGCTGGTGATGCACTGCAAATTCTGCTGTTGTTGTCTTGCCAAGAATTTGTGCACCCAGCAAGCGCGCCCACGCTACAACCCGCGCATCATTTCCTGGCCAATACCCTTGCCTAGTTGGACTACCCATACTGTTCGGATGCTCTATTGTATTAAAAATATCTTTGACACCCAGCGGAGCGCCAGCCAAAACTGGAGGTGGCTTTTTGCTATTCCAATCCAAAGTGTCTAATTTTCGCGCATTCGCCAAAGCTTGCTCGCGATCATAATAGGACCACGCCTTTAGAGCCGAATCATAACGATCAATAATGTCACAGCATTGTTGTGCCCAAAGACTAGGTTTAAGTTTACCTGCTCGAATTTGAGCAATCCCTCGCCGCAACGTTAAAGGAGTTTCTAAATTACTGTTTATCATTTATCCTGGCTTTCTTCTTAGAATTATAATCCGCTATTGCATCCAAGATTTCTTGACGACTGATAAAACCAAGATTTTCTCTGTGTTGATCCATAATATTGTAGAATTCATCCTTTGTATAACCAGTAATCTTCAAATAATATTCTAATATTTCTGGTTCTACAGGATCATACTCTCTAACCAAACGATTAGCTTCCTGCCGAGTCATCAAGCCTGCACGACGATCTTGCGCGGCAAAATCTGTTCCGCGTCCATAACCACGTTTTAGAAACTTTGTGTAATCATGAACTCCGGGCATAATGCACTCTACACTCTTATAGCGCTTATAGGTCCCCTCAACGACATCCTCATTCCAACCGTAACAATCTCGCAAAATTTCTGTTTGCCTTTCACCATCCCAAAAAACGTAATTTCCTAGATGTAAGGCAATCACACCTTTATCTTTAATTTCTTCATACGAAGGCAGCCTAAAAGGAGCAAGATCACGCAATGGTAAGTATTCGCAAGCGAAATTCTCAACACTGACCTTGCCTGAAACCTTAAGAAAGTAATCATGATTAAATTCCAGAAGGCCTTCATAAGAGGCTTTACAAGAATTTTCTGCAGCTGATTCACCGAAAATCATCAGCGGAATATTGTACTTCACTGCAACTTGCCATGGGAAAGAGCCCACCCCCATATGGCAGTGCCAGCAAGCATCACCAATTGACTCCAAGGAGCGTCGCGCGCAGCGATTTACTAATGAGCGTGAAGGCGTAAACATCAGATGGTCGACATCAAATGTTTCAAGACACCATTCAAGATTTTTTTTACCCACCTTAGAATGCCAGTTTTGATTAAAAGTCACGGCAAGAGGTTTAAGCTTGTACACATTTTTAATCATGTGCATCTGCCAAGCGCTATCTTTGCCGCCACTGATTGCCACCAAACAATCATAATCCCCTTTGCCGCGATATTTATTTAGAACTTCTTGCAGCATGGCTTCGCGCTCCGACCAGTTCAGCTGCATTTTCTGCTCTTGACTGCGACAAGTCGTGCAGATCCCTAATTCATCTAAATCAAACGCTTCCTCTGAAGATGGCATACCACAACGAGTGCAGTATTTCAGGGATGTAAACATAGGTTGATCAGAATGCGGATTGTAAACCATAAATCCTCTCAATAATGTAATTATTGCCTTTTTATGCGCATTGCGACATTGGTCTGCGCAACATTGCCTTCTGGATTCTTGCTTTCAAGACACACAGAAATCTCTTCTCGGAAACGCGCCAAGTCCCTAAGCTCATTTGGCGTCATACTTCCAACGTGATCCGGGCCATACAATGTTTTATCGAGTGTGAAGTGCTTCTCAATAATTTTGGCACCGCGAGACATCGCAACAACAGGTGCCGTTATTCCAATTGTATGATCTGAAAAACCATATATTTCATTCTCAAAATTAACATTGGAAAAATTAAGATCGGTTAGCTGCGTTGGATATTTGGAGACGCAATAGAGAAAGAAAACGCCGCCTTTTGATCGTATCTCTGGAAAATTCTTTTGATCCCACATACCCAAAGAAACAAGAAGCGGCTTGCCTGTATTCTCCATGGCTTGAATTAATTGACGATCATACACTGAACGTGAAGCAACCTTATGGCGACGAACACCCAAATCCTCCAGCCATTTTACGCGCTGCACATCAAAGGCCGATGCCATGAATTCAATTTTTGCACGTGAGCATTGCTCATATAAGAAGTGGATATTCTCATAACTAAGCTCTGTTTTGCAGTTGTATTCAAACCATTCATTTCCTTCTTCTTTGCTTGGGAACAAGGCTCGCGCATCAAAGAGTTGAAATTTGGCAACATCAGCTCCATTCTCCTTTGCGGCAAAAATCATATCTTTTGCCAGCTCCATATCACCGTTATGGTTTTGGCCTATTTCCGCAATGATTTCGCAATACATCTTTAAAAATCTCCCCGTGTGCTTAAGTACATTTCTTAACACAAGTTCTTACTTGTACGCCAAGCATAAATTGGTAGTTTATGCTCAGAAGATGAACAAAAGAAATTTAATGCAAATTCAAAATATTATGATAAAAGAATGACGCGCATTCATGTTCTTCACCCAGGATTTAATAATCCCAATACGATTGCATTTCTTTTTCCACTTTTAAAATTCCATAGACAGTTATTAGACGAAGGGTATCAGTTTCACTTCTTCACGCATCTTGATTCCAGAATAAAGGAATGTGATGCCCTGATGATAGAAAGCAAGTGTTACAAGGATGCTTGGAACGATGAAACTTACACAAGAACGATCGATCAACTTACCTTTCTTGCTGAACATGTGCCGATTATCTGGTGCGACCAAGGCGATAGCAGCGGCGTTTTTCTTGGGCAGGTTGTTCCCATCGTACATAAGTACTTAAAAGCGCAACTCTTAAAAGACCTTCGCCTATACCAATCAAAGCATTATGGGGCACGGATTTATACTGATTACTATCATAAGAAAAATAATATTATCGACGAAAAAGATTTTGCAACACTGCCCCTAATCAAGGACGAGCATGTTAAAAAACTTGCCCTCTCCTGGAATTCCGGCCTCATGAATTATGGCGCGGCGCGGCCATATTTGATGAAATTGTGGTCGGTTTTGCCATTTCAGCCTTTCCTTGATTTTTCGAAGACGATCACACCACCGCAAGCCAAGCGCGACCTGGCGCTGTCCTGCCGCATGGGAATTTCCTACCCCCGCGCCACGGTTCGCTATCAAAGGGAGCGCCTGCGGGAATTGCTACGCGCCTATATTAAAACCGATAAAATCTCGCACGGGGCATATCTACGCGAGATACAAACAAGCAAGATTTCCCTCTCCCCCTTTGGCTACGGAGAAATCACACTCAAGGATTTTGAGACGTTTCTCTGTGGTGCTGCTCTGCTCAAGCCGCATATGGAACATATGACCACGTGGCCGCATTTTTATGAGCCCTGGAAAACATACGTGCCATTTTCGTGGGATTTGCAAGATGTAGAGGACGTGATTGACCGCCTGCTTTCAGATCATGAACAGCGACTCTCCATAGCCGCGGAAGGACAAAGAGTGTATGTGGAACATACGACGGGCCAGGACGCAGCCGCACTCTTTGTAAACCATTTCAAAAATCTTGTGACTTTATGAATGGATCCATCAGGGGCTGATCCAGCGCCCCAATTCCATGACCGCGCGCTCCAGCTGAAATTGCGGCGGCAGGAGGGAGGGATGGTCTGTAGCACGGGCTGCAGAAAACGAACGCGCCCGCAACCGCGCCATCATCCCTGCCATATCCGTTGCGATTTCGATCGCGGCGGGGTCGGGCAGCTGATCAATCTCTGTAATGCCGCCGGCATCCGCCACAGCCAGCACAGGCAACCCGCAGGCCAGCGCCTCCAGCGCCACATTGGGCATCCCCTCAGACCGCGACGGCAGCAGCAGAATATCCGCCTGTTTCATCATCGGCCACGGCGACGCGTGATACCCGCGCAAAAAGACCTTGCCCTTGAGATTGTATTTTTCGATCAGGCGCTCGAGATGTTTGCGCTCACGCCCCTTGCCGATGATATCCAGCCGCCAGCGATAGGGCAATGTAACCTGCCCCAAAGCCTGGATCACGCGATCAAAGCCCTTCTCATGATCCAAGCGCCCCACACATAAAAACCGTATAACGCTGCGGTCGGTGCGCGCATAGAACGCATGTGCTTCCTTCACCGTCTTTTGATCCAGCTTGCTCACATCCACGGGGTTACAAAAAAGCCTGAGGTTGTTAAGACCCGGCGCCACCAGATTCAGCTCATCCCGCACGCGCCGCGACGGGCAGAGAACATCATCCGCCAGCGCATAAAGATAGCGATAGATTAACCGGCACAACACACCCTTCCAGCGTGATTCCTTAATCAAAACGCTGG
>JAKLKY010000006.1:35016-61074 GCA_023150415.1 Alphaproteobacteria bacterium | reverse complement strand
CCATCAGCTTTTGGAATTCATCAGGCTGAGCGTAGGCCGTTTTTTTGACTTCAGCGAAATCTTTCGACGATCCGCCCTCAATCATGTAACACGCCACCGTCCACGGTGCGCCGCAAAAGCCCAGCAATGCGGTGTCATCGAAACCTTCGCGCACCAGGCCCTCGCGGGTTAGTCGCAGAGCCTCATAAACAGGCGCGAGTTTTTCATGAAAGCGTTCGCGTGAAAGTTTTTTGATATCATAGGGGCCCAGCACTGGCCCTTCGCCCGCCTGGAAATCGACGCTCTGGCCCAGACCGTATGGCACCATCAGGATGTCGGAGAAGATGATCGCGCCATCCATGCCGAAGCGGCGAATCGGTTGCAGGGTTATTTCACATGCTGCGGCGGGGTCAAGCGCCATGTCCATAAAACCGTTCTTGCGAGCACGCAGTTCGCGGTATTCCGGCAGATAGCGCCCGGCCTGGCGCATAAGCCAGAACGGGACCTTGTCTGATCGTTGATTGTTAAAAGCTTGAAGCAAAGGTTTCATAGCTTCCTATCCTAAATTTAAAAATATTTTTAAAAAGGTTTATTTAGTAGATGGTCCTGTGTGTCATGGGGATCATTTTTTATCCTGCTTTTCACCCACAGATCGAATCGAAATGAAAGTGGCGGAATATTTTCGATTCGCATCGTTTCATACCCGCAATCAGTTTGGTTTAAAATCCATGTTGTGAACAGACTCGCAAGTCACCCTAAAGCTTATGTTCTTATTGGGATGAAAATTATCCCGCGATTCCCCCACAGGCATTTCCCCCCGTTTTTCATCCTGATCATGCACAGGTGACTTTTTTCAGGGATTTCACAATTTTTTTAAGTGAGGTATGATTCTTTCAAGAATGTGCCAAAAGGATTGCTATCATGTACCAAAATAGTTTTGATCGTTTGCAAGGTGAGGATCGTAACCGCGTTCTGACACAAGTCACTCCAGCCTTGGATGGTATGGCCTTTGATACACAGACGGCGCGGGTGATGGCACTGCCGTTGCCGTTTTATCCAGGATTGCGACTTTTGGAGATTAGCGCAACGCAAACCACAGCGCCCGCGCGTCGGTTTGTTATTGAGGGAAAGTCCCTGGTTGTTCCTCTGAATTACACGAATGAGCCGATTTACGCGCTGAATGATTCCTATCCCATTTCCCTGACCAAAAGAAATGTCGAAGATTACGCGCGGTTCTTTTTAGCTTTCGTGCGCGGCCCACAAGGGCGGTTTTTGCTCGTCGATAATGTCGATGATATTCCCTGGAAAGAAGAACCCCCGCCGCAAGCCCGCAAAGCCATTGCCAAACTAATCCGCCCCTTGACCCTGCTCAAGCAGAACAATAAGGGCCATTTCGCGCTGGAGGCTTGTCTGGTTTTTATCAACGGCCTGTTTCAATGTCAGATCGATATCAGCCCCTCGGGGCATGTCCGTATCTATGACGAGACCCTTCTTCTGGAGGATATGCCGGTCCTGGACGACACTTTCGGGCAGTAATTATAAAAAAACCCTAAATAATCGGTAAAATAAGCCACGGCTTATTATATAATCCCTAATCTTTTTTCATCACAGCAAGAAAATATTAAGAACTTGACCCCCATAATAGTTGTATCCGCGCGAATTCCTCATATTTGTGCGGGGCTCAACGGGGGTTCTTCATGACTGATCTTTCCACGCAAGATATCGAGAAAAGGCAAAGAGCCTATGCCCAGGCTTGGCGCGTGGCTTATACGCTTAACAATACACAGCCCGTGCAATGCACGATCATTGGCGAAGACCCTCTCTTTTATATGGATGAGAGCGGCATATTAGAAGACACAGAATTTGACGAAGCGCTTTTGGAGAGTGTTGATGGCGTCTTCCTTGAACAGGATCTGCAGAAACTTAAGAGAGAGATCGCGCAGCTTGAACGTCTGGCGCCGCAAGAAAGTCGCGATGAACAAAATTTAAGCGCATTATTTTCCCAAAATGCCGATGCCTTGTGTCGTCCATTCGTGTCTCCTGCCACGGATATTCAGCCCTTGCTGGACATTTTGATTCAAAGCCGTTCGGCTGCGTCTTATCTGGAATGCGCCGCACAACATAATATCGCACTTGCCTACAGTCTGCAGGTGCGAGAAGCACATTACGATCGTCAGGGCGGGCCTATTCTAATCAATCCGACCTATACGATCGGGGAACAAATTCTTCTGACGATCCGCGAACTGCGTCGTCATTGGCAGCATCGCAAGGGTGCGCTGGTTAATCCTTTAAGTTTCGCGCCCGACCATGCGGTGATGATTAACCGTTTGCAAACAGCCGATCTATGCACAGCGATGGTGCGTGTCGCGTGGGAATTACAATTAGCAGGTCAACGTGATGCGTGGAGCCGCATTGAGGATTCTTCTCTGGCGGATCTGGGGCGGGCATTTGCGCGGGAAGCGTTTTTGGATTTCCGCACATTGAACAATGGTATGGCCAGCACAGCGGCCTTCGAGAGCTGGTTCCTGTCCGAGCGTTGCCGTGCCGAGGATCGTGTGCTGATCAAGCAGATGTTGGCCGATTATCAGGGCTATATTTTCGATCTCGGTCAAGCTGCTGCTGCGATCAAGCCTGCCTTGATTGTCGCGCTGGGGGAAGTTCCTGTAGGAAAGAATTACCTGGCGCAACATGCAACAACGATCTTAACCGATCCGATCTTCACGGATGTGCGTGACCGCTCGAACGCGAATTTCCTTTGGTTCATCAAATTCGAGCGCTCTTTCCGCGAAACGGAACAAGCCTTGCAAATGGATCCTTTGTCTCCACCCGACGGCATCCGCCGGCCAGGGTCTTCAATAAAAACAAAGGATTATCCGCATGCCAGCCTCTCTCACCCAGGCCCTGTTACCGACGGCGCAGAAATCATCACTCTTGCCCCATTCATTGGCGCAGGTACGCAACCGCGTCGCCACCAGAAAAAAGCTGGCCAATCACAGAATGTCATCTATCTCCGTCGTTGGCCGGAGGAATAGCTATAGTCAAAATGCGGCGGAGGCTGGTGTGAACTGGATAGAACTAAGCGAGCCGATCCTCAATCTCCTGAAAGAAAAAGCTCCTCCGCCTGCGCAAATCGTGCCTGCGGTTAAAGGTAAATCCCAAAGCGTTTTGCAAGACATGATTGCCATGCTGTCACAAAGCAGAACGGCGCAGGGGCTTTTGCAAGAGGCTGGTGAAGATGGCTGGAATATCGAGACTGGCACACTGGACAATCATGATTATCATCTTGATGTTCCTGAAAAGCGCCTTATTCTTGACAGCAGCCAAGGCCCATCGGTTGTTACGCATCCAATGCCATGGATCTTTCATGCCATGCTTTTCTCTCTTTGCCGGGCGCTACGCGATATTGCGCAAGAAAAGCGCCATGGTGGCTTTGAAGCAAATTTTCAAGCGGAAAGCGTTTTGCTGCTGGAGCGTGTACGCACAGCAGACTGCGATTTGATCGCGGTTTTGATCGCCTGGGAGTTGCGCGCAATGGGCTTGAGCGGCCTATGGCGGCACGTTCTTTGCGGAGGCGACAGCTTTTTGGCATTGGGTTTTGCCGCTTCATTTGAAAAGGCCCATAACAGGGGTCTTGACGCGATCAGCGCCCGTAATTCCGCTTTGGCAGAGACATTGGCTCTTTGGCATCGTCAGGCGCAGCGCGTGCAGGCTTGTGATCATGAAATTCTTGAAGGCCTTGACGCGCACATCGCGGGCGCAAATGATGGCCATACCTTTGGTTCGCGCAAGGCACAGGCTTTGGATATCGAGATACTCTCCTGCCTTCCTGACCGTACGGCCTATCTTCAGGGCGCGGGCCATGAAATTCTGGCAAACCCCCTCTATGCGGGCTTGAATGATCCGATCAATCAGGCGCATTTCCTGCAAATCATGCGCGACAGCAAGGCCGTGATTGTTGAAGGCGTGTCGTTTCGTGATCCAGCGCTGGCGGCGTTGATCTTTCCGGACAAAGCAGATTAGCTTGACATAAATTTAGCAATGTCATATTATACCTTTTTGCGAGAGGTATTGTATGATCGGACGCAAAAGACAATCTAAACAGCCGGATTTTAGCGGTTTAAGCGGCGCGTTCTTCTCTATAGCAACCGGCAAAGTTTGGTTCATGGAATGTTATAAGCCCGGCACTTTAGGCCATCGATTCAATCGAGACTTTGCGCCTAATATTCCTATGGATGAAATAGATTGGGATATAACCACAGATATCGCGCGTATAGATGCGGTGTCTTTAGCAAAGGTTTGGCCCGACCTACAGGTACAATATGCCCTTCTTTTTCCATCAAGAAGGGTCAATATGGGTCAGGCTTCCCTTATTGATGCCATCTGCAAGCACAGCGCAGAGCCTTTATAATTTTAAAATCAGCAGAATTATCTTGTCAGGATCGACCTTCTTTCCTTAGTGAAGGAGAGAGCATTAATTCACATCTTGTTATTATGAACGGTAATTCTTTTCACGACACGATCTTTGCCCCTGCCACTGCGGCGGGCCGTTCCGGGGTTGCGATTATCCGTGTTTCGGGGCCGCGCGCGCAGGAAAGTTTGCGCGCCCTATCGCCGCAATCTTCGGTCCAAAAAGCAATGGCCTTGCGCAGCATCATCAACCCGAAAACAAAAGCCTTAATCGATCGTGCCTTGGTGCTGAGTTTCTCTGCGCCCGCCAGCTTCACTGGTGAAGACGTTGTAGAGTATCACATTCACGGCTCGCCTGCTGTGCTGAGGGAATTGCTGAATGTTCTGGGCGCGCAGCCCGGCCACCGACTGGCACAGCCCGGCGAATTTACGCGCCGCGCTTTTGAGAATGGCAAGATGGATCTGACCGTTGCCGAAGGTCTGGCCGATCTGATTAACGCGCAGACGCAGGTGCAAAAGCAGCAGGCGCTGGCGCAAATGGGTGGCGCGCTGGCAAAGCTGTATGAAGACTGGGCGCAAGATCTGACGCGTGCGCTGGCGCATCTGGAGGCTGATATTGAATTTCCCGATGAAGATTTGCCGCAAGGCATTGCGCCGGAAATTCATTCAACAATCGCAGACATGGCCGCCAAGATCGCCGCGCATCTGAATGATAACCGCCGTGGCGAGCGCTTGCGTGACGGTTTGCAGGTCGCAATCATTGGCGCGCCCAATGCTGGAAAATCGACACTGATGAATACGCTGGCGCAACGTGATGTGGCGATTGTCTCACCTTTGGCTGGAACGACGCGCGATGTAATCGATGTTGCGCTGGATCTGGGTGGCTATCCATTCGTGATTGCGGATACGGCCGGACTGCGCTCCGATCAACCGGACGCGGACGAGCATGCAACCATTGAATCTGAGGGCATGAAGCGTGCACGGGCGCGGGCAGGGGCGGCGGATATCACCATTTTATTGTTCGATGGCACGACAGCGGCGCCGGATGCGCATACCTTGGGCTTGCTTGATGATCGGTGTCTGATCGTAGTGAACAAGGCGGACCAGGCGCAGCAGCTGTCTTTGCCTCATCCCTTTATTCTCGTCTCTGCCCAGACGGGGCAGGGGATCGATCGTTTGATTGACGCTCTAATCTGTCGCGCCCGCACAATCCTCGAGGAAGGGGTAAGCGAAGTGCCGGCCCTAACCCGTGCCCGACATCGTGAAGCGCTGGCGGAGGCCCATGACCATATTCTACGCTTTCATAACGCAACTCTTCCTGAGCTGGCGGCAGAGGATTTGCGGCTGGCCGTGCGGGCGATCGGTCGCGTCACAGGCCGCGTGGATGTCGAGGATTTGCTCGATGTTATTTTCCGGGATTTCTGTATAGGGAAATAGCAAATAAAACAAAGGCTTAGAGCACCATTCCGCGCCAAAATTTCCAATAAATATTGACAGGATGTTAAATAATATGGTTTATGCTGGTTATCGGGCTAATAACATATAATTCTAAGGGGTAGGCAATGAAGCGTTTTTATATACTTTTAGCACTGGCCGTTTTTCTGGCAACCGTCAGCATGGTTAACGTTTGGGCGGAAGTGCCTGTGCTGGGCAATCCTTCAGGACCATCAGGCAGCGCGGACTTCGAAAAAAGGGTCAACCCACAAGCCACTTATAACAGCTGCTGTCCTTCGGATTGCCCTCCGCTTTACGCAAAAGTATCAACGGGTTTCTTTGGCTATACATCCTATGGGCTTTACGTTCTGCTGGAGTGTAAGTATGTGGGCTATTATGAATGTAGCAATTATGGCGGGTATATGGCCTCTAACGATTCGACCGTCACTGGTTCGCAGACTGTTCTCGCCCAGGCATCGGATAAAGCCTCCGACCTGATTAGCAAGCGCCTGGCGCGAATTGCCAAGTCTTAAAACTGTAAACTGGCTAAACACTATTCGGCAGGGTTTTGTTATCGCCCTCGAAGTCGCCCCGCGTTTCGGCCAAAAGCCAGCGTGGGTCGCGCGCTTTGATGTCGCGGGTGAAGGTCCAGATGTCGCGCATTTCGCTCACACGGTCCGGATTGCCTTCTAGAATGTTGCCTTGTGCGTCACGCAGGACAAGCGTCTCATCCGCCACGAACTTCACGGTGATAAAGGCATTGCGCCCTTGCAGCCGTGCCTCGACGATCTCGGCGCGCCGAATGGCGTGTATCTCAGTGTGCAAAGCCTGGCCGCTATGATCCCGCGCGATGAGCGCCTGCTCGAAGACAGGATATAAAGCTGGCGTGAGCAGATCGCGGAGCGTTTGGCGGTCCTTCTGCGCGAAAGCCTCAACGATGATCGCAAACGCGTCTTTCGCGCCCGTGATGAAATGGTTGATGTCAAAGCCGCGGTCTGTCTGCGCAATTTGGGATAACCCCTCTTGTGCGCGCGGTGCGGCAAACACTTTATATGCAGGGGCCGGATTTTCTGATTCCTTCTCCCGCGTGGCACTGCCTTCAATCGGCGCCAGATAGGGTGTGTCGTCCTTCTTTGGCTCGGCAGGTTTGAGTGGATTTGGTCTTTCGCGTTCTTCCCCGTGGCGAGTTCCCAGAATATTGCGCAGCCAGAAAACCAATCCGGCGGCCACCAGTCCGTAAATGAGAAGATCAGCGGGCACGTTATTAACCTTTGTGTACTAACCTTTGTGTTTATTGGCGCAATGTCAAGCACAGGCCGTATGTCTTTTCTTTTTAGCATCTTTCGCGTGAAACGCAAAAGCTCTTGCGTTGGCGGGTCTGGCTGCTTAATGAAAGGGGATGAGCAGCGAAAACAACATGATACAGAGCAAGGGCCTCCCCGTTACCATTCATGCGCAGTATGTGCGCGACCTCTCTTTTGAGAATCCCGGTGCGCCGCAAAGCCTGCAAACATCCGGTGCTCCGGAGATGGATGTGAATCTTGGGATGGATGCGCGCGCGCTGCCGCCTGTGCCGGGCCAAAGTGAAACATTTTTCGAAGTTGTATTAACGGTACGGGCGCAGGCCAACCGCGACAAGGCTGTTTTGTTTATAGCTGAGGTTGAATATGCGGCACTTGTTTCGCTGGGTGCGGCTGTGCCGGAAGATAAGCGCCATCCGCTTTTGCTGATTGAAATTCCACGCCTGCTGTTTCCATTTGTGCGGCAGATCCTCTCCGAGGTCACTGTGCAAGGTGGCTTCCCGCCCTTGCTGATTAATCCTGTCGATTTTGGAACGCTGTATCAGCAGCGTTTTGCAGACAAGCGCGTGGATTAGACATGGCGCGTTTTGCCTTCTTACTCTTGCTCTTTTTATCCGCCTGCGCAGGGATGAAGGAAGAAGCACTCGGTCCTTTAAATTTACGCCCTGCCGAATTCGCGACATTGCCGGGATGGCAGGATGAAAATTTCCAGGATTTTGCTACCGCCTTTAGCCGTTCTTGCGCACGCATCCTCAAATCCGACCCCGCAAAGAATTTTGGCCCCCTTCCTGAGGCCGGAACAATGGCGCTATGGCAAGAGCGCTGCCGTGAATTTGCTGCACTGGATTCTCAAAATGCTGCAATGTTGCGCACGTTTTTTGAATCGCGATTTCGCCCATATGAAGTGCGCGCGGGCGATGAAGTAAAGGGGCTTTTTACCGGCTATTACGAAGCATCCCTGCGCGGGTCGCGCACACGGAAGGGACCCTATCGCATACCGCTTTACACGCGCCCCGATGATCTGGTGATGGTGGATCTGGGCGAATTCCGTGACGAACTGAAGGGCCAACGCATTGCTGGCCGTGTGGTCACAGGCCAGCTTAAGCCCTATGAAGATCGTGCCGCCATTGTCGCCGGGCAATGGCCGCATAACGACAAGGTGCTGGTCTGGGTGGATGACGCGGTGGATGCGTTTTTCGTGCAAGTGCAAGGCTCGGGCGTGGTGGAGATGGATGACGGCAGCCTTATGCGCATCGGTTATGCAGGGCAGAACGGCCATATTTACACTGCCATCGGACGCGAGCTGATTAAACGTCAATCGCTAAGCAAGGAAGATGTCTCCATGCAGGCGATAGAACAGTGGCTTAAAGCGCATCCGGAGCAAGCGGATGAGATCATGAACACCAATCGTTCCTATGTCTTTTTCAAAATGAATGAAGAAGCGGAACAAGGACCGCAAGGCGGCGAGGGCGTGGCGCTGACGCCGCAACGTTCGCTAGCAGTAGATCGTTCGTTGCTCCCCTACGGCTTGCCGCTGTGGGTGGATATCGAGGCGACAGACCAGCGCCTGCAAATCAAACGCCTGATGATCGCGCAGGATACGGGCGGCGCTATTCGCGGACCGGTGCGCGGCGATTTCTTCTGGGGTCATGGTGCGCAGGCTGAAGCGATGGCCGGGCCGATGAAATCAGACGGCCGATATTGGGCGCTGTTGCCGCGTTGATTTAAACCAGATGCTGATTGTTATTATGTGGGTCGGGCAGGTTATCGAGAACGGGACCGCCTAAGGGCAAAGGCGGCCCCGGATTGCCGTGATTGATGCCTATGATTCCACCGATTGCCGGGCCTGCATTTTGCGATGTATTCTGCTGCGGCCCAATGGGTCCATGTGCGCCGTGGCTGCCGCTGAGTGTGACGCCATCGATCAGCGGATAGCCAGTGCCGCCACCATTGGTATTACCATCGCCACCATTCGTTGCTCCGCTGAGCAAGAGCCGCGCCGAGAGATCGCGCAATGAATCTTGCAATGCGCCGCTACCTTCAAATACGGAATCAAAATCCAGCGTTGTTCCCGCAAGGGCGCCAATCGGAAGCAAATTCGCACCGGCACCGGCATCCGTCGGCGTAAAATCATCAAAGCGAAATCCAGTATGATCGACATTTTGCGTAGAGGGAGCCGCATCGTCGCCTGCGGCAGGCTCTATATTTGCGAGCAGTGTGTCGAGTGTGTCCGCTGACATTGGCGCATTCCCCTCTACCGCTACGGGCATAGGTTGGGCGAGGGCCATAAGCAGGTCGAGATCGAGATTGGAGGGCCTTTCTATGACATTTGGATAAGCGGCGATATCGGCTCCACCTAAAATCACGAGCGCCGCATCATCTTGGAAGAGAACCATCATATCCGAGCCATCAACTAACACATGGCTGACGTCTTCCAGCGCAAAAGACAATCCGGCCGCATGAACATGCTCAGCGCTTACGCTCTCCGTTGTTTCCGGCCGCGGCTTGGCTATTGGTTTTAAATTTGAAGCCATGTTTTCTTTTTGCTCCAAAGTAGTTATCCTGTCTACTAATTTAAGTGTTTCTTAAGATTTGTCAAGATTTATGAAAAAATATAGACTTTTGAATAGGTTGCTTTGTGCTTTAGAGTTGACGCTTGTTAAAGAGGTTTTTATTTGAATAAGTTTAAATATTAGCATGGCTTTTCGATTCGAAAAACTTAGCGTTCTTTTGGTAGAGGACACGATGCCCATGCGCAAGCTGGTGACATCGGTGCTTGATGCTTTGGGCGTGGGGACAATCTACACCGCAGCCGATGGCGAACAAGGCTTTACCCAGTTTTGCCAGCATAATCCAGATATCGTGATTACCGATTGGCACATGCAGCCGACCAGCGGTCTTGAACTTGTGCAGAAAATTCGCCGAAATCCGAAATCGCCCAATCGCATGGTGCCCATTATTATGATGACGGGCTACAGTGCTTTGCCGCGGGTTGAAACGGCGCGCGATGTCGGCGCGACGGAGTTTCTGGTCAAACCTTTTTCCGCACAGGATATGGCGCGGCGCATCGCTTATGTGATCAGTGCGCCGCGTGATTTTATCGAGACAAATGAATATTTTGGACCCGACCGGCGACGGCGCATTTCGGGTGATTTTAAGGGCACAACAAAACGTGCGGCAGATAAAGACGCTGGCCGTACGGAAAGCGCAAGCCCATGAGCGCCACGCCGCCGAACGATGCAAATGTCAAAGTAATCAAGGCCAACAAGATCCTTCAGGCGAAGGTTGGTGTTGGTCCTCTGGATGAGGATGCTGTGCGTCGCTCACAAGGCGTGATTGATAGTAACGATGTCGATTTTGCGCCGCTCGCAAATGAATATCTGACGCGGCTCGGCCAGGCAATTGAACAGGCGCAAAAGGGAACCATTACCCTTGATCAGGCCGTCCATGCGATGACAGAGCCTGTCATGCAGCTTAAGGCCAATGCGTCGACATTCCGCTATAAGCTCATTAGCAACCTGGCGAATATCATGCTGAGTT
The DNA here is from genome assembly GCA_023150415.1 of Alphaproteobacteria bacterium. Classification (GTDB taxonomy): domain Bacteria; phylum Pseudomonadota; class Alphaproteobacteria; order Micavibrionales; family Micavibrionaceae; genus JAKLKY01. Next base: position 50,413 of record JAKLKY010000006.1, on the reverse strand, counting down.
TTCTTGAGGGACTGAAAGTGATGGATGAAGATGCTGTGTCCATCGTTGCTGCGCATCATAAAACATTAAGCGCCATCGTTGCCAAACGCATGCAGGGTGACGGCGGCTTGTACGGCAGCCAGCTTGAAGATGAATTAAAGAGTGTTTGCAAGCGCTATTTCGGCAAGCGCGCATCCTGATGCGCAAATCATTTCTAACCTGTCTGAACTAAGCTTTCTGCCGCGCTGATGCGAAAGGCGCGTGGTTGATTGCGCGTTGCTTCTGCAAATGACACAGGCCCGGCTTTATCTTGCAGCATGGCGAGAATATTTTCGCCGACATCGCGCCCGGTTGCATCTTGGGCAATGACATTCACCAATCCACTCGCAGCACCCAGGGGACCACCAAAGAGAGCGCCGCCGATAATACGCCCCACAGGGCGGATCTGATCGCCTGTGATTTCACGATACGCCATGTTGACCACGGGCACATGCTGCAGGGGGTTGATCATATCCACGACGTCGCCAAAACCGAAGGGCTGTTCGGCTGCGGTTTGTTTGCTGTGTGAATTATCCGCATAGGCAAGGGCATGTGTATCATTGCGGGCTTCGGCCGCGCGCATGGCGGTCTCAAAGGATGCTTCCCGGCCTTTTTGCGCTCGCGCAAGATTTTGTTCCGTTTGTATACGTGGTGCAGGCGTATTGTCCCACACTGGCATCTTGCCGTCGATTTGCGCAGCTTTGGACCAGCGCAGGGCAGGTTCTGTCTGCACAGGTGGGGCTTGGATTTTCATGGCTTTGGCTCCATGTTTGTTTTAGGTTACATATGTTTCCGGCTAAATTTCTAAGGTTTAGGATTGCAAGCATTATGCCAGAACCAGAGACAGAGAAGTTTCAATTTGCATTTTCATCGCCCGAACCTCTTTTACAACCGATGGTAGCGCATCTGTTGCTGCATCATGGTCTCAATGATTGCCAAATACATGCCGGCAACACCGCACCCGCGCCGGTAATATTTTTGCCAGATTATACCGTTTGTCGCTTGGGCGCTTTTCTTGATTATATTATTGATAATAAAAGGAAAATACTGGCAAAATCATTTTCTGAAATACCGGTTGGTCAGTATGTCTTAAGAAGTGAAAGCAGCGCTCTTTTTGATGCCAGCATTCCTGACGCGCCCCCTATTCGCCTGACGGAAAAGGAAGTGGCGTTGCTGATGGCGCTGGCGCAGGCAGGCGCGCAAGGTTTGAACAAGGATGCCCTTCTGGCGCGCATCTGGGGCCATCAGGCTGTGCTCGAGACCCATACGCTGGAGACCCATATCTACCGTCTGCGTCAGAAAATTGAAGCGGACGCCAAAAATCCGGAAATTTTACTGACCATTGAAAATGGCTATTGTTTGGCCAACAGGAATTAAACCTTCATCAAAAACTTTAGCAACTTGTCCAGTTGTTCAAGGTTTTTATAGGTGATGATGAGCGCGCCGGAATTGTCTGGCTTGTTCTGTATATTGACATCTAGGCCAAGATAGCCTTCGATTTCACGCTCCAGGCTCAGGATATTTGTATCCTTGCCGAGCGGCAGTTTCGACTTGATGCCTTTGGTGCTTTTCACTTTTTCGCCGCGGGCGAGCGCCTCAGCCTGACGCACGTTTAAACCATTCTCGAGAATCTCGATCGCCAGTCGTTCGGGATGTTTTGCTGCAACAAGAACCCGCGCATGGCCGGGCGTTAAATCGCCCATTTTCAGAGCCTCCAGCGGCAGCGGCGGCAAAGTTAGCAAGCGCACCATGTTTGCAATATGGCTGCGGCTTTTGCCCAGGCGTTCGGCGAGTTTTTCCTGCGTGTAGCCATGAGATTCCATGAGATTCTTATACCCTTGCGCCTCTTCGACAGGATTTAGATCCGCGCGCTGCAGGTTTTCGATCAGCGCGATTTCCAGCGCCTCAACATCGCTCAGATTCCGGATAATCACCGGAACCTCATGCAGCTGCGCGCGTTGTGCGGCGCGCCAGCGGCGTTCACCGGCGATGATTTCAAAACGCCCTTTTTGCACCGGATGCGGACGCACCAGAATGGGCTGCAGCATGCCGTGCGTCTTCAGTGAAAGCGAAAGACTCTCCAGCTCTTCTTCCTTGAATTCGACGCGCGGCTGCATTGTGCCTGGCTGCAGCATTTCTACAGCCAACATGCGGCGTGACTTTGCCTCTGCGCTGCTTTCATTTGCTGCGGCATTTGCTGCAGGCGAGGCCGCGGTTTCCGCTGTCGGTGCGGCTGCATGCGCTACTTCTTCATCCTCAAACAATGCGTTTAAACCACGTCCCAAGCCACGCGGATTCGATCCCTTTAATTTCTTGATCATGTGCGTTCCTTATGCTGCTTCTTGTTCGCCAGATTTTTGTTCTTGTGCTTTTTGCTGCGCCCGTTCGCGTTTGATGATTTCTTTGGCGAGGCGGATATAGGCCTGCGCGCCGGCGCATTTCATGTCGTAGATGATGGCGGGCAGACCGTGCGAGGGCGCTTCGGACAGGCGCACATTACGCGGGATCACGGTTTGATAGACCTGATCCCCAAAGTGATTGCGCACATCAGCCTCGACCATCGCTGAAAGACGATTGCGCGGATCATACATCGTCAGAACCACACCGTGAATTTGCAGATCGGGGTTGAATTTCCCGCGCACGCGTTCAATCGTTTTTACCAGATGGCTCAAGCCTTCCAGCGCGAAAAATTCACATTGCAGCGGCACGACAATCGCATCGACAGCTACCAGTGCATTGAGTGTCAATAAGCTCAGCGATGGCGGGCAGTCAATAATCACATAGTCATAGGGCAGGGGCGCGTGCAGCGCATTGCGCAATCGGTATTCGCGCTGCTCCAGATTGACCAGCTCAATCTCGGCGCCCGATAAATGGATGGACGATGGCACAACCGACAGGCGCGGCACTTTGGTTTCCATCGCGCTGCGCTCGATCGGCTCATCATTAAAGAGAACGTCGTAGGCACTGGCGCGGATATCGGCGCGTCGAATGCCCAGACCTGTTGTAGCGTTGCCCTGCGGATCGAGGTCGATCATCAAGACGCGCTGACCGACAGCCGCTAATGCTGTTGCAAGGTTAACAGCTGTGGTGGTTTTGCCCACCCCCCCTTTCTGATTGGCAATGGCTAAAAGGCGGGCCCGTTGTTTCACGTGTGTCTGGGGGGATGTCAGCATGGGACGATGATACGCAGCAGATTATAAAATGCAAGAAGATTCACGTGGCGCTGGTTCGGGCGCGGACATTTTTAAGATGGAGAATTTGCGCTTTCGGATCGGTTTGGCTGGGATGTGCGGCAGGTAAAAATTCATATTTTTCAGTAGCCTGCGCAACCTCATCCGTCGCAGTGCCCCCTTTCAGCAACACGAATTGCGGGGCAGAATTAAAGAGTGGTTCGCATAGGTTCAAGATCTCTTTCAATGCAGCAAAAGCGCGGGCAGTGACAATTTGCGGCGCGATGTGAGGCAAGACCGATTCGGCGCGCGCATTGTGGACTTTGACCGGGGTCGCTGTTTCACGTGAAACATTTTTCAGGAATTCGGCCTTTCGCGTATCGGATTCGATTAGATGTATCTCTAGGTCGGGACGCGCAATTGCCAGAACGAGGCCCGGGAACCCTGCGCCTGCGCCGAGATCGGCAATGCGCATATGGTTGGGCATAAAGGCGGCCAATTGCAGCGAATCAGCAAAATGCCGCTCCCAAATCTGGCCAAGTGTAGAGGGCGCAACAAGATTGATCGCGTTTTGCCATTTGCGCAAAAGAGCTTCGTAAATTTTCAGCTTTTCAATTGTTTCACGTGAAACATCGAAGCGGGATGCAAAATCGTCAGGCTGCATTTTTATGATCTTTGCGCTTCACATACCGGAGCAAGGCAATCACCGCCGCTGGTGTCACGCCTGGAATACGGGATGCCGCACCCAAAGTTGCCGGGCGGATTTGCGAGAGCTTGTTGCGGATTTCCGTAGATAAACTTCCAACGGCATAATAGTCCAGATCTACGGGCAGGAGGAGGGCTTCATCGCGGCGGAAGGCCTCAATATCCGCGTCATGACGGCCCATATAGCCGGCATAGAGTGCATCACATTGAATTTGCTCACGAATTTCTGGTTTTATAGCGTTTAAATCCGGCCAAATGCGGGCGAGATCATCCCAGGAAATGTGTGAAAACCCAAGCAAAGTCAAAGCATTACGATGCTGCCCGTCTTTGTTGACGGAGATACCGTGCTTTTCCAGCGCATTCGGCGTCGCGCTGAGTGATTGGGCCAAAGCCCGCGCCGCTGCGAGATCCTGCTTCTTTTGTGCCCAGGCGGCCTGACGCGCGGGCCCGATGCAGCCAATTGCAAGACCTTTATCCGTCAGGCGCTGATCAGCATTATCGGCGCGCAGGCGCAGGCGGTATTCGGCGCGGCTGGTGAACATACGGTAAGGCTCTGGCGCGCCGCGCGTGATCAGGTCGTCGATCAGGACACCAATATAGGCATCTGCGCGGTCCAGTGCAAACTCATCAAATGTTTCACGTGAAACATCCCCAGCGGCGCGGCACGCAGCATTAAGCCCGGCCATCAAGCCCTGTGCCGCGGCTTCTTCATAGCCGGTAGTGCCGTTGATTTGGCCAGCCAAAAAGAGGCCTGAAACGGCTTTGGTTTCCAGTGTGAATTTGAGCGCGCGGGGATCAACGTAATCATATTCGATCGCATAGCCATACTCTAATATACGCACATTCTCCAATCCTGAAATGCTGCGGATATAGGCATCTTGCACATCCACGGGCAGGGACGTGGAAATGCCGTTCGGGTAGACAGTCGGGTCGTCCAGTCCTTCGGGCTCAAGGAAAATCTGATGGCGCGATTTATCAGCGAAGCGGCTGATTTTATCTTCAATCGATGGGCAATAGCGCGGCCCTGTTCCGCTGATCGCGCCGGAATACATGGCGGATCGCTGGAGGTTTTCGCGAATAATCGCATGTGTCTGGTCATTCGTATAAGTAATGTGACAGGGAATTTGCGGCACGGTGATGCGGTCCGTCAGCGTTGAAAACGGCACGGGCGGATCATCGCCGGGCTGGATTTCGCAGGCGGACCAGTTGATCGTGCGGCCATCGAGGCGGGCCGGAGTTCCTGTTTTCAGCCGCCCCAGCGGCAACTGTAATTTTTCTAATGTAAGGGCAAGGCCGACGGCGGGCTTCTCTCCTACGCGCCCGGCGGGGGTTTGCTCAGAACCCCGGTGGATTACACCGCGCAGGAATGTGCCGGTTGTAATCACGACGGACGGCGCATGTAGCGTCCGGCCTGTTGCCGTGTGAATGCCTTTGCATTCGCTTGCCTCGAGCACCAGATCTTCCACGCCATCTTCGATCAAGGTCAGATTTGGTATCTCGCGCAGCGCAGCCTGCATGGCTTCGCGATATAATTTGCGGTCGGCCTGCGCGCGCGGTCCGCGCACCGCCGGGCCCTTGGAGGCATTGAGCATCCGGAACTGGATGCCGGCTTGGTCGATCACGCGCCCCATGAGCCCATCGAGCGCGTCGATCTCGCGCACGAGATGCCCCTTGCCAAGCCCGCCTATGGCCGGGTTGCAGGACATGGCGCCAATGCTCGATAGCTTGTGTGTTACCAGCGCCGTGCGCGCGCCCATGCGCGCGGCAGCAGCAGCCGCTTCGCAGCCCGCATGCCCGCCGCCAATCACGATCACATCGAAAGAATCTTTCATGCCCATTTCACCGAGTGGATTTATAAATCGTTTTTTAAAAATCCGCCAGAAAAAGCGTGACAGGCTCCGTTGAAAACGATTATAAAGCGCATGAATAAATAATTCACCGAAGCACTACAAACTATTTTGAGAGCAAGTGATGGGTTTTACTGTTGTGCCGAAATCATCAGTATCCAACAGGTTACCGACTCGGAAACCGATGATTTGTGCCGCTGCAACAGAGCACTTTGGGCAAAAGTCCTTACATTGTGTGAATGAACCGCCTTCTGATATTGCTGCCATCGGGGAATTTGAAAAAAAATTTGAAAAGCCCAAAATTACCGCAGCATTCAAGGCCATTTTTGGTGATATGAGCCCATTGCATGGGCAGTTTCCTAATACAGCGCATCAATCTCTCTTGTTATATTTTATGCACGTCGTAGAGCGCAGGCCGCTTCAAGCTATGCTTCACATGCGCCGCTTTCATCGTGCCTTACAAGAAAGTCGGGCAATGGGGTTTAGCCCTTCTGAAGATGACAGGAAAAAGGGATTGTTTCTTGAAACCCCAGGTCGTCTAATTGTCCTAGCGCAAGAGCGAGTGAAATTAGCGCAACAATGTCTGCAAATGCTAGAGCCCTAAATATTAATATGTATATAAATGTATCTTCGTTGCAAAAATGCAACGTCTGTAAAAAAAATATCACGGTGTGGAATCGTAGTGTTGAAGCGCTACCGGGCCTATGACATACAAGCAACAGGTTAGCCCGCAACGGGCTGATTTTAAGTGATTCTAAGGGGCCAATAATAAGTTCCAAGGGATCTTGTTCAACATGCTTCTGCATCTGCTTAAATTGGCTGCAGAGGTCTTTGGAGGAAAACCAAAATGAAAAAACTACTTTTGAGCACTGCTGCTCTGGGTCTGGTTCTCGCGGCTGCGCCTGCGATGGCCGAAATCGACCTGGATATCGGTGGTAACACATCCATGTACGGTGTGATTGCGGATGATGATCAGGTTGTTGTTGCAACGCCTGGCACGCAAAACCAAGCCCAATCCAACCAGTTTGATTTCGTTCGCAACACCGAGCTGTACTTCTCCGGTGAAAGCGCTCTGGACAATGGCCTGACGGTCGGCGCCCATTTTGAATTGTCGGTTGACGGCGGCGATGATGCTGAAACGGTTGATGAAAGCTATGCTTACTTCTCCGGCGGCTGGGGCCGTGTCAATTTGGGCGATGAAGATGGCGCGGCTTACCTGTTGCAGGTTGCTGCTCCTTCCGCTGACAGCGTAGTCGACGGTCTGCGCCAAGACATTCAGCCTTTCAACTATGATGCGCTGATCAATGACGACCTGGCAAACTTGACCAATGGCGCTGGCACAACGACCAACGCAATTGCATCGTCAACGTTTGACACTGCTGGTTCGGCTTTCGTCGAGACTCGTGGCGGTCTGGATTACGATCAGGATCTGGCTGGTAAGAACACCAAGCTTACCTACCTGACACCTGTATTCAGCGGCTTCCAGGGCGGCGTGAGCTTTACGCCTGATGGCGGTGCAGCGAATAACCTTGAAGGTGTTGGCAACTCCAATGACAATGCGTTTGGCGCGACATACGAAGGCGCTCTTCGTTACGAAGGTCAGTTCGATCAGGTTGGCGTCATCGTTGGCGGCGGTCTGACATTCCAGGAGCTGGAGCGCGAACTGTACACAACGACAGCCTATACCGATGCAACGGATGACCGTCAGGCTTGGAACATAGGTCTGGACCTGGATATCGGCGCGTTCGGTATCGGTACGGCTTACCTGGTTGACGACAACGGTAATCTGGCGCGTCTGACAGGCCCAACGGCTCCGACAACCGGAGACAGCAAGGCTGTTGAAGATGAACAGACATGGGTTGTTGGTGCAGATTACACCACCGGCGCATGGAAAGTCGGCGCATCATACATGACCGTTGACAATACATTCGCTATCCATGGTCTGGACACAGATCGTTGGACGGGCGGTGTTGTATACACCTACGGTCCTGGCATGACCTTCAATGGCTCGGTCCAGTACGTGGATCATGAGCTGAAGGGCTCCACGCTCGGTGGAACGGGCGATGCTGAAGTTGATGCAGCCGCGCTTCTGCTCGGTACGCAGATCAACTTCTAATCTGCCAGACTCCAAATACCAAATACCGGAAAGGGCGGGAATTCTCCCGCCCTTTTCTTTTTTGTCTCATTGAGAAACAAGCTGATTATTTCCCCGGTCTTTTGTGACTCTTGGCGTCTTGGTTTAACCCCAATGCCGGCGCCAGGCCAAAAACATCAGCACAGTCCAGAGTTTTGTGGCGTGATCCGCGCTGTGGTTGCTATGCGCCTGCCAGAGAGCGTTGACGGCGCGCATATCAAGAAGATCCTGGCTGCTGTGCGTTGCATCGCTGAGCAGATCCTGCGCCCAGGCCTTTAAATCACCGCGCAGCCACTGGGCAATCGGCGGGGTGAAGCCTTGCTTGGGCCGGTCGAACAAGGACGGTGACACATGGCGCGCCAGTACCTGACGCAACAGCCATTTTCCCTTGCTTCCCCGTATTTTATAGCTGAGCGGTAGACGCCATGCGAATTCAAAAACGCGATAGTCCAGCAACGGCGCACGCGCCTCCAGCGAGACGGCCATGCTGGCGCGATCCACCTTGGTCATGATGTCATCGGGCAGATAGGAAACTGTATCCCAAAGCATCATGCGCTCGTTCAGCGAAAGGTTGGAGAAATCTTCCTCATACGTGCGCGATAATGGCGTGACGGCACGAACAGCCTGCGTCAGGGGCGGATGTTCGTAATGTGATATCAGGGATTGATAAAGCTGCGCCGGGCTTTGAGCCTTGAGCACATCGGCCAGTTTGTGCATCGCGCGCCCGAATTCGGGGCGGGCCGGATTAAGGCGGTTCCAGACATGGTAGGGCACGGCGCCGGCAATGGCACCGGCAAGTGTACGCGCGGGCATAGGGATCATGCGCATCGCGCGCCAGAGTTTGGGACCTATTTGATGGCGCTTGTAGCCGCCCAACATTTCATCACCGCCATCGCCTGAGAGCGCTACGGTGACATCCTGCCGCGCGAATTTTGCCACAAGATATGTTGGGATCGCCGAGCAGTCGGCAAAAGGCTCGTCAAACATTTGCGGCAGATCCGGCACGATTTCGCGCGCGGTGCGCGAGTCGAGAAATTGCTCTTGATGATCCGTACCCAGATGCGCGGCGATGGGACGAGCAAAGACAGCTTCGTCAAAGCCGCTCTCCTGGAAACCGATGGAATAGGTTTTGACCGGGCGCATGGAATGCTTTTGCATCAACGCCACGACAGTCGAGCTGTCGATTCCACCCGAAAGGAATGCGCCCAGCGGCACATCGGAGATCATGCGTTGACGTACGCAATCTTCCAGCAGGGCTTCGAATTCGTCGATCACGGTTTTTTCATCACGCGCAGGCGGATTGAGGCGCGCCTGTCGCAGCACTGCGATCTTGTCCCAATATGGTAGACTTAGCGTTGCGAGGTCTGCGCCTGGGCTCAGCGCTTGCGATTCAAGACTAAGGATATGCCCCGGCGGGAGCATCCAGATATTATCGTGAATTGTGAACGGCGCGGGCAGGCAGCCCTGATTCATATATAGACCAAGCCCTGCTGGGCTGATGCGATTTTGAAAGTCGGGATGGCGCCGCAAGGCCTTAAGTTCGGAGCCGAAGACCAGCGTGCTGCCCGCCCAGCCGATATACAGGGGCTTTTTGCCCAGGCGGTCGCGTACGAAGTGAATTTGCCGGGTTTTGCGATCCCACAAGACGAGCGCGTACATACCATTAATTTTCTGTAATGTTTGAGCAAGCCCCCAGGCTTCCAGCGATTCAAGAAATACTTCTGTGTCGCTACGACCACGGAAGGTGGCACCTTGTGCCTCCAGCTCTTTGCGCAGCTCGAGAAAGTTATATATCTCTCCATTGTAAGTGACGTGATAACGCCCCGAAGACGAAGCCATGGGCTGCGCGCCTTCGGGACTTAAATCAATAATCGCCAGACGGCGCTGGGCCAGGACCAGCGGCAGGTCTGGGTCTTGCCACAGATCGCCGCCATCTGGGCCGCGATGGGCAAGAGTATCGTTCATGTTGCGCGCGATCGCATGCAGGTCAGCCCGGCTGCGCACGTTGGTGGTGGCGAATAATCCGGCTATGCCGCACATCGGAATAATCTAAGTTTGATTTGGCAAAAGGTCATACAAGCTTTATACAAGGTTTTAAGAGAGAAACAAAAGCACAACGCATCAATTTCATGAATATCGATCTTCTGTTCACAAAAGACGGCGAAGCAGGCCTGATTACCAGTGAAAACCTGGTCAAGAAAGTCGCGGGCGCGGTCATGGATATCCAGACGGGATTGATGAGCCTTGAATATGCCGACATGGATTATCTCGATCTGAATATCAGCATCGACAGCGCTTTCTTTCCAATGTTAGAGCTGTGCGGACAAATCCATCTGGGCGCGATTAAAAATGGTCACATCGCGCAGGCATACCAAATTCCGTTGATGTTCCAGGACGACCCTTATCGTTTGGATGCTATGCGCGGGGTGGTACAGCCGCGTAACCCGCTTCAGGCTTTTAATAGCTTTGTCAAACGATGCACAACGGGCCAGCCGGTCCATCGTGACGATCTGGGCAATGACGAGGCGATGGGCTGCGTGCTGGGCGATGCCAGCCCTGCTGCCTTGCAGTTCGCCCCGCATCTGGCGCGACGTCATGCCATGGAAATAGCGCCGCGTCTGGCGCCGTCGCAGGCGCCGCCGTCTTTGGGTTTGGGTACAAGTGGTGGTGGTTCCGGTGGGGGGCGGATCATTCGTGGTCGTCCAGAGCAGAAAGAGGGCGAGGATGAGCGCTGAAAAACAGGAAAGATCAGCCGATATTCTCAAGCCTTATCGCGAGCGCATTGATGCGCTGGACCGGCAGATCATCGGCCTGCTGCGCGCTCGCTATGATGTGATTGAAAAGGTTGGCGTATTAAAGGCTCAGCACGGAATCCCCGCTGTGTTGCAGGACCGCGTTGACGAAGTGCGGGAAAACGCTGCGGCCGACGCCGTTGCTTTGGGGTTGGACGCGGATTTTATTCGGCATCTGTGGGCGCAGCTGATCGAACATTCTTGCGCATTAGAGGATAGTATTATTAGAAATAAAAAGACATAGTATTTTTATATTGTACCTTTTGCCCTTTCCACGTTAGAAAGCCATAAAAGCGGACTGTCATTACAGGAGCAGGTTCTGTGGCAAAAATGTATTATAATAATATTCCGTATGGTATTTCAAACCCCCGCTTTCAAACAGCGTCGGCAGAGTTGCCGGGTTCTGCTCTGCTATGGGAAACCATGGTTAATCAGAGCGATCTTTTCGCCATGCAAACGGCCATGGCAGGAAAAGGCGGGCCATTCGGCGCGCAGCTCTGGCTGGTGAATCCAAGCACCAATGAATATGTGCTGGTTGGTACAGCTGAACACCCAGAAGATTCAAACGCTGTGGTGTCTAAAGGCATTGCCAGTGCACATGCAGAGGCCGAAAATCTTCGACTGGAAAACAGAGAGAAGGTCGCGAAATTTCTTAAAGCCCGTCGGGGACAAGGATGGAAAATCGTTCAGATCTCGAGCGGTGAAAGCTGCCCATCCTGCCGCGCCAAACAAATATTATTCGCCCAGGATTTAATAAGTCAGGGTTTGATTGCACATGGTGATTTTTATGTTGGGTTTAAATCCAGCTTTGAGCAAACACAGCGTGACGCGAAGTTTAATGATCTGCCCTACGACAGGGCGTTTCGGGCCATTCAGGCCTTTCGTATTTTGCACCATCCTGAGGGGATCCTGGCATTCGATTCTGTCGTAAATGAACAAATTCAAAATCTAAAGGATACAGGGCAAATTATTTATACACCTGTTTCGGAAATGGCGGCGCAAGGGCATACGTGGGAGGAGTTTTTTAGAAAGGCCATAACGCCGGCGGCGGTGATCGTTGCCGCGGATGGGAAAACCGTTCTGGCGCAGGAGAAAGACTATCCGGCTCAGCGCAAGAACGATTTTGAGCAAAGCGTGATCGTAAAAGCCTTACATGCGGCATGCAGAGCGCAGAGTGCAAAGGGCATATTCGAATCCTGGAATTTGCAGAGCGCAACAATTTACACGAATTTTCGGGATATTGGCCCCCTTGGCTATGCCGAAGCTCTTTGGTGCAACATTGCCGGGATTAAAGTTATCAAGGATTTTACCCACCCTGAGCATGAGGATTCAGCGCGTGAAATTCGTGTTGTTAAGAATGAAAAAGAATTGAGCAATCGCGATCTGTTCGCAAGGGTTGCGACAGATTACGGTGATGCATTATCCCCCATACAAGCCCGATTTTTGGGTAATTCTGAGCAGCCGGAGCCGGGCTCTATTTCTAAATTCCATGCGGGCCCGATGAGCGTGGCGCATGCCTTTTGGGCTGCACACCTGATGAAAGAAGATCTCCTTCGGGCACAAGAGGAACGGTTAAGAAAACTGAGGGGCATCATGGCGATCACGAAGCCTGGCATGAGCTTCCGTTTCATCGACGGTTCGCTGCTTGAATTGGAAAAATTTGTTCAGCATTCCACACTCAACTCGCATTACGACGGCAAGCAGGCTAAACCTCCTACACCTGCGCTTGGGGTGGCATAAAACTCACCTCTTTTGATCGGGAGTTTTTTACGCTAGGCTTTGTCGATTCGTTAATAGACAGGGACAAAGGGCGTGAGCCAGAGTACTAATCTTCACGATTTATATGCCGACCACGATGTGGGCGACGCAGCGGCTGCGATGGAAATGCTGGCGGCGCGTCAGGCGGCGCTGGATATTCTAGGCGCGGTGCTGGGTGAGTATAAGGCGCTGGATGGCGTTTTGGAAGATTCGAAAGCCTTTCGCACATTGCCGCAGCGCGACCGCGCTTTTTGCCGCATGCTGGTGGCGACCGTGCTGCGCCGTCTGGGTCAGATCGATGACATCCTGCAGCAGGCGGAGGAAAAACCCGCGCCGAAGAACATCATCGTTCAGAATACGTTGCGGCTTGGCGCGGCGCAGATTTTGTTTATGGGGGTTCCTGACCATGCGGCGGTGGATACTTCGGTGCGGCTGATTGATGCGGCGGAGATGGACCGGCAAAAAGGCTTTGTGAATGCCATGTTGCGCACGGTGGCGCGGGTGGGAAAGGAATGGCTGGCGCGTCAGGATGAGGCCACGCGCAACACGCCGCAATGGCTGCTGCAGCGCTGGATCGAGGATTACGGTTTGCGCGGTGCGGGGCAGATCGCGCAGGCGAATTTATCCGAGGCCGCGCTGGATATTACCATCAAGGATGAAAAAGACCGCGCCTATTGGATCAGCGCGCTGAAGGCCGTGCAACTCGGCTGCCGCACGCTGCGCTGTAAGGATGGGCGGGGCAGTGTTCAAGACATGCCGGGATTTAATGACGGCATGTGGTGGGTGCAGGACGCCGCGGCCGCGATCCCCGCACATCTGTTTGGCGATGTTAGCGGCAAAACTGTTCTTGACCTTTGTGCGGCGCCTGGCGGCAAGACAGCACAATTAGCGGCGATGGGGGCGTACGTGGTTGCGCTCGATCGCTCCGCCCAGCGCCTCAAACGCCTGCGGCAGAATTTACAGCGCCTGCGGCTGGAGGAAAAAGTCGAAGTTGTAGTTTCTGATGCCACGGTCTGGCGCCCGCGGGAGGCGGCGCAGTATATTCTGTGCGATGCGCCTTGCACGGCCACAGGCACCATTCGCCGCCATCCGGATATTCTGCATCTCAAAACCGAGACGGATTTGCAGCGTCTGGTCACCGTACAGGCGGAAATTCTGGAGAATGCCTATGCCATGCTCGCGCCCGGGGGCATTCTGGTTTACTGCGTTTGCTCCTTGCAAAAAGAAGAAGGTGAGAAGCAGATCGAAGCATTGCTCTCCAAGCACAGCAATGCCATTAAACTCGCGATCACGCCTGAGGAAGTGGGCGGCTTGAGCGAGATCATCACCGAAGATGGCGATGTGCGCAGCCTTCCCTATCATTTGCCGACACTGGGCGGTATTGACGGGTTTTATATCAGCCGGATTTCAAAGTCGGTTTAGGCCTTGGGCAAGGCGCGCCAGCCGATGTCGCGACGGCAGAAGCCTTCGGGCCAGTCGATCATATCCACAGCCTTGTAGGCTTTATCACGCGCCTGTGCCACATCCGCGCCCATCGCCGTGATGCCTAAAACGCGACCCCCCATGGCGCGCAGGGTACCATCGTCTGCGCGACGTGTGGCGGCGTGAAAGACGATGACATCTTCGGCTTCCTGTGCGACTTCCAGATTTTTAATGGTGGTGTTTTTCATCGGTTCGCCGGGATAGCCCTGCGCGGCCATAACGACACAGAGCGCTGTGTCAGTGCGCCAGCGGATATTCTCCTTCACGCTCTCCAGCCAGCCATTGGCGGCAGCAGCAAAAATCTCCAGCCAGTCGCCCTGCAGACGTGGAATAATCACCTGACATTCTGGATCGCCGAAGCGCACATTGTATTCGATCAGATAAGGCTCATCCTTCACCACCATGATCCCGGCGTACAGCACGCCGATATAGGGGCATTCTATTGCGGCCAGACCTTCGATTGTGGGCTGGATGATGCGCTCGAGAATCTTTTGCTCAAGTTCCGGTGTCATCAAATGTGCGGGCGCATAGGCCCCCATGCCGCCGGTGTTGGGGCCCTGATCATGGTCATAGGCGCGCTTGTGATCTTGCGCTGAAGCCAGCGGCAAAACCGATACGCCGTCGGTGAGGACGAAATAGCTCAACTCTTCGCCATCTAAAAATTCCTCAATCACGATCTCCGTGCCCGCAGCGCCGAACGCATTGCCTGAAAGCATGTCATGCGCCGCGCGCCGCGCTTCCTTTTTGGTTTGCGCAATGACCACGCCCTTACCTGCGGCCAGGCCATCAGCCTTAACCACAATCGGCGGGTGCAGCGTTTCAATAAAAGCATCCGCAGCGGCGGGATCAGTGAAGCGCTGATAACGCGCGGTGGGAATATTTTGCTGCGCGCAAAGATCTTTCATGAAGCCTTTTGAGCCTTCCAGCCGCGCCGCATTCGCGCTGGGGCCGAACACAGCAATTCCGATGTCGCGAAGTTTATCGGCCAGCCCCTTAACCAAGGGCGCTTCGGGGCCGACGACGACAAGATCGATAGCCTTCTCCTGCGCGAACAGCGTCAGCGCCTCCACATCGTCTATTGCGATCGGTACGCATTCGGCAAAAGATTCGATTCCCGCATTGCCGGGGGCGCAGTATAAGGCTTCACAATCGGCCGATTGTGCAATCGCCCAGGCCAAAGCGTGTTCACGTGCGCCGCCACCAACCAGAAGAACTTTCAAACGCATGTTACTTATCCTCCAGTGACACCAGCGTTGCGTTGCCGCCGGCAGCGGTGGTGTCGGTGCTGATGACGCGTTCCTGGGCAAAGCGCGGCAGGTAATGGGGGCCGCCGGCCTTTGGCCCCGTGCCGGACAGACCCATGCCCCCGAAGGGCTGGGAACCCACCACCGCGCCGATCATCGTGCGGTTGATATAGACATTGCCCGCGCGGATGTGATGCGCCAGGTGATTTTGCGCGGTTGTGATCCGGCTGTGGATGCCGAAGGTCAG